>JADMJS010000546.1 GCA_018780435.1 Myxococcales bacterium
CCAGTTTCGCGTTCTTCTTGATCACGTTGGACCAGTTGATCGAGTAGTCGATGAAGAGGATGCAAAAAGACATTAATTGTGTAAGAGTAATTGAGAGAGTGAGCGGATTGAAATCGGGAAAAAGGAAAAAGCACAGCGCGTGCAGCGGCGGCAGGAGGCGACGCCGCGTCGCCAAATTGATGCTGCGACCGTTTCGGCATGCCTGCTCGCCATCTTTCGTTGCTGGGACAAGAGTTGAGTTTTTTTTTTCTTTTTTTTCCTCTCTTGTTTTTGGTTCGCCGAGGTGCGCGTCGCGGTGGCTCGGCTGGGCCGTGAGCCTGTCGACGCCATCCGTGCGAGAGAGAGAGAGAGAGAGGCGTGCGTGACCGGCAGACGGCGCTGGGACGCCCCTCGCTCAACAACGGGAAAAAAAATCATCAAAAAAATCATCAAAAAGAAAAAAAGAGGGAAGTGGGAGTCTGACCAGGCATCGTGGCGAATTCAGTTCTGATGTTCATTGTGTTGCTGCTGGCGCTCGTGGCGGCGTGCGGCGCCGTCGACATCGTCAGCCTCGTCGACGACATCGAGGCGACGTTCTCAAACAACGCCCAAAGCGCCACCGAATTCGTCGAACTCGGCGGCGCCGTCTACATGATGGCCCGCGGGCCTCTCGGAGAAGAGCTCTACCGCCACACGCCCGCCGGCGGCATGGTGAGCATCGCGCACTTTCCAACCGTCCAGCTAACGATGACCTGCTGTGTTGTTGCCATCATCATCGTCAGGAGCTCGTGTTCGACATTAATCCGGGCCCCGAGTCATCGACTCCGCAACGTCTGACCGCGCTGGGCACGTCGCTGTTGCTGTTCTCGGCGTCGACGCCCGCCACCGGCAACGAGCTCTTCAAGTTTGACCTGTCGACGGGCCTGGTCACACTCGTGGCGAATCTTCTACCTGGTGCTGTCAGCACGGACTTTTCTTCTGCGTTTGCGGCTTGCAACGGCCGCGTCTTCTTCCGCGCCAACAGCAACACGCTCCACGCCACTGATGGCTTTTCCGTCGTGAATTTGGGGCTGATCAGTGCGACCGCCGATCCTGGCCGGGGCATCTGCGTCGGCGGCACGCAGCTGTTGTTCCCTGACGGGACCAATTTGCGCAAGAGCGACGGCGTCGCCACCACGACGCTCGTATTCAGCGGCTTCTCCGCCCGCGAGTTCACGATTCTGGGCAGCCAGGTCTTCATGCACGACGGCGCCCAGCTGGCCTCGATCGGCACCGCCTTGATGACCGGCTCGCCGGTCATCGTCAGCACGCCCGGATTGAGCTCGCTCCAGCTCTTGACGACGTTTGGCACGCCGGCGCGCTTGTTCTTTGGAGCGACGAACGGGGGTGTGGCCGTCGAACCGTACGCTTCGGACGTGACCGGCGGCAACGCGGCGCGGCTGGCGGCGGTGCCGTTGGCCTCCGTTCGGCCCGTGGTGGTCGACACGACGATCTACTTCGTCTCGGGGAGCCGACTGTTCGAGTCTGACAGCGGGGCCGCAGCCGTGTCGTTGCACACGTTTGCGTCGCCGCCGGCGGTGTTGGCCGCGGCGGGCACCAAGGTGATCGTGCGCGACACCAGCACGACGGATTCGCTGCACGCGGTCGACGCCACCAACGCGGTCACGCCCTTGTGCGACGCCCGCACGATCAACACTCCGACGCTCTCGGCGGCCGCTGGGCGCGTGTACTTTGTCGCCCGGTCGCCGACGACGGGCCTCGAGGAGTTCTGGGTGACCGACGGCGCGTCGGCCGGCTGCACGCAGCTCAAGGACCTCATCGCTGTGTCGTTCATCACGGATAGTTCATCACCGCGAGGGTTTGCGGCGATCGGCAGCACGGTCCTCTTCCACGCCGAGACGGCCGCGCTCGGCCGAGCGCTGTACCGCACGACGTCGATCGGTACAGCATTTTCGTCGGTCGAGCTCGTCAAGGACATCGCCGGCAGCGGCATCGCCGTCAGCGAGTCGCTCGTGGTGATGGGCAGCCGCGTCTACTTTGCAGCCAACGACGGCGTCAACGGCGTCGAGCTGTGGACGAGCGACGGCACACCTGGCGGCACGCAGGAGGTCTTCGACCTTGTGCCCGGCTCAGTGGGCAGCTCGCCGCAGTTTCTCACCGCCATCGGCAACAAGCTGCTCTTCTCGGCGATCGTTGGTGGCGACCGAGAGCTGTACTCGTTCGAGGGCGGCACCATCAGCTTGGTGAGCAACATCAACCCCACCGGCAGCTCCAACCCGTCGGGCTTCACGGCCGTCGGCACCGACGTCTTCTTCTTCGCCACCATCGCAACCGGCCGCCATTTGCACAAGCTGCAGGGCACCGCGGTCTCGCTCGCCACTCCCATCGTGACGGTTGTGACCAGCGTGACCACCATCGCCGTTCTGGGCGACCAGCTCTTCTTCGCGGCGTCGTTGGCTGTGTCGCCCGCGGGCGTCGAGCTCGCCATCTTCAACGTCGGCACCAATAGTTTGGTCGTCGAGGACTTGTCCGCGTCCTCGGACCCGACCAACTTGGTCGTGGCGGGCTCGTTCGTCTACTTTTTCGCCAATGGTGCCGCAGTTCGCCAATTGTGGCGCAGCCAGGGCCCGGGCACAACGGAAATCGTGCCGGATTTGAACTTTGGCGGCGGCGTCCGCATCGCCAGCAACACCTTGCTGGTGGCGTTCGGCGGCGGCGTGTTGGTGGGGGCGCAGACGGCGCTCCCTGTCACTGGCATTGAGTTGTTCATCGTCGACTCGGACGTTGCGCCGATTGCGCTGGTCAAAGACATCAACCCAGGCACCAGCTCTTCAGGTCCGCTCCTGGTCGCCGTCGACGGCGCCGTGGCCTATTTGTCTGCGTCCACGACCGCGCTCGGTCGTGAGCTGTGGCGCACGGACGGCACGGCAGCGGGCACGGTGTTGGTCGAGGACATCAATCCAGGAACGTCCTCGTCGAATCCGCTGGCCGGTATGGTCGTCGACGGCGTCGTCCTCTTTCGTGCCACCGACCAGTTCCGCGGCACGGAGGTGTTCAAGATCACGCGCGTCTGCGACACGGCCGAGGCAGCGACGACCTGCCTGGCCGGCACGTACGGCATCGCGCTCGAGGGCGGCGGTCAGGTGTGCGTCGAGTTCAACGGCGGCGACGAGCTGGCGAGCAGCCTCGACGCGTCTGAGCTCGGCGCGTGCAGCGTGACGATCACGGGCGGCGGCGTCGACGCAGTGTTCACCGCCACCTACGCGTCGTGCGTGGTGACGACCGACGCGGACGGCGAGCTGACGCAGTTTGTGCTCACGTCCAACGTGCTCTTTGTCCGCTTCGAGCAGTGCGCGGCTCTGGAGTTCCTGGACGGCGGGCGCAAGC
>JADMJS010000624.1 GCA_018780435.1 Myxococcales bacterium
ACTCGGAGTTCCAGTGCCCCTTCTGCAAGCGCGTCGAAGACACGCTGAAGCAGGTCCGCGAGACCTACCCGAACGATGTCCGCATCGTCTGGAAGAACAACGCGCTGCCCTTCCACAATCGCGCGCTCCCGGCCGCCGCGGCCGCCATGGCCGCCCACGATCAGGGTAAGTTCTGGGAATACCACGAGAAGGTCTTCGCGGAGCAGCAGGACCTGGAAGATGCCAAGCTCGAAGCCCACGCCGTGGCGCTCGGCCTCGACATCGCCAAGTGGAAGGCCCACATCGCGGCGCAGACGTCGAAGCCGGCGATCGACAAGGACATGGAGCAGGCTGGCCAGGTCAACGCCCGTGGCACCCCGAACTTCTTCATCAACGGCCGCAACCTCGTAGGCGCGGTGCCACTGGACGCGTTCAAGAAGCTCATCGACGAAGAGCTCGGGAAAGCGAAGGCCAAGATCGCCGCCGGGACCCCGGCCGCCGAGGTTTACGCTGCGACGATCAAGGACGGTCGTTCGTGGGAACCGCTCGACCCGAAGGTCAACACGTTCACGCTCGATGGGTACCCCTTCCTCGGTGCGGAGAACGGCGATGTGGTCATCGTGGAGTTCAGCGACTTCCAGTGCCCCTTCTGCTCGCGCGTCGGCGCGCCCCTCAAGGCGCTCGTGGCCGACCCCGAGCTCGCTGGTCGTGTGAAAGTCGTCTTCAAGAACTTCCCGCTGGGCTTCCACGAACAGGCCAAGCCCGCCGCCACCGCGGCGCTCGCGGCGCACCGCCAAGGCAAGTTCTGGGAGATGCACGACAAGCTCTTCGCTAGCCAACAGGAGCTCGCCGCTGACAAGTTCAGCACGTGGGCACAGGAGCTGGGCCTCGACATGGCCAAGTTCGAAGCCGACGTGAAGGATCCGGCGCTCGGCGCCATGATCGAGAAGGACATGGCCGAGGGCCAGGCGGCGGGCCTCGAGGGTACGCCGACGGTCTACATCAACGGCCGCAAGTTCGAGCCGACCTCCGGCTTCTCGCCCGAGGCCTTCAAGCCCATCATCGCGAAGTACTTCCCCAAGAAGTAGACCGGAGCGCGCCCCGGTCCTGCCGGGACGCGTCGTCCTGCCCCTGCAGGCCCACCCGCACCTTCCTCCTCCCCCCACACAAATTCGCCCTGAACGGTGTAAGCCGGGCGCCCTGTCTCCGTTGTGTCCCTGTGCGACGCCACGCCGCCCATCGCGGCTGAGTGCCGACGCCCAGGACCACCGACAGGAGCCACCATGTCCGTCTCGACCTTCTTCGCCTCCGCCTCTTCACAGCGCCCCGCCGATGAGATGACCACCGTCAGCCCCGCGAGACGGCAGCTGGTCCTGACCGCCATCGCCACCGCCCTCCTCGTACCGGCGCTCGTCGCCGGCTGCGCGGCCAGCCGGGCACCGTTGCGGGCGGAGATGCCGGCACTGAACTTGCCAGCGGCCCCGGCTCCCCTGACGCGCGACCACTTCAAACGCGATGAGATGCCGACGCTCGGCGAAGACGCTCTCCGGGACATCCTCGCGGCCCCGGTCTTTCTCGAAGAGCGCTCCCGCATCGGCGTCGTCCGAGTCGCCGACGCCTACCGGACCGACTACCAGGTCCCCCTCGCTGGGACGACGGGCGCGCTGGCCACGTCGCTCGAGAACACGGGCCATTTCGAAGTCGTGACCGAAGTCTCGACCGATTGGCCGACGGACTCAGGCGTCGCGGGGCTGCGGGAGCTTGCGGCACGTTACCGCTGTGAATACCTGCTGCTCTACCGCGAGCGTTTCGTCGACGCGACGTGGACCAACGGCCTCGGCGCCCTCTGGCTCACCATCATCGGTGGCCTCATGGTGCCAGAGACGACGATGGAGGTGGCCGGCGTCCTGGAGGCGACGCTCTTCGACGTCCGAACCGGCACCTTGCTCTTCACCGTGTTCGAGCGGGTGCAAGAGCGCACCTGGGAGTTCGTCTACGCCCACGATCAGCTCATCGCGGACAAGCGCACTGCGCTCGCCAAGGAGGGAATGAAGGCGCTGACGGCGACGGTCGCCGGAAAGATCGGCCGCCTGACGGCCGCGCGACCGAAGCCCAGCGGCGCCATCGGGCAGGGGCGAGAGGACGCGCCGAAGCGCGACGTGCCGACCGCCCAGATGGTGGTCGACTGATCTCCCGAGGCCGTCCTGCTATGCTCGCGGGATGCGCCTTGTCACCGAGCTCCACCGTCGCTCTACGTCTCTTTGGTTCATGCTCTCTGTCGCGCTTTCACTGGCCTGCGCGGCGCCGGACGACGCCACCGACGCGAGTCCGAGTGACGACCTCGGCGCCACGGGCGACGACGACACCGCGCCGCCCGACGGGGCGGAGGACATCGCGCCCACGGGCGACGACGGCGATACACCCACGGCGAATGACGCGGCCGACGACGCCGACGAGTCGTCGCCCCCCATCATCTGCAACCCGGGCTTCTCGCGGTGCGTCGATCCCGCCACCGAGGAGCGGTGTAACGACACCGGCATGGCGTGGGACCTCACGCCGTGCGGCGACGGCGCCGTGTGCGCTGCGGACGCATGTGTGCCCACGATCTGCGAGCCCGAGACCACGCTCTGCCAAGGCGCGAGCCGCTACGTCTGCGACACGGCGGGCATCTCCTTGCTCCCTTACCCCTGTCAGAACGGCTACGGCTGCCTCGACGGTTCGTGCGTACGCGTGAAGCCCAACGTCGCGCTCGTCGTCGACACGTCAGGCTCCATGGCCTTCCCCGCCGATCCAACCGATTCCTGTCAGCTCTTGCCCTGCGACGGCATCGGCTTCCCAGCGTGCGAGAACGTCGAGGCGCCCATGAGCCGCCTCGCCCACGCCAAGCTTGCTCTGCAGGCGCTCTTCGAGACGTCGGTCGTGACCGGCGCCCGTGTCTCTCTGCAGCGATTCCCGAGCTCCGGGTCGGGCTTGGTCGACTGCTCGTCTGGGTACACCGAGTCGCTCAGCGTGATGTCCGGCGACAGCGGCGCCCACGAAGTTCAGCAGTCGTGGTTCGACAAAGCGATGGACGAAGTGGTGTGCGTGCCCTTCGACCCACTCACGGGCGACACCGACGTCGCGGCCCTCAATGAATGGGTCGACTTCGAGGAGTCCATTTCCCCCTCCGGCCAAAACTGCGGCTGGGACCCCGACTGCCCCTCGAACATCTGTGCTGGTGGGAAGTGCCAAACCTTGACCGATCCCGAGCTGCGCGCCGTCGGCGGCACCCCACTCGGGCGCGCGCTCTTCTACGCGTCCGAGTACCTGCGCCTGCATATGCTCATCCAATACAAGCCCTGCGATTCGGACGAGGACTGCCGCACCTCGCCCGATCACCGGTGTGTCGACAACCCCGCGGGGCCACACCCAAAGCACTGCATTGACCCACTGGCGCACTGCCGAGAGAACGTAATAATATTGGTAACTGATGGCGAAGAGACCGCCGCGCCGGACAAGAACGACTTCTTCCACCCCTGGGTACAGGCCAAGCGGCTTCGGTATGGCCTCGGGTGTACCGCCGACATTCAATGCGCGAGCGGCGCGACGTGCGACGCAGGCCTGTGCGTGCCGGCCCAGAGCGATGCTCCGGACGGGCGCTGCCTCGCGTCGCTCGACGTCTGCACGGGTAACACCGACTGCCCGGACTACTACTGTGGTTTCCCGACTCCGTGCCCGGGCACCTGTGTGCTTCCGGATCTGCCCTTCACCGATGGCCTCGGCAAGAACCACGTGAAGGGCTACGACAAGCTCCCCCTGACCTTTCGAGTCCACGTCGTCGACGCCTCGGGGCGCAGCGTCGACAACGCGATCATCGCCGATTGGGGCGGCGGTGAGTCGGTGGCGCTGGACTTTACGGATGTGACCGGGCTCTATGAAGCGCTCAAGAACTTGGTCGACCTGAAGCAAGGGGCTCTCTGTGAGTAGACGCCAAGCGACGATCCCGTGGGGCCCTATCCTGGCGCTGGCGCTCGGTGCGGCCGCGTGCGGCTCGGGCGGCGGCGACACCGTGCCCGAGGACACGCGGATCGACGCCCAGGGGCTCGTCGACGTCGGGGTGAACCTCGACGGGGATAGCGGCGACGCCGGAGCCAGCGCCACGGACGGTGACGACTCGGACGGTGACGACTCGGATGGTGACGACTCGGATGGGGCGGCACCGGACACGTCGCCCGAAGACACCCCAGAGCCCGCCGATTCGATCGCGAGCGAAGACGTCCCCGTCCTGCCCAGCGACGTCGAGGAAACGGACGGCCCGGCCGAGACGGACGTCGGTCCCGATGACGATGCGGGAGGCGATCCCGACATCACCGAGAGCGATGTCGCGGAGCCCCCCGACTCGGCGACGGACGGTGCAGATGTGCCGGTCTTCGACCCGACGCTCATCCGCGACCAGACCACCATCGCCTGCACGCTCACGAACCCTCGCACCGAGCTGAAAGACGGCGTGCTCGTGTCCGTCCACGACGTGAGCTACGTGTCGTGGGAGTCGGTGGACGGCGTGCTTCACCCCATCTTGATTCGGGCCTTCTACGCGCGTCCCGCTCTCGTGAGCGCGACCCTCCCCGGCATCGTCCAGGCGCACGGCCTCGGCGGCTTCGCGACCGCCGACCACGCGACCGGAGTGGCCGCGCTTACCGGCGCCGCCGTACTCGCGTTCACCGGCCCCGGCGGCGGCACCGAGCCCAACAACACCTCGGAGGGCTTCGGGGCGGGCCATGAGGGCGGCTACCGACTCTTCGACACCCTCACGGACGTCCGCGAGAGCTGGTTCTGGGGCCACGCCGTCGCTGCCATGCGCGGCTTGACGTGTCTCGAGACCCTCCCCGACGTGGACGCCACCCGACTCGGCATGACCGGCTTCTCCGCCGGCGGCGTGATCACCCTCATCTCCGCCGCCGTCGACGACCGCATCGACGCCGCCGTGCCGCTCTCCGGAACGGGCGGGTGGGCCACGGCCACCCTCTCCCCCACGGCGTGGCAACACGGCCTGCTCACGGCTGCCAACCTGACCACGGCGAGCCTCGAATGGACGCGACTGCTCGAGGCCATCGACTCCGTCAACCTGCTCGGGAGCACCACGGCCAACATCTTCATGGTCAATGGGTCGAGCGACGAGTTCTTCCCTCTGACCGCACACCTCGCCACGTGGAACGCGATCGGCCCACTGGCGACCCGTCGCACGAGCTTCGCCGCCAACTTCGATCACGGCTGCTATTCCGTCAGCGGCGGCGAGTCTGCCGGGACCATCGAAGCCCGTGCGGACCTTCGCGCCCGCGGCGCCCAACGCGCCCAGTTCCGGCACGTCTTCGGCATGGACCCGACCTACGCGGCCCTCCCCACCCTCCCGGTCGGCACCCTGACACCGTCCTTCGGTGGCACGGTCGCCGCGGCCACGGTGGACACCTCCATCTCGACGTTCACCGTGGAGAGCGTGAAGCTCTGGTTCAGTGTCGACGACACGTTCCTGTGGGCTGCCGTCGACCTCGAGCCCTACGGCGGTGGGCTCTACGGCGCCGTGGCCCCCGCCGCGCCCCCGAACATCGTGTGGTACATCGACGTCGAATACGCCACTCAGGGCCTCTTCCCCGAACGATTCTCCGTCTCGTCGGTGCCGTCCATCCCCGCGGGCGCGGTCCCGCACATTCGCGCCCAGACGAACTGCCTCTGAACCGCAGGGTCCGAGGACCATTTCCCACGGGCGAGGCCGCACTTTGGTGCCGCGAACGCGCGATTTTCGGTACCATCGCGGTAATAGCGTCGGGGGCGACGCGTGGGGGCGATGGCGATGTCGATGGGCGAGGTCCTTATCACGGAGACGGCGGTCGGCGAGCTTGCGGGCGTGCGAGTCGGTGTCCACAGCATCTGGAACGATGAGTGGACGGACGACCGCGGCTTCAGCCGTCGCGGACCACGCGCCACGCTCGCCGTCATGGGCGACGAGGACGACGACTTCGACCTCCGAGTCCACCTCGGCTCGACCTTGATCGTCTCGGGCCGCTCCTTCCGCGTCACCCACATCGACGCTCCCGACAGCGGGCTCGGCGCCGTGACCATCCTCGAGGTCGCGGGTTGAAGCGTCGGTTCACCAGCGCGGTCATCGGCGTGTGCGTCACGACGGCCCTCGCCTGCAGCGCCAGCTCGCGCAGCAAAGACACGGAATCGAGCGAGCCGGACGACGCGGCGACGGACGGGACCGACGTGGCCACGGCCACGGACATTACGAATGACACCGACGACGTTACGCCGGATATCGTCGTCGCCACTGACGTCGACCTCGATGGCGTCGATCCGGTAGACACCCCGGACGTCGATGCGGGAGGTCTCCCCGACGTCCCCGTCGCACCCGACGTGACGCCCGACGTGCCCGCCGATCCGGACACCACGGGCGGCATCGTCCTCGCAGGGATACAGCCCGCAGAAGGGACCTTCCGGGGCGGCGCCATCGTCGCCATCACGGGCGCCGGGCTCGGCGCCGCGACCGAGGTCCACTTTGGTAGCCGGGCCGCCCTCATCGAAGCCTCCGGCCCGGCCAGCCTGTCCGTCCGAGTCCCCGCCTCGCTGGTCGGGGGCCTCGTCGACGTCACGGTCCGAAACGCGACGGGCTCCGCGGCCCTCGAGCGGGCGTTTCGATACGTCGGGATCTCGCCGGCGAAGCTGCGGCTAGTCGAAGTCCCAGGCCAAGTCGACGCCGCGCCGGTAGAGCACCTCGTCCCCCTCCAGACGACCACGGGCCACCGGCTCGCGAGCTTCGGCGTCTCCGGTGCCGCGCTCCTCGGGCCCACCCCCGACGGGCGACTCACCCAGCTCTGGAGCGAACCGCCGCCGCTGCTCCCCGGCGAGGACGGTGCGCCAGGGACGGTGCTCGGCACTATCGACGCGGCCTGTGCCGCCGACTTCGACGGCGATGGCGACGCCGATCCCTGGGTGGACGGCAGCGCCGGCACGGGCCTCCGGCTCCACGCCGGCGACACCCTCGCCGCCGCGACGGGGACCGTGGACCTCGGCGCCTACGCGGCGGTCTGCACCGATGTGACGGACGACGATCAGCCCGATGTCGTGTACTTGCGACAGAGCCCGGGCGGCGCGACGTCGCTGGCCATCATCGCCGGGCTCGGCGCGGGCGCGCTCTCCCCACCGGTGACGGGGCTCACCTTCAGCTCGGTCCCGCTCGACCTCGCGGTCGCCGATGTCGACGGCGATGGCGACGGCGACGTGGTCGTCACCCGCGCGGGCGGCCCGTGTCGCCTCCTCCTCGGCGATGGCTTCGGATCCTTCGTCGACGCGCCCGCCGGCAGCCTCCCCGTCGGCGGCGACGGCGCGCGGGTCGCCGCGACCGACCTCACCGGCGACGGACTGCCCGATCTCGCCCTCATCGGACCGAAGGGCACCCAGCTCTGGGTGAACGAAGGGGGCACCTTCGCCGACGAGTCCTCTCTCGCCGTCGCCGGGCCCTCGGCGTCCGTGACGACGCTGAGGGCCGTCGATCTCGACGTCGACGGCGCCATGGACCTCGTGGCGCTCGCCACCAGCGGGCCCATCGTCCTTCGCAACGACGGCACGGGACGCCTCTTCGACTACAGCGGCGTCATCCTCCCGCGCGCCGGCAGCCCCGTGCCGCAGCGCATCGCCGCCCTCGACGCCGACGGCGACTTCGACCCGGACCTCGTGGTCGCGAGTGCCGGACAGGTGAGCCCGACGCTCCTTCGCGCATGGGATCCCCTGCCCTTCATCGATCCCGACGCGGACGGCCTCCCGTCCGAGCTCGACTTCTGCCCGGACGACTACGATCCGCTGCAAGAGAACACGGACGTCCCGCACTTTCAGTGCACCTCGGCCGAGTCCTGTGCCGCCAAGACCGGCTGCACGCTGCACATCTCGCCGACCGACTTCGAGGGCGGCTTCGGCCCCCGCGCCTACCTCTACTGTCCCCAGCTCGCGCTCACTCAAGGCGCCGCTCTCGACTGGTGCCAGAAGCGCGGCGCGCAGCTCGCCCGCTTCGCCTCGATGGACGAACAGACGTACGTCGTGTCGTTCGGCAGCGGACGTACGTGGTTCGACGCGTCCGATGCCGTCAGCGAAGGCAACTGGGTCGACTCGACCGGCACCCCCGTCCCCTACACCGATTGGGGCAACGGGCAGCCGGACAACGCGGGAGGCGAACACTGCGTCGAGCTCATCCCGGCCGACCCGACCGCCGGGGACCTCTGGAACGACCTGCCGTGCAGTCAGCCGCGTGGCCTCGTCTGCGAAGACGTCGTCGCCGAGCTGAACGCCGATCCGGCCGACGCCTGCGACACCTGCCCGCTCGTGCACGATCCCGACCAGAAGGACAGCGACGGCGACGGCATCGGCGACGCGTGCGAGGTGGGGCCATGACGGGGAGACCGGGGTACGCCTGGGTCGCCGCTGTCCTGCTCGCGGGCTGCGGCGGCGGCCGAAGCGCGGACGCCACGAGCGGCGACGACGACGCGACGGCGGTGGGCGACGCCCCATCGACCGGTGACGACGTCCTGTCGGCAGACGACACCGCCGCCGACGGCACTGGGCTCGACACCGACGGCGACACCCCGGGCCAGCCGGACGCCGAGGGCGACATTTCGGGCGCCGAGGACTCCGTGAGCGAGCCCGACATCGTGGCCACGACCTTCGCCGTCACGGACATGTCGCCGCTCGCCGTCTCGGCCCGCGGTGGCCAGACCTTGACGCTGACAGGCACCGGCTTCGATATCGACGGCACGCCAGCGGCGACCGTCTCGATCCGTGGGGTGACGTCCACGGTCTTGACCGAGACCTCGGACGGGCTCACCGTTCGGGTCCCGACGCTCGTGGCGGGCCCCGCTGACGTTATCGTGACCATACCGGGTTTCGGATCGCTCACCGTCTCGCCGAATCTGGTGGTGCTGCCGATCGAGCTCGCCTTCGCCGAAGCGCCGGAGGACTCCTCCGACGCCCCCCTCGGCGGCGACATCAGAGACGCCGAAGGCATTGACGTCGACCAGGACGGGGACACGGATCTCGTCGTCGCGACCGCGGACGGGCTCCGCGTCCTGCGAAACGACGGCGTGGGCCACCTGAAGCGGCTTGAGATCCCCTCGCCCATCGAAGACCCGCTCCCGGTGGTTCCGGGCGGGCGCGGCCCGGTCGCTGCGCTCGTCCGCCTCGACGCCGACGGCGACGGCGCGGACGAGCTGGCCGTGTGCAACGCCGGCTCCCGGGAGCTCCTCTTCGCGACCAGCGCGACAGGCCTCGTCGAGAAGCCGGGCGCGTTCCCGAAGCGCGCAGGCCGCTGCGTCGCCATGACGGCCCTCGATCTGAACCGCGACGGCCTCACAGACCTCGCTATCCTCGAAGACGCCTCCGAGAGCGGCGCGGGCCCTCGCGGACTCCGCGTCTACGTCGGGGATGGCAAGGGCCACTTCGTGCCGGCCTCGGCCGTGACTCCCCAGAACCCGGCGCTCCTGACCCTCGGCGCCGCCAGCTCGGCCGACCCGTCAGCCGTCAATACGCTCATGCGCTCGACGGGCGCTGTCGCGGACGGCACCGCGGGCGCCGAGCTCCACTTCGAGCTCACCGCCGCGGGCCCGGAAGCGCGCTTCGTCCTCCCGCTCAGCACCGACGGCGGGGCCGGCGCGGCGACACTCGACGCCGCCCCGGACTTCGGCGCGATCGAGCTCTGGCTGGCGGGCGACGGCTCGCCCGTGACCGTGCAGCTCCGGCTCGTGGGATCGACTGCGTCATTGCTCAGCCCACCACTCTCGCCTCCCGCTAGCGACTTCGCGCTCGTGACGACCCCCGGCTTCCCCGCGTGGACGCCCGAAGCGGGGCCCGGCGGTGTGACCCCGGAGACGCCGACACTCGCCGAGCTCGGAGTCATCACGTCCCTCGAACTCCTCGTCAGGCCAGCCGGCGCCGAGCCCCCGGCCTTTCCGCTGAAAGGGACCCTCGGCCTCGACGCGCTCGTAACCAAGGGCGACGGCGTGATGGACTTCCTGCTCGATGACTTCGAGCGTCGCCCGTCGCGGTACGCGTGGGACGGCGCCTTCGATCTCGGCGCAGGCCGGTTCGATGATGACGAGGTCTCGGACCTCGTGGTCCTGCGCGACACGGTCGCCACCCTCGCGCTGTCGACCCTCGCCCCGGCGTCGGGCGACGACGGCCCTTATGCCCTCACGCCCCTCCCGGGGTCCGTCACGCAGGCCTGGGCAGACGTGGCTATCATCGACGTCGATGGCGATGGCGACGACGATCTCGTCGGGGTCGGCGCCCAGCAAGACCGCGTCCTCCTGAGCGACGGCTTTGGCAAGTGGCTCGACGTGACGCTCGGCGGCATGCCCATCGACTGGGTCAACGGTCGCTGTATAGCCGCCGGCGATCTCGACCTCGATGGCCGCCTCGACGTCGTCATCGGCAATGGCCCGATGGTCACGGACCGCCTGTACCTCGGCCTACCCGACGGACGCTTCGAAGACGCGACCCCTGACTTCGGCTTCGATGCCGATGAGTCCGAGGTGGTCGTCATCGCCGATCTCGACGGCGACGACGTCCTCGACGTGCTCACCCTCTCTCCGGACGAGAACCGGCCCCCTCGGATCCGCATCTCGACAGGCGGTGACTGATGCGTCCTATGCTTCGACTCCTCATGGGACTCGGCCTCCTCGCTTGCGGTAGCTCCCCCCCCGCAGCTCCGACGAATGGGCACACCACCACCTCCGAGTTGGCCGCGCTCGAGCGACCCGATTCGGGGAGCCGCGGGGCTCGTCCGGTGGTGCGCTCTGGCGAGCTGGTCATGGGCCTCGACGCCACCCGGACGCTCATCGCCCGAAGAATGGCGGTGCCGGACCACGCCGATCCCCCCTTCCGCGCGACGGTCGCGCTCTGGGAGTCCGGCCCGGTCGCCCACCGTCTTCCTTGGCACTACGACGACGTGTTCATCGCGCACGCGGCGCTCCTCCCCGGCGGAGGGCTCGCCGTCATCGACGCGCCCGGACGGCTCGTGCTGCTCGACTCGCCCCAAAGCGCGCCCCGCATCGTCGCGGAAGGCGCCAATGGACCCATTGGAGTCTCGCCCGACGGCGAGCGAATCACCTTTGTATACGGGGATATGCCTGACTTCGAGCTCGTCGAGGTCACGCGCGCGGGCGGCCCCCCCCGCGCGGTCACGACGGCCCTCGCGCCCGTCTGGTGCGGCGCTCCCGGCCGCGCTAATGGGAGCGCCGTCTTCGCGTCGGGCTCGGGTGGTGAAGCCGGAGCGTGGATCTCGAGCCCCGGCGAGTCACCGTGGCGCGTGGCGGGCGTCCCCTTCCCCTCGGGCCTCAGCGCCCCACATGCGGTGGCGCTGGGCGACCGAGACGTCTACGTCTACGAGACCGAAGTCGGCATCGCGGTCTTGGACGTCCGGGGCTCATTGGTTCACTCGACTCAGTCTGGGCGGGCGCCCTTCCTTCACGGGGATGGCACCCTCGAGTACCTGACCTCGGCGGGCTGGCAGTCCATCGTGCTGTCGGCGCGGGCGGTGACCCCATGAACGCGGTCGGTCGCGCCATCCTGCTGGTACTCTTCACGATCGTACTCTCCGCCCCGGCTGCCGCGGTGAAGTTTCGTCGCCCCTTCCATCAGGGCCTCGGCCTCGGCTACGGCTTCGACCACAACTACGGCGCCGCCGGCTGCACCGACTACGCGTGCGGCGGCAAGTGCTACAACGGCCACACGGGCAGCGACTTCCCGGTCGGCCTCGGGAGCGATGTCCTCGCGGGCGCGCCGGGCAAGGTCATCGCGACCAACAACGGCTGTGCCAACTATGGCTACTACGGCAATACGTGTGGCGGACAGTGCGGCAACTACGTAAAGCTACAGCACGCCGATGGGACGACGACCATCTACTGCCACATGCAGCTCAATACCATCGCGGTCGGCAACGGCCAGCAGGTCTCCTGCGGGCAGAAGCTGGGCCAATCGGCCAGCTCCGGGAGCTCGACGGGTCCGCATCTGCACTTCGGCTGGAACTCGGGCGGGACCAAAGACCCCTTCGCGGGCGGTTGCGGGAATTCAGGCGGCGTGTGGGTGAACCAAGGTGGCTACAACGGGGCGCCAGGGACGGACTGCGAGGTCAACTGCGCCTGTTCGCCCGGCCAGCAGCAATCGGAGGGCTGTGGTTTGTGCGGGACCCGAACACGCGGGTGCGGCGGTGACTGTCAGTGGGGCGGATGGTCCGGCTGCGATGGACAAGGGCCGTGTAGTCCCGGCCAGACGCAGACCGAAGCCTGTTGTGATTGCGGCACACACTCGCGCGGCTGTGGCGGAAACTGCCAGTGGGGTGGCTGGGGGGGCTGCGCGGGCCCGAACCCCGTCGGCGCGCCCGCGTGTCCCACCGGGAAGCCCGGTGTGTGCGCGGTGGGCGAGAAGCGCTGCGTCGCGGGCTGCTTGAGCTGTGTGGAGACGATCGCGCCGTCGCCCGAGCTGTGCGACGGTCTCGACACCGACTGTGACGGGCCTGTCGACGAAGACGCGACGGAGATGGGGCCCATGGCGCCACCGCTCGCGGCGGAGCTCATCGACCTGTCCGCGCCGCCCGCGCTGCGGCCGGGCGAGGTGGCGGTGGTGTGGGCGACCTTCCTGAACGTCGGCGCCACCCCGTGGCCCGCGGGAGCGACCTGGATGACGGCGACCGGTCACGACGGTGGACCGAGCGCGCTTCGCGTCGCGGGCGCCTCTCCGGACGGCTGGTCTTCGTATGACGTGCCGGTCGCGCTGCTCGATCCCACCGCGCCCGGCGGCCTCGCGACCTTCATCTTCCCCATTCGGATGCCGGAGCAGGCGAACGACGTCTTCACGAACTTCGAGCTGATGGTCGCCGGTACGACGATACCCTGCCCTGCGCCCCGCTTCGAGCTCGAGCCGTTGCGGCTCCCGGCGGCAGCGTCCGGCATGACCTGGTCCCGGGGCCAAGGTCGGCCGATGGCCGCGACGACGCCCGACGCGACCGCCGAGGAGCACGAGCTCGACGGTGTCACCGACGATCCGGCTGACGGCACACCTCCGGGTGCGGCGAATGCGACACCGGGGTGCAGCGGCACGAGCGGCGCGCCCGCCGGGGTCATGCTCTTCATCGGGCTCGTCGTGTTCATCGGCGCCGCGCTGCGCCGAAGGGCGCCACGGAGCACCGACTGAACGCAGCGCGCTGCTTCGGGCTCTCGGTCCTCTTCGGCCTCGTGTGGGCCATCGCGACGAAGGACGCCTTCTACCTCGGGACCGACGACTGGTTCCTGGTCGAACACGGGCGCCATCCGCTCACGTGGGACCGCCTCTTCTCGCTACAACGGGAGGGGACACCGGCAGTGCGCCCGCTCTCGCTCGCGTTTGCACGGCTGTGCCACCTCCTCTTCGGCGATGCGTGTCTCCCGCGTCGCGCTCTCATCCTGGCGCTTCACGCGGCGGCCGCGACGAGCGTCTACCTGCTTGGCCGCCGCTGGGATGGCGAGCGAGCGGGCAGGATGGCGGCGCTGCTCTTCCTCGTCTGGCCGCTTCACGCCGAGACGCTCTCCTGGTTTCACTCGGGGGAGACGGCCGTGCCCTTCGCGACGCTGTCCCTCGCGGCGCTCGCTGCCTTCGTTCACGGCGTGAACGCGACCTGGGTCGTCCTCTTTCAACTCACCGCGCTGCTCTTTCGAGAGAACGCCGTCGTCCTCGGGCCGCTGATGGTCGCCCTCGGGACGATCGACGCCCGCGACGGTGATAGGCGGTGGCGCGATGCGCTCCACGCGGGCCTGACGCGGGCGCGGTGGCCCCTCGCCGTGACGCTCGGCTGGATCGCGGTCCGGGCCGCGCAGGTGATCTCGGCGCTCGACGGCCACTCGGGCGCCGCGCTTCCGTTCGCCGATGATCCGCTCGACGCGGTCGCCACCGTCCTCTTCCACGTCTTCTGTCCCGTGCTCCCGGGGTTCACCGTGAGCGCGGCGCTTGCGATCGTGAGCGCTATCGCCATCGGCGTCGGTCTCTGGCGCGCCTTCGGAGGCCCCGAACGTCCGTCGTTTGCTGGTCTACGCGGTCTCCTCCTCGCCCTCACCTTCGCCGCGCCCTTCGTTCCGCTCCTCGACGCCAGCGACCCGCTCTTCGAGGTGTACCCCGGCATCTACGAACGGCGCTGGTACCACCTCTACCCCGTTGTGGCCGGCCTGACGCTCGTCCTCGGCCGGGCGGCCGCGCGTCTGGGCGCCCCGTGGGCCGCCCTCCCCCCGCTGCTCTCGGGCGCCCTCCTCATCCTGCCAGCCTCGACCAGCTCCAGACCGAGATCTCCAAAGGCGCTCCCTTCGCCCTCGTCCTCGACGCCGCGCCCAGAGACCCCATCCTCTCCGAGCTCATCGAGCACCAGGTCCTAGACCTCCCTCGCATCTTGGAGAACGACCACCCCATCTACAAAGTGGACCCCGACGGCGTGCGCGCGATCTCGGTCAAGGACCGCCATGGCTACCCGTACTGGCGGGGCCTCCCCCCGACGGAAGCGCCACCCGCCCCGACGCGGTACCACCGGTGGTCGCAGGGCGAGCGCCGCTACGTCCCCGTGAGCCGCTCCGCGTTGCCGCCAAGGCCCGACTAGTTCGGCACGTCGAGCAGCTCCGCCGCGTGGCGCCGCGGGGCATGGCGAGGTGGCGGCGCCAGCGGAGGTCGGCTTCGGAGTGGCCCTGATCGTCGGCGTTGAGCCGGCACTTCAAATTGGCATCAATTGCCAACTCGGATAGACTCCAAACGCTGCAGGAGGGGGTCCATGCCCACACGCAACGTCAACCTCACGCCCGAACAGGACGCCTTCATCGACGAGGTTCTCGTCCGGGGCGAATATCGCAACGCTAGTGAAGCGGTGCGCGACGCGATCCGCGCCTTGCAGCAGCGACGCGAAATAGACGCGTTGAAGGTCGAGAAGCTGCGGCTGAGCATCAAGGCGGGGGCCTTAGCGCTCGAACGCGGAGAGTTCGACGAGGTCGACGACGAGAACCTCGACGCCTATCTCGATGGCCTCGTCTCGACGCCGGCGCGGTGAGAGATGGCGCGCTATCGGCTCTCCGAACCGGCGAAGTCCGATTTGAGCACCGTCCTGCGCGCCAGCGAAGTGATGCACGGCGTCAATGCACGTACCCGTTATCGCGCACTGCTGTCCGCGGCACTGAGGCGGATTTCGTCTGGCCCGCTTGGCCACTCTACCGTGGATCGAAGCGAGCTGATTCCGGGCGTTCGCAGCTTCCACATTCGACACTGCCGAACCAGTAGCGACGAAGCGCGGGTCGCCGACCCGGTGCATGTGATCTTCTACAGGGTGGTCGAGCCCGGCCTCGTCGAGATCCTTCGCCTGCTACACAAGCGAATGGAACCGAGCCGCCATGTTGGCAACTAGACTGGGTGCGAATCGTCACACCTCGAGGCCGGCCCCGTGTCCGACTCGTCACATCCCGGACACCTTGAGCAGCCCCGCCGCGCGGCGCCACTGGAGCATGGCGAGGTCGCGGCGCCAGCGGAGGTTGGCTTAAGAGTGTCCCTGATCGTCGGCGACAAACCGCCTCCGCTCAGCCGAGGATTCAGTCGCCGGCACCCAAGAAGAGGCGACAACGCCGCCGACGAGCTCGGGTGGGGCGCGCCTCTTTACAGCACCCGGCCCTGTTGATAGGAGTTCATCCCATCTGCAATGGTCGCGATCGAGACTCCTAACGGATCGAAACTGCTCTGCATTCGTGTGATTTCAGTGCCCGAGAGCCCTTCAATCGGGCGCTTCTGAGGTGATGCATGAGACGACGACTTCTGGCGAGTACCCTGGCGCTGATGACGGTCACGACGCTGGGCAGCGAGTTCGCGTATGCGGTGCCCTCTCGGCTCGCGCTGCAGGGCCAGCTTCAGAATGCGGGAGGCGCGCTACAGAGCGGCGTCGTCGGTCTCGATGTGCGGCTCTATTCGGACGAGACTGGCGGCGCGCCGGTCTGGGCTGAGACTCACGCTGGCGTTCCGATCAAGAGCGGCGTGTTCTCCCTCCAACTGGGCACGAAGAGCGCGCTCACGGCAGGGATCTTCGCCGACGATTCTCTCTGGGTGGGAATCACGGTCGACGGGGGTGTCGAGCTCGCCCGAGTCCCGATCAGCACGGTGACACACTCCTTCCGCTCCGGCACGGCCGAGTCCGCCGAAGACGTCGACTGCGCCGGTTGTATCGAGGGGAGTGACGTAGCCGTCGCGACACTCGACCTCGACCGCCTGAACGGCATGAACTGCAGCCCCGGTGACGCCATCCTCTTCGGCGCGAGTGGGTTCGAGTGTGGGCCCGCCATCGATTCGAGCGCGCTCACCGACTCCACCGAGTTCGGCGGCGACGTCGTCGGAAACTACGACTCGCTCGCCCTCGGGAGCCACGTGGTCGCATCCGACAACCTCGCCCCGGGCGCCGTCGACGCGGCGGCGCTGGCCGCCAGCGTGGCGGATCAGCTCGTCCCGCCCGGCACCGTCGTTCCCTTCGCCGGGACCGCAGCCCCCGCGGGTTGGCTGCTCTGCGATGGCGCGGCCGTCAGCCGGGCGACCCACTCGCGCCTCTTCGCCCTCGTCGGAATCACCTGGGGCGGCGGCGATGGTGTGACGACGTTCAACGTCCCGGACCTTCGGGGCCGCTCCATCGTCGGCGCTGGCGCCGGGGTGGGGCTCACGGCGCGCGCCGTCGGTGCCAACTTCGGTGCGGAGGCCGTCAGCCTGACCCTGGACCAGCTCCCATCCCACAGTCACACCGGCACGGCGGACTCCGCCGGTGGGCACAGCCACGGCGCGTCCTCGGGCAACGCGGGCGACCACACGCACTCGGCGACCGAGTCGACGGCCGGGGCCCACAGCCACACGGCCAGCACGGGCGCGGCCGGCGCCCACTCGCACTCGGTGGGAGACGCCGGCAGCCATTCGCACACCTACCTGCGCCCCGCGCTCACGACGGACGTCGATCGCGGGAGCAACGGGAGCAAGTGGAGCCTCGACGACACCCAGAACGGCACCACCGACTCGGCGGGCAACCATTCGCACTCACTCGGTAGCGCCCCCGATCACAGCCACAGTGTCTCGGTCGACAGCGCCAGCGGACACACCCACACCGTGACCGTCCAGAACGGCGGCACCCATAGCCACGCCGTCACGATCGACGCGGCCGCCGCCCACACGCACCCCTTCACGACCAACCCGACGGGCGGTGGCGCGCCGGTCCCGACCGCCCCGCCGTCAGCGTCTCTCCACTACATCATCAAGCTCTAGCGAGGCACCTCGAGGAGCCCCGCCGCGTGGCGCAGCTGGAGCATCGCGAGGTCGCGGCGCCAGCGCAGGTTGGCTTCGTTCTCTTCGGCGAGGCGGACGTTGGTGTCGGCTTCGGCGACTTCGAGGTTGGTGATGACGCCGGCCGTGAGCGCGCGCTGGATGACCTCGGCGGTCTTTCGGGCGAGCTCGGTTTGGCGGGCGGCGCTCTCTAGGCTCTTGTCGGCGGTCTCGACGGCGATGCGGTGGGTCCGGATCGCGTCGCGGATGTCTTTCTCGGCTTTCTGGAGCTCGGCTTCGAGGACCTCGAGCTGCTGGCGGTGTTTGTCCATGTCGGCGTAGCGCTCGCCGCGGTCGTAGAGCGGGAAGATGAGGTT
>JADMJS010000391.1 GCA_018780435.1 Myxococcales bacterium
CGTGCTTCCAAGGGTTTGGTCATCCAGGTCCAGAGGCGCTCGGCCATTCGAGGGAGCTGACGTGGCGTCACGCCGAGCATCTTCGCGGCCCGGAGCGCTCTGACGGGATGGATGTACCACTTTGCGTAAAGCCGCGCGCGTTCCTGGCGCGTGACGGGGCTGAGCGGGCCCTCGAAGTGGGTGCCGGGCCAGGCGCTCGCCACGGAGAAGTGGGCCATATCCAGCCCGAGGCCGTCCGCCCACGCGAAGGTCCGCTCGCGGTCCGCGGCGGTCTCGCCTGGGAGGCCCAGTAGGAAGTAGCCCGTGACGCCGAGTCCGGCGGAGCGCGCCGCCGCGACGATGCGCGAGACGCGGCCGAGGTCGGAGCCGCGCCCCAGGGCGTGGAGCGCCGATTCGGACGCGGTCTCGAGGGAGAGCGCGATCCGGGTGCAGCCCGCGGCGGCGAGCCCTCGGAGGAGCCCGGCGCTCAGGGTTTCGGGCCGGAGGCCGTTGATGAGCTCGAAGCCGAGCCCGAGGCGGGCGGCCACCAGGGCGTCACATAGCTCGCTCACCCGGTTCGGGAGCTGCGTGAAGAGGTCGTCTTCGACCAGGACGGCATCGACGCCGTGCTCGTAACGCAGCCGGCGCCACTCCTCCACAATCTGCTCGGCGGGTCTGTACCGATGACCTCGGCCCCACAGCGCGGGCGCGGAGCAGTAGCCGCAGGCGTGTAGGCAACCGCGGGACGTCACGGACGGCGTGTAGAGCCGCCCGCGTGGGTTGTGGTCGCGGTGGTAGTCGCGGACCCGGAAGACGGTGCGGTCCGGGAGGGGGAGGGTGGCCAGATCGAGGGGTGCGGGAGGGCCGACGATCGGCGGCGGGCGCTCTCCACGGGCGAAGGTCGCCACGATCTCGGCGAAGGCGAGCTCGGCTTCTCCTCTCACGACGACGTCGGCGTCGAGGTCGTGGGGGGCGAGACTCGGATGCGGGCCACCGACGACGATAGGAACTTTCGGTGCGACGGATCGGACGGTCGCGATGGTGGCGCGGGCAGCGTCGAGGCCGGGAGACCATGCCGAGAGCCCCACGAGTGCGACGTCACCCCGCGCGAGCCGGGCTTGCAGCCCCGCGCTCCCGACGCGAGCGACATCAAGCCCTTCGACACGATGACCGGACGCGATCACGGGCGCTGCGATGGTGGCGAGCGCGAGCGGATAGGCCTCCTCGAAGCCCACGGGGACGTGGAGGAGGAGGACGGTCACGGGAAGGGGAAGATGTCCTCGATGAGGAAGACCGGGTACGCGGCGACGCGGTTGAAGATGAACACCGCCAGCACGGTCATGACGAAGAAGATGCTGATGGATGCGGTGACCCACTCGTGCCAGCGGCGCCCGCGGAAGAAGAGGACGACGAGACCGAGGGTCACGAAGCCACTGATCAAGAGGACGAAGACGAGCAGGCGAAGGTCGAGGACCACCCACGCGGCGTAGTGATATTCGCTCATGGGCGTGTGGGTCCGGTCAGCTTCGCCAAGTTGATGCCATTGACGACCATGTGTGCCACCACCGGCGCCAAAATACCACCTCGCGCCGCGGCGAGTGCGCCCAGGGTGAATCCGGCGACGGTGGCGAAGAGCGCCCAGGTCCGGAGGGGGCCGGTCACCCCGCCGTGGATGACGCCGAAGAGGAGGGACGTCACAATGAGCCCGAGGTGGGGCTGCAAGGCGCCTCGGAACAGCACCTCTTCGCCGATGCCGCTGGCCACGGCGGAGATCGCGACATGACCTCGTGAGAGGGTAGGCAGGCTGCTCGCGAGGCGCTGCGAGAGGCGTCGTGCCCACTCGAAGCGACGTTCACCGAAGGCCGTAGCACCGACGATGGCGAGGCCGACGCCCGCGCCGACGGCGACGTCGATCCCCGCGGCCGCGGCGCCGTTCGTCCATCTGATCTCGGAGTCCGTGAGCCATGCGAGGAGGTGACCGACGACCGCCATCGCCGCATAGAAGGCGATGACGACGCGGCTGAACTGCTGCGCGTCAGCCGAAGTGGGGCTCGCAGCCTCGGAGAGAGAGGCGCCTTGGAGGTGGGGAGGGCCCTCGTCGGTCAAGGGCTCGAGTCCGGGCGCGACGGTCGGGCGGTGAAGGAGCCGGTGAGGCCGAGAGCTCTCGGGGCCTTCACGTCGTGGGTGGGCGAGTCCTCCATCGATGGCCTTGCCGAGACCGTCAGTTTGGCCTTGCCGAAGATTCCGATCCATCGCGTGAGGGTGGCCACTCGTGCGGCGCGCTTCGGCGGCTCACCGCTGACCCACGCCGCCAGCCCCTCCGCCCATGTCAATTTGAGCGAGCCGTCACACGGATCGTCGACGTCGATGGCGGCGACGCCCTTCCCGCGGGTCCGCTCCCACGTCGAGGCGCCTTTGACGCAGAGAGGCGCCTTCTGGGGCGTGAAGGCGAAGCGACGGACTCGTACGGAGGCAAGCTGGTGCTTGCCGCGGCACGGGACAGTGAACTCGCGATGGGTCACCGTCACCCCGCGCACCGTGACGTCGAGCTCGACCTGGGTGGCGACCGAAGTCGCTAGGCCACAGCTTTGTGAGAGCGAACCAGTGCGGAAACGGTTCGGCCCCATTCGGACGTAGCTCTGTCCTTCGAAGTCGGCGCCAGCGGCCGAAAAGTGGATGAGATACGGGGTGTTGTCGGCTCCGAACACCTCGAGCGGGTTTGGGAGTGAGCCGGCACGAGCTTGCGGGGCGGCGGCGATGAGGAGCAAGAGTAGCGTCGTGGCGCGCATGACCGGACGTTCAACCTCGAAAGGGACGTCGTCAACCCCCGCACTCCGATTCGGGCTGGCTTGCGCCGCATGCGGCGTTGGGCAGGGAACTTGCAGGGGCCGCGAAGGCCGCGGTCGAGCTTCCGCTGTTCCGTCGATCTCGCCGTCCTACTGGAGACACGCCATGACCCAGCCGACCCGCCGTCAACGCCCTGAAGACGAGCAACCCGTCACGCTCAATGTCGGCTCTCTAGGCGCCCCGACGGCAGCCCCGGCCGCCGCAGCCAGCGCGAGCGCTCAACGTGCTGGGACCGTCGGACCCGGTCAGGCCGGCCCCACCTCTGGGGACCGCGGTGCCCAAGCGGCGATGGGCCCCCAGGTGGCCGCGGCACCCGCAGCGGCGGAGCCGGCAGCAGCGGCCGCGCCCCAGACGGTTCGAGAGCGGATCCTGGCGGCCAATCCGAACGGGATCGTCGTCGCTATCTACGCGGCGTATGGTCGCGGTGTCTCCGATGCGGCCGAGTTTCAGCGACGGGCAGCGGAGTACGCCGGACAGCAGGGCGCCGTCGGGCTGAACGCAGCCGGCGAGCTGGTCCAGGGCCAAGCCATCGGCGTCACGGCGATCGAACAAGTCGGGGAGCGCGTGCAAGCGCTGCACCTCGCGCTCTGTGGAAATCAATGTGTGTCGCCGGTGCCACCTGGGACGCTCGTCCGCAGCCTCGCGCTCTTCGCTCACGGCGAACCTTTCGGCATCGGCATGGACTCCGGCAACCGCTTCACCCTGCGTGCGACCAATGATCGGGCGGCGACGGAGCGACCGAACACGGATACGACGGCGCGAACCACGTCCGAAGGTGTCCAGACCTTCGCGGCGGGCCTGCGCGGTGCGGTGACGGCGGATGTCCGAGTGCAGCTCTTCTCCTGCAGTGCGGCGCGCGATCAGGGCCAGTCCGAGGCATACGAGGACTGGGTCAGCCACACGGAAGGCGAGCGTCGCGGGCAGAACTCCTTTGCGTCCGAGCTGAGCGGGGCGCTGGGTGAAGGGGCGAGCGTCTATGCCCACACCACGACCGGCCACACGACGGAGAACTATGCCTCGCGGGTCTTCGGCGCGGACGGGGGCGGTGGGCAAGGCGGCATCCAGATCTTCGAGATCCTCTATCCGCGGACCTACGTCGAGGCAGAAGTGCAGCGGCCCGCCATCCAGCAGCTTCTCCACGGGACCAACGGCCCCCCGGCGAACGCGGCGGCGGATTACACCGCCGTGCGGGAAGCCATGTGGAACCACTATCGGCGGTCGATTGGGCCGGGGCGAACCGTCGGCGGGCGACCTATCGGCCAAGAGATGATGGCCAACCCGCAGAACGCGTCGCGGCTGCTTCAGGCCGACTGGACGACACGTGCGGGTGAGTTCATTCGGCGGCGCTGACGGGCGCTATGAGGACCGTCACGGGCCCTGGTTCTGCAGCGGGATGAGGTTGTCGGTCAGGAGCTGACAGGACGCGGCTTCGCAGAGCTTTCCAGTGAGCTCCTGGAACTTGGCGGCACGGAACTGCGGGAACATGCGCTCGCGGAGCTCGGTCTGGACGGCCGGGTCAGTGACGGGCTGGTTCTTGCGGGGGCGCACGTCGTCGATGAAGAGCAGGTGAACGCCGAGCGGGCTCTGGAGCACGGGGGAGACGGCCGGCGCCTGTCGCCCCGCCCCAAACCACGTGTCTTTCGCGCCGTCCATGATCTCCTTGTAGAAGACCTGGTATCGGATGGTCTCGAACTGCACTTCGTACGAAGTCTCGACGTCGTACTGAAAATTGTACTCGTGCAGCTTCGGGTCGAGCTGGAACATCAGCTTGGCTTCAGTGGGCGGCAGGTCGAGGAAGGCGCTGTCGACGAGGAGCCGGAACTCGTCTCGGGTCTTGGCACCTTGCACCCGTGAGCGGAGCGACTCCCACATGGGCTTGACCGTCCGAAAGCAATCGGCCACGTGGGTTCGGCGGTCCTCGACGTTGTCGAAGAGGTCCTTGTAGCACGCGTCGGGCGACTCGGCAGGGCAACAGAGCACCTGAGCGTCGACGATGCTGAAGACCTCGAAGTGTTGATAACGCGTGCGCACCATGTCGTAGGCTTGCCCGACGGCGTCCGCTGGGATGTCGGCTGGGCTCAGCGCTCGGTTCATGTCCTCGTCGATGAGGCGGCGCGCGAGGGCCTTCGTGATCGGCCGCCCCACGACGTCTTTGGTGTAGAGACCAGCGTCGAACGCTTTTCGCGCGAGCAGCTCGAACTCCACGATGTCTTCGAGGACCGCGCGTGGGTCGGCGTCGTCGCCGCGAAGCGCCATCTCTCTGGCCAGCATGGACCGAGTGATGGGGGTGCCTTCGACCGTCGCGATGACTGGGTCGCCTTGCGATTGAGCCCCCGTCCACGCTGGATCCGCGAACGAGGCGATCGGCGCCAGTTCGACACCCGTCGATGGCGGCGGAAGCGCGTCGTCGGCGCAGGCCACGATCACGGCGGCGAGGATTGACGCCTCGTGCAGACGAGTCGAGCGTATCGCGATCACGGGGTCGTCTCTCCGTCAGGCCGTCGAGGCTCGCTGCGCTTCACCCCGCTCTCCGAGATGAGGCCGAGCTTGACGAGCTCGAGGCCGGCGCGGGTGGTCGCGAGTCCAACGAAGATCTGAAGGATCCCGGCGACATGGTCGCCTTCGCCGAAGAAGCGCACCGACTGAAGGTAGAAGAAAGCGCTCCCCGCGACGAGGCCGAGACCCAGTAGCTCCTTGGCGACGTTCATCAGAGGGCTCCGGGGTGGGCCGCGTGCAGGGCGACCGGCCACAGGTTCGAGGGGGATGGGGCCCGGGCAGCGGTCACGGCGTGCCCCCGGATGACCCGGCGCCGAGATCGCCTGCTAGGTAGGCGTAGAGCGCGAGCGCTGCGGCGATGGCGAAGAAGATGGCGAGGGCGAAGTTGAACCGGATCTCGCCCGACTGCTGGAGGCGCGCGCGCTCGAGTGCCAGTGTACGCCCGAGCAAGCCGGGGTCGCGCCCAAGGTTGCCGAGGGTCGCGATGGCCGAACGCGCCGACATGGCCCATCCCGTGAACACGAGTAGGCCTGTGAGCGTCATCGCACGAACGGCGTCAGCGCCGTGGCTCTGTGTGAAGCGGGCGCGGATGCCGAGGTCGAAGCCGAGCCGGAGCAACGGAACGAGCAGCGCGAAGGCGAAGGCGATGAGGAGCGACGTTTCTCGCCACCGGGGGAGGCGGGCGGGGGGCTCCCCAGCGCTGACCACGTTCGCGTCCGGGCGGCCCCGAGGGCGTAGCCCCGAGCCGCTGACGACGAGCGCGAACGTTGCGATCAGCAGCGCTGCAAATGAGGCGGCGTCGTGCGCCTTGGGGCTCGTCAGGACCGGCTGGGTCAGTAGGAGCGGCAGGTGAGAGAAGGGGACGCCGGCGATGAGTCCGAGGGCCGAACGAGCGCGCAACGCGACGGCCAGGACGCCGATCGGAAGCGCCATCAGGACCCACACGGTCGGCGTGACGTTCGGGATCGCGATACCGCGCAGTTGTGGGCCGGCCACGAGCAAGGCCCAGATCGCGAGGCCGCCCGCGAGGGCGAGAGGTGCGTCGACACGGCTGCTCGACGTGGTGTCGCGCGCGGCGGCGTCGGCGGTCATCGCTCGCGCATCGGTGGGTTCAGCGGTAGTTGGAGTAGGCGTTCGCTCGGACACCGGGCGATCAAAGCCCGCTACGGGCCACACGTCAACCGGCGTGGGGCCGGTTACATGGCGTCACTGCTCTGCGGGAGCGGCGGTGCCGTCTTGGCCGACGTCGCCGGAGGGTGCGCCGTCGACGATCCGGTAGACGAATCGCACAGGGCGACTGTCCCTAAGGACGTCGACTTCGAGCGCGTCTTGTCGAAGCGCGCTGCTCCAGACCTTCATGAACTCGTCGGGTCGGCTGACGGGGAGGCCGTTCAAGGCGGTGACGACGTCGCCCACCTGAACGCCGTTCGAGGCCGGCGTCATGCCGCCGTAGAAGGTGCGGATGGTGTAGCCGAGGAAGCGCGGTCGACCGGTGCCGCCGGCTGCGAAGGCAGGCTCGACTTCGACACGCTCGAAGAAGCGCCCGGGGCCCTTCGAGACGACGTCTTCGAGGGTGGAGCGGGCGATGGTGAGCTCCGAGTCGGGCTCGCGTGTGACCTCCTCCTCGAAGAGCAAGGGCTCCGCTTCACGCACGGCGGTGGTGCTGCAGGCGCCGCAGATGGTGAGGATTACGGCAAGGAGGTGCCGCATGGTCAGTTCGCGGGGGTGGTCTGGGCTTCGGAGTACGGAGCCGCGCTACAGAACGGAAGATCGCCCCAGTTGGACACGCACTGATACCCGTCGCGGCAATCCGAGCCGCTGTCGCAGCGCAACATGCAGAAGCGCGACTGGTCCGGGAACTCGATGCAGACGCCCTCCTCCGGGCAGGAGTTGGTCTCGCAGTTGGCGCGGGTGCAGTAGCCCCCGGGCATGCTGGTGTCGCAGACGAGCTCGCGACCGCAGTCGGTGCTCGACGAGCACTCGTCGCCCACGGCGGCGGCGCACGCGGAGGCGAGGCTGAGGATAAGAGCGGTGAGGGCGAGCTTCACGGGATGCACGCGGGGCGTGTTAGCACGGAGGTGGGGTCGTCACAAGGGCGTGATGCAGGCTGGCTCGCCACAGCACCACGAAGGTCTCAAGGTCGAGCTCTTCGGGCCGCTCGCGTCCTTCGAGGCCCGCGGCGGCGAGGATGGGCTCCGTGTCGAGCGCCATCGCGCGGAGGTTGTTCCGCAGGGTCTTTCGGCGCTGCTGGAAGGCGCCGTGGATGAACTTCGAGATCGGCTGCACCTCGGCTTCGGCGACCCCGAGCGCCGGCGCCGGGAGGGGATCGAAGGCGAGGACGGCCGAGTCGACCTTAGGTGGAGGCCGAAACGCCGACGGGCGCACCGTGAACAAGTAACGAGCAGGAGCGAGCAGGCGGACGATCGCGCTCGGCGGGCCGTAGTCACCGCTGCCCGGCTTGGCGGCGAGGCGGAGCGCCAGCTCTCGTTGAAACATGAAGACGAAGCGGCGAAACCGGTGCCGGTGCGCGAGCGCATTGAAGAGGATTGGCGCCGACGCGTTGTAGGGGAGGTTACCGACCAGGACCGCGGGGCCATCGCCGACGACCGTACCCCAGTCGATACGGGCGGCATCGGCGGCGCGCACCGTCAGGTCCGGCATCTGCTCGGCGAGGTGCCCGATCATCTCCGGGTCGAGCTCGATCGCCGTGATGGACGTGATCGGGACGTGTTCGAGGAGGACGCGCGTCAGCCGGCCGGTGCCCGGGCCGATCTCGACGACTTGCTCGCCTTCACGCCACTCGAGCGCGCGCGCCGTGTCGTGCATCACCTTGCGATCATGGAGGAAATGTTGCCCGAAGGACTTCTTGCGGACCACCATCAGGCGGGCGCTCCCGAGCGCGAGAGGCCGGCGTCGGGGTCGAGGGTGAATGGGCTCACGACGTCTCCCGCCTGCGCGAGGTGGTAACCGAGGCCCGCCACCATCGCGGCGTTGTCGGTGCAATAACGAAGGGGGGTGAGGACGGCCTCCACCCGGCGCTCCACGCAACGCTGCGTCAGGAGCGCCCTGAGGCGCGAGTTGGCCCCGACGCCGCCCGCCACCACGATGCGGTGCAATCGTTGCTCTTTCGCCGCCAGCATTGCCTTCTCCACGAGCACGTCGGCCACCGCTTCCTGAAAGCTGGCGAGCAGGTCGCGGAGGGCGTCGCCTTCTGGGACGCCGTGCGCCTTCACGTGGGTCCGTACCGCCGTCTTCAGTCCGCTGAACGAGAAGTCGAACTTGCGCTTCCCGAGCCAAGCGCGCGGGAGGGCCACGGCGTCAGTTCGTCCGCCGCGCGCGAGGTCGTCGATGACGCGCCCGCCGGGGTAGCCGAGGCCGAGCATGAGCGCGACCTTGTCGAAGGCCTCGCCGGCAGCATCGTCGAGAGTGCTGCCGAGCTCCCGGAATGCCAGGGGGCTGTCGACCCGGTAGAGTGCCGTGTGCCCGCCGCTCACCGCAAGGGCGATGTGCGGGTACGCCACGGGCAGCGCGTCGGGCGTGGGAGAGGCGGCGGCCGGCGCTTCGGTGAGCTGCGCGGCGTAGAGGTGAGCGGCGATGTGGTTGACGCCCACCAGGGGCCGGTCGAGCGCGATCGCGAGCCCCTTTCCGACCTGGACGCCGACCATGAGCGCGCCGATGAGCCCGGGCCCACGCGTGACGGCCACGACGTCGATGTCTCGAAGGCCGAGGCCGGCCCTCTCGAGGGCGAGATCGACGATGGGGATGACCGCATCGAGGTGGGCGCGGCTCGCCAGCTCCGGGACGACGCCGCCGTACTGCCGGTGGAGGGCGACCTGCGAGGAGACGACGTTCGACAGGACGAGTTGGCCGTCCGCGACGACGCTCGCCGCGGTCTCGTCACAACTGGTCTCGATGCCGAGTACTCGCAAGCTGGGCGGCTCCCGCTGGGTGGTTGGGTCCCAGCGGGGCGGACACTACTCCATCTCGTGCCCGTGCGACACCGGCCTTTCAGCCGCGGCGCCGGGCCTCCACTACCATGATGACCGAGTCTGGCCCGAAGGGGCTTCGATCGAAGTCGCCATGGCGGGCGGTGATCTCGAAGCCGGCCTGGTCGAGGAGCTCAAGCAGGACGTCAGGAGGAGCGTAGTGATGGCAGACGACGTCGGTCTCGATGCGGGCAACGCCGTCCGGGTTCTGTATTCGATACCGATAGCGCATCTCGAAGCGACGCCCGGGGAGCTCTGGGCCTTCTTGCTCCCAGACTTCGATCCGGCGCCCCCCGTCGAGGATGGTGTCGATCTTTCGAAACGGTGACGGGGCCGACTGGCCGGTCTCGTTCAGCACGTAGCAATCGAGGTAGAGGCGCCCGTCGGGGACGAGCTGCTCGTGGACGCGGGCGAGGCAAGCGCGGATGTCGTCGTCCGTTTCCATCGCGAAGAGCGTGTTGTACGGGATGATGACGGTATCGAAAGGCTCTGGGAACCGGAAGGTCCGCATGTCGCCAAGCTCGACCCGCGAGTGCGGCGGCAACCCGCCGAACGTGTCCTGGCCAGCGGCGAGCATGAACGGGGACCTCTCGATCCCCACGACGGACGTACCTTGCTCCGCGATCGGCCCGAGGATACGCCCGGCGCCGCACCCGAGCTCAAGGACTCGGGTCGCGTACCGCGTGCGATCGCAGTAGAACGCCACATCGCCGGGGGTACCGCGATGAACGAGTCGAAACAACCGTGCTCTCAGGAGGTCCAGCAAGTCGCCCTTTCTGCCCATGAGGGATAAGGATACACCCCTCGTTCGAACTAGCCAGTAAGGGGTAGAACATCGTGCTTGGCGATAGTTTTGGGGGCATCTGAACGTCCGTTCACCTCAGTCCTTGACCCCGCAGCCGGAGGAAGGCAGACTCGGCGCCCCGGAGGCGGCCTCGCCAGGCCGACTTCGCAGACAGGACGGGCATTACGTCGCACCCAGGGTGCTCGTCGTGTCCCTCTCACGCGGGAGCTATCGAAGACCGCCATGATCAGGCAACACGCATGACCTCCTCGACATCGTCCGCCTCATCCGCTCCCAAGGCCGCCCCCGGGCTCGTGCGCGAGTACTCGGCGTCCGACATCAAGATCCTCGAAGGGCTCGAAGCCGTCCGCAAGCGTCCGGGCATGTACATCGGGTCGACGGGCCCGCGCGGGCTGCATCACCTCGTCTACGAGATCGTCGACAACTGCATCGACGAAGCGCTCGCCGGACACGCGACCAGCGTCGACGTTCGCATCGACACGGGCAACGTGGTGACCGTGGTCGACGACGGGCGTGGCGTGCCGGTCGACATCCACCCTCAGCTCGGCATCCCTGCTGCGACCGTGGTCTTCACGAAGCTTCACGCGGGAGCGAAGTTCGATTCGGACACCTACAAGGTCTCCGGCGGTCTCCACGGTGTCGGTGCGTCGGTGGTCAACGCGCTCTCGACCTACCTCGAGATCGAGATCTGGCGCGGGGGCCGGGCCTACAAGCAGCGCTTCGAGCGCGGCACACCGGTCACGGAGCTCATCGAGGTCAGCGGCACTCGCAAACGGGGTACGCTGGTTCGCTTCACCCCCGACCCCACCATCTTCAGCGCCACGACCTTCAACTACGACACGCTCGTGTCACGCCTTCGCGAGCTCGCGTTTCTGAACGCGGGCTTGAAGATCAGCATCACCGACCGCCGCGACGGCGCGCCCGAGGGATCGTCCGTCGACTTCAAGTTCGATGGCGGGCTCCGACAGTTCGTGGCCTACCTCAATGAGGGGCGCGAGACGGTCGGTCCACCGGTCTGGTTCAAGGACACCGTCGACGGCATCGAAGTCGAGTGCTGCTTCCAGTACCACACCGATTATTCCGAGAGCGTCTCCTCGTTCGTGAACTGCATCTCGACGGTCGAAGGCGGTACTCACGAGACCGGCTTCCGCGCCGCGCACACGCGCCTCATGAACGAGTACGTGCGCCGCCTCGGGCTCTGGAAGAAGAAGGACAACCTCACGGGGGAAGACCTCCGGGAAGGCATGACCTGCGTCCTCTCGCTCCGCATGACGGACACGGAGTTCGAAGGCCAGACCAAGACCAAGCTCGGCAACCCCGAAGCGCGTGCCGCCGTCGAGGGCGTCGTCGGCAAGCACCTCGAGCGCTTCCTCGAGGAGAACCCGGACCATGCCAAGGAGATCCTCGACAAGGCGTGTAAGGCCGCGGCGGCTCGAGCGGCCGCACGCGAAGCGCGCGAAGCCGTCCGGCAAGGGAAGACGTCGGCGGGGCGCACGTCGCTCAATGGCAAGCTCACGCGTTGTGCCAGCCGCGACCCCATGGCCCGAGAGCTGTTCTTGGTCGAGGGCGACAGCGCCGGCGGATCGGCCAAACAAGCGCGCGACCGCAACACGCAGGCCATCTTGCCGTTGCGCGGCAAGCCGCTGAACACGGAGCGTGCTGCGCTCGCCAAGGTCCTCGCCAACAAGGAGATCATGAGCATCATCCAGGCGATTGGCGGCGGCGTCGGGAGCGAGTTCAACATCGCTGAGTCGCAGTACGGTCGCGTCATCATCCTGTCCGACGCCGACGACGACGGCGCGCACATCCGTTGTCTCCTGCTCACCTTCTTCTACCGCTTCATGAAGGACCTCGTGACGCAAGGACGCGTCTTCATTGCGCAACCGCCGCTCTACAAAGTCACGGTCGGGCAGAAGAAGCAGGAGAGCCGCTACGCGTGGACGAACGAGGAGCTGCAACAAGCGCTGAAGGGCGCCCGGGGCAAAGTCGAGGTGACCCGCTTCAAAGGTCTCGGCGAAATGACGGCGCCGCAGCTCTGGGAGACCACGCTCAACCCGGAGACCCGCACGCTCGTCAAGGTCGAGATCGACGACGCGAGCGCCGCCGAACGCGCCGTGTCGATCCTCATGGGCGACGTCGCCGAGACGCGCCGGGACTGGATCACCGAGAACGTTCCCTTCGGCCCCGAGAACGAAGCACTCCCCGACGTCATCGCTCAAAAGTCGAAGACCCGCGGCGTCCCGAACGCGCCGACCGGTCGCGCCGCTGAACGCGACGCTCGCAACACCACCACCAGCGAAGGCCTCTCCGAATGACCGAATCGGCCCACCGCATCGTCGACGCCAACCTCGAGTCCGAGCTCGGGTTTGCGTTCGGCCGTTACGCGAAGACCACCATCCTCTCCCGTGCCATCCCGGACGTGCGCGACGGACTGAAGCCCGTGCAGCGGCGCATCCTGTACGCGATGCACCTGGCCCGGAACACCTCACAGAACCCCTACCGTAAGTGCGCCAAGACGGTCGGCGAGGTCATGGGCACCTTCCACCCGCACGGCGACTCGTCCATCTACGAAGCGCTGGTGCGGCTCGCGCAGGACTGGAAGATGCGGGCCCCGCTCATCGACGGTCAGGGCAACTTCGGCTCGATGGACGACGACCCGCCCGCGGCCATGCGCTACACCGAAGCGCGGCTCTCGCCGATCGCCGACGTGCTCCTCGCCGGTCTCGATCAGGACACGGTCGATTTCCAGCCGAACTTCGACGACAAAGACGAGGAGCCCATCGTCCTCCCGGCGCGTTTCCCGAACCTGCTGGTGAACGGCACCTCGGGCGTCTCGACCGGCTTTGCGACCGAGATCCCGCCGCACAACCTCGGCGAGTGCATCGACGCGCTCGTCGCTATGATCGACCGGCCCGAGCTCACACTGGCCGAGGCCATGAACCACGTGAAGGGACCGGACTTCCCCACGGGTGGGCTGCTCATGGGGGCGGACACGCTCGTCGAGGCCTACCGGACCGGCCGCGGGCGCTGCACGCTGCGGGCCCGAACGGTTGTCGAGACGTTACGCGACGGGCGTCAGCAGATTGTAGTGACCGAGATCCCGTACGGCGTCATCAAGGCCGATCTCGTCAAAGAGATCGAGCGCTTGAAGACCGAGAAGATCGTGCAGGGCATCAGCGACGTCCGCGACGAGACCGACCGCGAGGGGCTGCGCATGGTGGTCGACCTGCAGCGCGGCGTCGACGCGGATCCAGTGCTCGCGTTCCTCTTCAAGAAGACGGAGCTGCAGGTCTACCGGCACTTCCTCATGGTGGCGATCTCGAATCGCACGCCGGAGACCCTGGGCCTCTTGCAGATGTTGCGGGCCTACCTCGACCATCAGCGCGAAGTCGTCACGCGTCGCTCGCGCTTCCTCCTCGATCGCGCCGAGACCCGGCTGCATCTCGTGGACGGCCTCATCAAGGCAGTCGACATCCTCGACGAGGTCATCGCGACCATCCGCGCCTCCAAGGACCGGCCCGACGCGCACAAGAACCTCATGGCGCGCTTTGGCTTCTCGGATCCGCAGACCACCGAGATCCTCGACCTGCGCCTGCACCGCCTCACCAACCTCCAAATCCTCGATCTGCGGAAGGAGAAGGGCGAGCTCGAAGCGTTGATCGCAAAGCTGCAGAAGATTCTGGGCTCCGAAGCCGTGCTCCTCGCAACGATCCGCGCCGAGCTCCTCGAGACGCGAAAGTTATACGCCGACGCGCGGCGCACCGAGATCGTCGATCGCGTCGAGGAGGTCACCGACACCAAGCTCCAGGTCACCGTCACCGTGAAGGCGCAGGACGTGGTCGTCGCGCTCTCGCAGGGCGGCTACATCAAGCGCGTGCTCCCGGCCTCGGCGGAGAAGATCGGCGGCGACGGCGGGCTCAAGGAAGGCGACTCGCTCCGCTTCCGGCTCGACACGAACACGCTCCACCGCGTGGCGTGGTTCACGGCGCACGGCAAAGCCTACTCCATGCCGGTGCATCAGCTCCCGGAAGCCAAGTGGTCGGACGCGGGCTCGGCGCTCGTGAACGTCGTGCAGTTCGAAAAGGACGATCGTGTCGTTCAGGTCTTCGGTCAGTCGACTGGCACACGCGAGGTCCCGCTTGAGCAGTCCATCGCCGAGTTCGAGAGCGAGGTCGAGGCGCTCTTCGTCACGAAGCTCGGCGCCGTCAAACGAACACCGCTGAAGGAGCTGACGGCCCAGCGCTCGACGGGCGTGACGTCCATCAAGCTCGCGGACGACGACGAGCTCCTCACCGTGCTCATCGCCCGTCCGGGCACCGACCTCCTCCTCGTGACCCGCGAAGGCAACGGCATCCGCTTTACTATCGAGGAGATCCCGGTACAGGGCCGCAGCGCCGGCGGCGTGCGTGGCATGAAGCTCGCGGGCAAGGACCGCATCGTCTCGGCGCTCCTCCTCGATTCGGAAGGGCAGGGCGAGGTCGCCATCATCACCGACCAGGGCCGCGGCAAGAAGAGCTGGTACAGCGACTTCCCGGTCCAGCACCGCGGCGGTCGCGGCGTCATCGTTATCCAGCGCCGCGAACGGCTCCCTCACCGCATCGCCTTCGCCGCCGAATGGCCGCTCATCGCTTGCGAATTCGAGCACTTGCGCCTCATCCGCTCCGACCTGACGACCGTCAAGCTCCCCACCTCGAAGCTCCGGCGAGCCGGCCGAGACGGCTCCGCCTACGAGTTCGACATGGTCCCCGACGGCATCAAGGTCGAGTTCGGGCAGCGCCTCTTCATGCCCATCCCGGAAGGCGCAGTCGCCCCGGACGCGCCGACCCCGCCACCGCCCCCGTCCACGGTCATCCCGCTCATCATCCCCGATAGTCGCGGGGGGTGGACCAAGGGCGTCCTGCCGGGACTGGGGCTTCCGGGCGATGATGAGGGTGGTGACGACGACGCGGGTGCATGACCGAGCCCTTAGATGCGGCGACGACGCCCATCCAAGGGCCGCGGGAGGACCGCGTTCCGGATGAACGCCGGCTAACAATGCGGCGGGATTTCAAACGATTGGGGGAGGGTTCGGGGGAGCGTCGGGTGGTGGTCCCGGGTCCGGCGGCGGCCAGATAAAGTCGCGGCCGTTGGTGCGGAGGTGATCTCGGAGCGCGCCTGCGATTCGGAGCGCGGCCGCGACGCCGGCGCCGCGCGCTCGCATCGCGACGTGGAGGGCGAGGGCGAAGCTGACCGCGAGGTTGCAGAGCGCGATAAGAGCCACGCCAACGACGGCGCCAACGAGGAGCCAAGCATCGACGTCGCCGCCGAGACCGAGGGCGCCCCACGCGACGTACGCCGACGAGAAGGTCACGTGGCGAATGTCGAGCGGGAGACCGAGGATCTCCCCGAAGAAGCCGACGTAGGCCAGCATGAACCCGAAGGCGGCGTTGCCGACGACGGCGCCGAGATTGGAGGTCATGTAGTCGGCGATGGACTCACGGCGTTCGTCACCGAGCGCGCGTCCCAGCCACGCCGACCGCCGTAGCCGCTCGGGAAAGCGACTCACGAGGCACAGGTTGTCCACGTAGCCGGACACGATGCCGGCCAAGAAGAGGCAGATCCCGGCGAGGGCGGCATATGCTAACGCCAAGGACTGGAAGGGGTGGACGCTCTCCAGCAGGTAGTTCGCCTTCTCCGCGTCTACGATGGTCACCCCGAGGGCGTACTGGCACAGGGCCGCCACGACGAAGGACCCGGGGACGGCGACGAGCACGTTGCCGGCGATGGCGACGAGCTGGGTGCGGGAGATGCTTGCGATGAGGGTCACCACGCCGGAGAGCGGCGTCGTCCGAAGGCGGGCGCCGCTGGACCCGGGTCGTCCCTGTTTCACGGGCTCGAGCGTCGCGGCGATCTTGGCGGCCGTCATCGCGGGTTGTTTGGTGGCGACCGTCATGTGGAGGACGTGGATGAGGACGAAGCCTGCGGCGTAGTTCAGCCCCGAGAGGAAGGCGTTCCAAAAGACCGGCAAGTCGAGGCCACTGATGAGGAGCTTTACGAGCGCCATCACCGAGATGATGCCGCCGGCGCCCGCGGCCGACCGCGCCATGGCCCAATATTCGGAGCGCGTCTGGGTGACGTAGTGGTCTCCCGTTCGCGCCGCGTGCTCGGTGATCTGAAGGGCGACGAGGTCCGTCGTCTCCTGGACGAATCGACCGACGCTACGTGAGTTGGACTCGCCGTCGACGAGGTCGACGAAGAGGTCAGCGAAGGCCCAGTGGGCACCGGCGTCGACGGTCGGGTGGTGGAGGGCCAGCAGGAGCTCGAGGCGCCGGACGAGGGCCTTGCCCCTCAGCACCGTCGTCGTGAGCTGCGTCGTCGTGCCTTGGGTGCTGGCGAGCTTCCGGACTTGACGCAGGATCTGCGTGCATTGGTCGAGGAGGACCAGCGCATGTTTGATGAGGCCGGCTTCGTCGGGCGTCGCGCCGGGCGACCACGAGGACAGCTCGTGAGCCTGTTCGAGGAAGGGGGACTCGTTCTGCGCGGCGGGGGCGTAGTAGCGGCGGAGCACCGGGTCCACCCCGAGAGCGGCGAGACGGTGCGAGACCATCGCGACGGCGGCTCGGGATTCGAAGGCGAGCTGGGTGCGTCCCGCGCTCATCGTCGTGGCATCATCGTTCCCGGTGTCCGCCGAATCGGAGCCGTCTCCGGAGCCGAGCTGCGAGGTGATCACGCAGTAGAGGCGTCGCCACAGGTCGAGTGGCACCGCGGCAACCCAAGTCCCGTCGCGAGGCGACGAGAAGAGCTCGGAGAAGAGGTCGAGCCAGCTCGCTCGCTCGGGCAGCGGTGGCAGGAGCCGGTCTCGAAGGCGCCTCAAGGTGCCGCCGATCAGGCTCTCCTGTTCCGGAATCCCTTGTTCCGACAGGAGCTCGCGAAGCCGACGCCCTCGAACCGACGCGCAGACGTGGAGGGTGAGCCGACGCGCCAGCGCGCCTTCTGACTCGAGGACGAGGATCAGCGCCTCGGTGCGTTCGACGGCGCCGGCTGTGTGCTCGAAGGCCAGCCGGAAGCGGCCGGCGTCGGTCTTCGGTGCGGGCTCATCGAGGAGCGCGCGTGTGATGTCGGATGGACGCGGTCGCAGGAAGTCGACCAGTTTGGCCAGCCCGTGGGGCGGGTCGCCCGGGCGGACGGACGCGTCAAGAGCGTTCAGGAGTGACGTGAGTGCGCCGACATGGCGGCGGATGTTGATGGTGGCGATCTCAGAGGTGATCGACGGTGACGGCTCGAGCTTCGAAAGCGGTCCTTCGTCGATCGCCGGTGTGGAGGGGGCAGACATGCGCGCTAGCATAGAGGTCGGATCGCGCGAACGCCATTGATTGGAGGTCCAATCTCCGAAAGGCGTGATGCCTTAAACGACGACGCCGGGCAGAACCCGGCGTCGAAGGGACTCGTGCTCGCCCCGTGGCGGGGCGAACGCCTGAGTCTTACAGCTTGCCCAGCAGCATGAAGCTGATGAGGAGCGAGTAGATGACCAGCGACTCGATGAG
>JADMJS010000256.1 GCA_018780435.1 Myxococcales bacterium
TAGGGCACGGGGTGCTCCTTCGAGTAGCCCTTCACGACGTCGGCGTCTTCCGACGAGACGCTCACGATCTCGAAGCCGCTCGAGCCGAGCTCCTTCTGGAGGCGCTGGAGGTCGACCGAGAGCCGCTTGCAGGGGCCGCACCACGTCGCGAAGAAGTCGACGACGATGACGTTGCCCTTGAGGGCGCCGAGGTCGATGCGGCCATTGCCTTGCGCGTCGAGGAGGGTGATCGGTGGGATGGCCTTCCCGACCCAGTCGCCGCGGAGGAGCTCCTGTTGGTCGGGACGCGGCATGAGCACCGTCTCGAGCTTCACGCGCTCGCCGCTGCGGCTCACTTCGATGCTGACCGTGGTGCCGGACGGGGTGCCGCCGACGCGCGTCACGAGGTCGCGTGTGTCGGCGATGTCGGCGCCTTGGAACGCGAGGACGAAGTCGCCCGGCTTCACGCCCGCGGCTTCCGCCGGGGAGTTAGCGAAGGTGCGCACGACTTTGGGTACGGCGCGCTCGATGCCGAGCGACTTCTGTTCGTCGGCGGTCGCCGCTTCGAGTCGGAGCCCGAGCCAGCCCGGCCCGCTGGGCGGCGCCGCCGTGGCGCGGAGAGCGACGAGTGCTCCGAAAGCCAACACGAGCGCGGTCAGGGCGCGCGTCACGACGGAGCGAGAGGGGAGCGGGAGCGTGCGGGCGTGAACCATCGCGCGAGCATAGAGGTCCGTGGCCGCAGCCTCAAGGCCGGGAGACCAAAGCTCACGAACTCTGCTACGCTCAGCCCATGAAACGCGTCGTCCACTGCTCTCATTGTGGTACCGCATTGCAGATCCCGGCCGAGACGCCCGCGGGCAAAAAGGCACGGTGCGGGAGCTGCGCGGCCGTCTTCGTCATCGCGGCCCCGGAGCCGATCGTTGCGGCGCCCCCCGTCGCGGCGCCTGCCGCGCCCCAGAAGCGCGAACGAACGCCGACGACCGCTGGCGTGTTCCGGATCGAAGACCTCCCACCGGAGCTGCGTAGCCTCATGGCGTCGATGCCGGAGCCGGAGGACGCCCCGGCCCCGACGCGAGCGCCCTCGCCCATGCGGGGCCGCTCGCGCTCGACCCTGATGAAGAGCGCCTTCGACGTGAGCCGCGACGGGAACAGCGAGGTCACCCGTACCGGTGCCAAGGTCGTTGAGATCGATGGGGATGGGCGTGAGACGTCTTAGGGACCGTACCCGGCTCGGGCTGGCCGCGTCGATGCTGGTCCTCTCGGCGACGGCAGCGTGCTCGGACGCGTCGCCCGTGGCCGACGTGACCGTTTGCAGCCCTTCCCAATGCGCCTCTTCCCGAGCCGTCGTATCGCCGGTCTTTGCGATTGGCACGGACCCTGATGGGGCTCTCGGCGGCCTCCCATTCGCCCCCGCTTCGGAAGGGAGCGAGTTCACCGTCGTCAAAGGCACTCAAGGTGCTTTCATGATCGTACTATCAGCAGCGACCAATCGGTTCGACTGTTGCGTCGAACGGGTCAACATCCGCGCATCCCTGACGACCGTCGATTGCGGCCGCAAGCTGGGCGAGAGCAACCTCCGGCGACGTCTGTTGGCACACGGTGACGACGGGCTTGGCTATATTCTGAACACATTTCTCATCGTAGGACCGGAAGGCACTTGGGAGGAGGAGCAGGCCGTCTTGACCTTGTCCCTCGAGCCCTACGGCGGTGGAGAGACGTTCGACCAGACGCTCACCGTGATGCTGAACGCAGACCGCGGCGGCAGTCCGCCACCGCCCCTCAGGTTCGGGACGAGCGAGGCCGGCGAGACCCGCCCTGATGGGTTCTGTGCCCTACCGGATTACGCCCTACTCACGGCCCAGCCGCTGAGCGATGGGCAGCCCGGCCTCTTGTTCGCGGCTCGAACCGCTGCTTTCGGACCGGACGTGGCCGAGGTCGACATCGACGCCACCCTCATTAAGTCGGTGAAGGTCGATCCGACGTGCGAATCGACAGAGACCACGACGTGCCCGATGGTCGACGTGGAGCTTGGACGCGTCGTCGGCCGTCGCCACCCCATCGTTCGGCGCGACAGCGGCCGGGCCTATGTGCTCGGAATCCCAGTCCCTTTGAACGCGGACGCCGAGTGGGCGGGTGAAGCCGCCAGGCTCACCCTGACCCTCGCGCCCGCCGGCGGTGGTGAGCCGGTGACGAGCTCGGCGTCGCTGATGCTCCTCGCACCGCCCGGCTGAACGCCGCCGGTCCTTCGGGGCCCATGAACCGCGCAAAGCAGCGGTCGGGGTGGCGCCCCTACCCTCCTCGCCCTATGATTCGCGCCATGTGCTCTCGCCTCGCCGCCGCCGTGTCCCTCTTCGTCCTCCTCGGAGGCGCGGTCGCGTGCGATGAGACGGCGGTCGCACCGGCGTCCGACACGGCTCAGCCCCCCGCCGATGGCTCCGAATGTGTCCCGTCGGCGTGTGCGCGGAGCGGAACTGCGGCCAAGCCGAGCTTCCAGGTTGGGACCAATGAAGCCGGCGTCATCGACGTCGGGGCCTTCGAGGAGGCCAAGGACACGAGCGAAGTCCCCGTCATTCTGGGCGGTCAAGGCGCGTGGATGGTGGTCCTAGCCGTCGCGACCAACCAGCTCGACTGCTGCGTCGACCGCATCAACATCCGCGCTCAGCTCGCGACGGTCGATGGGAGTGAGGTGCTCGGCATGATCAACTACCGGCGTCGGCCCCTCGTGAGCGGCGACGACGGCATGCGCTACCTCATGAACACGTGGATGGTGCTCGGCGACGAAACTAAGTGGAAGGACAAGTCTGCGGTGCTGACCCTCTCGGTCGAGCCCTACGGTGGGGGCCCCATCCTTGAGAAGACGGTGACCGTGACCCTCCGCAAGGACACCTCGAGCGCCGCCAATGAGTCGCCTCTGCGCCTCGGCACCCACACCCGGGGGACGTCGGACCCGAGCGCGTTCGTGACTCTCAACGACGGTGACGAGCTGATGGTGGGCGAAGACGACGCCGGTGAGCCTGGGCTGGTCCTGGCGACGTCCACACGAACTTTAGAGGACGCGGTCGACGAGGTCGCCGTGAACGCGACCCTCACCTTCCTCGATAACCCGGGCCCGCAGCCCTCGCTCGACGTGAGCGAGCGAGCGCTCGTGAAAGGACCCGACGACGCGGACTACCTCATGGATCTCTGGATGGGCCTCGGCGACGAGGCAGAATGGAAGGACCAAAGGGCGCAATTGACCGTCGGCATCGACGCGATCGGGAGCGAAGTCACCCTCTCCCAGTCCGTCACCATCACCCTCCGAAAGCAAGCGGCCCAGTGAGCGGCGGTAGCGCAGGATCAGTCG
>JADMJS010000271.1 GCA_018780435.1 Myxococcales bacterium
TCGTCGTCCTTGGCGTTACAGGCCTCGGTCGCGCCCGGGAACACCTGCGAGTTCGCGTCGTTACAGTCGCCGCCTTCGACCGTGGTGTACGGGAAGGACGCGCCGCAGGTGCAGAGGACGACGCCCGACAGGCCGAAGCCGTCGCCGTCGCCGTCGTAGAGGCGCTCCACGCAGCCTTCGGCGCCGACCTCGTCCACGAGACCGTTGCAGTCGTCGTCTTTGCCGTTGCACGACTCGGTGGCCCCGGGCTTTCGGGTGGGGTCGAGCGGCGCGCAGTCGAGCGGGTCCGCGGCGCCGTCGCCGTCGTCATCGCCGTCGCAACCATCACCGAGCCCGTCCAGGTCGGTGTCGAGCTGGTCGGGGTTCTTCCCGCCGGGACAGTTGTCGGCCTCGTCGACGATGCCGTCGCCGTCGTCGTCGGTGTCGAGGCAGTCGGCGATGGCGTCGAGGTCCGAGTCCGGGCTGCCTTCGTCGATGATCCCGTTGCAGTTCTGGTCCTTGCCGTCGCACTGCTCGGTCGCGCCGTGATGGATCGAGGGGTCTTGGGGCGCGCAGTCGGCGCCGTCCGGGTCGAGGTCGCCGTCGAGGTCGTTCTCGCAGACGTTGCCCTTGCCGTCGCCGTCGAGGTCCGACTGGTCTTCGTTGGCGGTGTAGGGGCAGTTGTCCGTCGAGTCCGGGATGTCGTCGCCGTCGTCATCGGCGTCGACGCAGTCGGCTTCCGTGTCCGCGTCGAGGTTGGCGAATCCTTCGTCGACCGTGCCCGAGCAGTTGTCGTCCTTGCCGTTGCACTGCTCGGTCTGCTTGCTTCCGACGGCGGCGTCGTCGGGCGCGCAGTCGCTGTCATTCGAGTCGCCGTCGCCGTCGCGATCGCCGTCGCAGACGTCGCCGATGTCGTCGCCGTCGAGATCCTTCTGGTCCGCGTTCGGAATGGTCGGGCAGTTGTCGGTGCCATCGAGAACGCCGTCGAGGTCGTCGTCGGTGCTCACGCAGTCCGCGAGGCCGTCGCTGTTGGCGTCGGGGAAGCCCTCGTCGGCGAGCCCGTCGCAGTCGTCGTCCTTGCCATTGCAAACTTCGAGCTCGGGCGCCTTCGCCGTGCAGACCGTGGCGCCGTCTTCGCAGATGGTTACGCCGGTGCACGTCCCGAAGTCGTTCGTGTCCGTGCAGGCGCCGAGCTCGAGCGCTTCGTCGGTCAGGCCGTCGCAGTCGTCGTCGGCCGAGTTGCAGGTCTCGGCCGCGGGCGCCGGGGCGTCACACGCGGAGAGGGCGCCCGAGAGGCAGGTGCGGACGCCGTAGCAGGAGCCGAGCTCGCTGCTCGCGTTGCAGGTCGTCGACGCAGCGTCCTTGACGGCCTTCCACGAGCAATCGCAGACGCCGTCGGACTTCACGCATTGGCCGCCTTCGCAGCCGTAGCCGTCCGGGCAAGCGGACGCCGAACAGTCGACGGCGCAGAAGCTGCCTTGTGGCCCATAATTGACGCAGGTGTTCGTGCCGGGATCGCCTGGCGACTTGCACTCCGAGTCGTTGCGGCACGGCTTGCAGAGGTTCACGTTGCGCGGGAGACAGATGTACGTGATGTCGGTGTCGACGTTACCGACCGCCGCGCAGGTCCAGCCGCCGGGGCAGTCCTCGATGCACGTGCGGGTGCAGGTGCGGCCCTCCGACGTCTCGACGCACCAGCCCGACTCGCAGTCGGTGTTCGTCTGGCAGGGGACGAAGGGGATCGGCGTCGACGGGTCGAGCGCGCTCGTATCGGAGCGGACGTCGCCTTCGGGCGTCTCGGAGTCCGCGGTGTCGGTGAAGCCGCCGAGGTCCGTCGTGGTCACGACGTCGACGGTGACACTCTCGTGTACGGCGTCGGCGAGGTCGTCGCCGCAGCCGGCGAGAGCGGAGAGGACGAGGGCAGCGGCGAAAGGCGACAGGAGGGAGGCGCGACAGCTCACTTGGACTTCAACTCCTCGAAGCGCTGGTTCGGATCTTCGGCTTCGACCTTGTGCCTGGGCGTGTAGTAGTCGTCGGCCCAAGCGAGGAAGGCCGCGCTCGTGATGACCGGGAGCAGGATCATGTTCTGCCGGAGCGACTTCCAGTCTTTGTTGCGGATGGCTTCGATCGTGGGGGGATCCGCCTCCACGAGCTCCCAGTCCGGCAGGTTCTTGATGCCGGCGATCGCGTTCGGGTTATGACCGAGGTTGTCCTCGGCGCCGATGAGCACCCGCAAGATGAACGCGTTCGGGAAGGCTTCGGGCTCGACCAAGTTGCGCGTGAGCGCGATGCGGCCGACGTTCGAGGCGTGCCACGGGACGGCCATGAAGGGCTTCTTGGCGCCGAGTCGGTGCGTCATCAGAACCGAGGCGGCGAGCACGGCGTACAGGACGATGGCACCGCGCGCGAGGCCGAGGAGCAGGCCCATCCCGCGGTCGAACGTGCCTGCATCGCCCGCGTACTCGGCTGAGCGCAGCACGGCGCCGAGCGCGAAGGTGAGCGCGATCGTGAAGACGACAAAATAGCCAAAGAAGACGAGCCCATAGGCGAATTGCGGCGACCACGCGACCGCCTTCAGGATGGTCTCGGCCGTCGGCCGGGTCAGGAACTTCGCGACCACGATCGCGCCGCCCGGGATGAGCGCGCGGTAGAGCGCGGCCATCGCACCGGACTTGCTGCCACCGTGCCCGTAGAGCGCCGCGATGATGCCGCAGATGATGTCGAGGGCCATGGGCTACGCTCCGCCGTTCAGAAGCGGGAGCATAGCCGTTTTCAGGCGGGTTGTGTCGCTGGGGCGTTCAGGGTCTTGAAACGGCAGGCGATGCGCTTTCCATTGCCCACGATCGCGACGGCCCGGACGAGTTTGGCGCCCGAGGTCCAGAGTTCGTCGGCGTAGCGGCGCTCTTCGATTTGGTTCAGCGCGCTGTCGAGCTCGGACTTCAGCTGCTTCTCCGGCAGTGACTTGCCGGAGATCGCTTTGAACTCGATGACGATCCCCGGATCGCTCGGTCTCTGCGGCGTCATTAGGATGTCGTAGCGCCCGAAGCCGGCCTCTCGGTTCGACCGCACCGCGTAGCGGCCTTCGAGCGCCACCAGCAGCCCGAGGACGAACATGTGGTAGCCGTTCTCTGGCGAGCGGGCGACGTCGTGGGTGGAGGCGTGGGTGAGGAAGATCTGTTCGAGCGCGGCTTGGAAGGCCGCCTCGTCCCCACCGATGAGCGCGGCGATCACGGCGGCCACACGACCCTCTCCGTTGGCACGGCTGAAGAGCCACTGACGAGAGATTCGGACGAGCTCCAACCTCGCTTCCTGATTCGGGATTCTGAAATCGGCCT
>JADMJS010000050.1 GCA_018780435.1 Myxococcales bacterium
CCGTGGTAGTGGTAGGCGCCCGTCGGCTGGACGTGAGCGAGGTTGCAGTCGAGCCCGAGGCCGTCGGGGTGGAAGGTCGTGTCGGTCCCGCCATTGGACTCGAAGTAGCCCGTGGCGGTGCCGTAGCGAAGCGCTTCGTAGCGCCAGGAGCCGTCGTCGTTCCAGGTCTCGGCGGTGCCGGGATCGAGGACGACGCCCGACTTCAAGATGCCGAAATACTTCACGTTCGAGCTTCCCGCGCCGCTCGGCGTGACTGGCACCTCGAAGGTGTAGCTCTGAGCGGAGATCGAGTTCGGGTTCCCGCTGTTCGGGAAGGGGCCGACGTCGTGGGTGGGCACTCCGTTCGCGGTGATGATCCGCTTGTTTCCTACAATGGTCTCCGAGTACTGCGGCTCCACCGACAGCTCGCAGGAGAGCGCCTTGGCGGTGCGCGTACACTCGAAGAGCTCGACATTGCACGTCGTGGTCGAGCCGTCGCAGATGGGAGTCGGCGTCGTCACCTCGCCCGGCTCCTCGCAGGTCGCGACGACGCCGTCCGCGGTCCCGTCGGTTCCGTCCGTCGAGCCGTCTACCGCGTCGGTCGAGCCGTCCGTCGCGTCCGTTGCGCCGTCCACCGCGTCCGTTGCGCCATCGGCGGAGTCATCCCCGGCTTCACTCGCGCCGTCGGTGGCGCCCGTGGCCGCGTCGACGACGTCCGTCGAGTCGTCCCCGGCCTGAGCTGCGTCGGCGGTGGCGCTCGTCGAATCGGAGTCGGATTCGCAACCCACGGCCCCGGTAGCGAGGGCGAAGACCAGAGCTCGGGCGGGGCTGCGGAGCGAAAGAACCGTCATGGGGAGAACCTCGTTGGAGCGTCAGGGTGCAGGGGCGACGCAGAGCAAGGACCGATCCAGCGGCAAAAGCCCTCGTCATCGTGGCGTTACCGAGCCTCAAGTCCGGACCCGAGTCCGGACGACGCGACAATCTTCCTTGTCGGTGGTCAGGTTATCCTGACACTGGAGCGGGCAGACGACGGTGTCACCTTTGGGTGCATCGACGCTGGGCGACGACACACCGACGGCCGACCCATCGAGGAGACGTCATGGAGATCACAACGGTTTTCGATCCGGAGACGCGCCGGGCTTGGCGCGATTGGCTCGCAGCGAACCATGCGGGCGCCACGGAGATTTGGATGCTGCTCCGCCGCGGGACGCCGGGCTCCATCACCTACCTCGACGCGGTCGAGGAGGCGCTATGTTTCGGCTGGATCGACGGGATCGCGAAGTCATTCGAGGGTGCGACGGCTCAGCGCTTCACGCCCCGCCGGCCTCGGAGCAACTGGACGGAGCTGAACAAGAGCCGCGCTCGCCGCTTGATCGACGCCGGCAAGATGACCGAAGCCGGACGTCGGACCTTGCCCGATTTGAGCGACGTGGACGTGCGCATCGCGGCCGACATCCGCGCGCGCCTCGAAGCCACACCGCCGGCCTGGCAGCAATTCCAAGCCTTCCCGAGCCTCTACCAGCGAGTGCGGCTCGGCTACATCGAGGAGGTGCGGAAGCGCGACCCCGCCGAGTGGGAGCGGCGCCTCGCGAACTTCGTGGCGAAGACCGCGAAGAACGAGCTGTTTGGGAACTGGGATGACTCAGGTCTCCCCAGAACCGCAGAGTGATTGGCGGCCCGTGACCGGTCGCGCATCGGGACTGGGAGTGGGCCACGACCGAGTGCCGACTCGACACGACGTCGTTGCCCACCGCCTCCTCGACCGACAGGCGTCCGCAGCATAGTGCGTCGGGGTCACCAGAGCGCGCCCAGTCGACGAATCAAGGCCGATACCAGGCCAGCCCGCCGAGCGGAATGCCAGTACGCTGAAACGACGGTTGGCGCAGTTACGCGAGCATGGTCTTGTTGAGCGAATGATCGCTGAGAAGATGGGGCTGGCCGGCAACGTCAATCGACGATCCGACCCGCCGGAGCAGCCGGTGGTCGGGCAGGTTACGACGTCGAGCGAGCCGATACAGCGTCAACCGGACGCCAGAACCGCGCCAGGGCCTGGCCCACCTCCTTCGGATCTCCCCTATCTGGGAACTCGAGATAGTCGGCCACAGCGGCGCGCTCTACAGCGGTGAACGCGGAGAATCTCCGAACGGCTCTGTCGAAAGCGGCTTGGCGAAGGTGCGGGTACCGGACCCAGGCGTCATCATCGCCGTTATAGTCCGCGAGGCCGTACCAGAGATGGAATGTTGGGTTTGCGTTGGCGAGCATGAACTCGCCTGCCAGGTCGGCGATGAGGAACGCCGGCAAGTAGTACCGGAAGGCCTCGTCGGTGAAGAAGCTGAGCGCCCCTCCCTCGAAATCCAGAAGCCGCGGATCGAGCGCGCGCCAGTCGTGGCCGCGGTACCTCACGGCATACTCGTACGGCTCCTCCCCTCCGCCCAGGTTGCAGATCAGGTTATCGCCGGGATACGGCACGTCCGAGAAGGCCGAGGCGATCGCCAGCGCGACAGCCCTCGCCCGCGGGTCGGCGGGATAGCTCACTCGCTGGAAGTGCGTCCGCTCCTCGTAGTACTGCCGCGCCTTCCGAAGCCCCGGGGTGTCCGTCCGGTTCCAGACCCAATAGAGCGCATCCGCCGAGAGGTCCCGCCGGTGCAGCCACTCGTCGAAGAGGAGCTCGAGCCACGCCGCCACGGCGCTCCGATTCTCCTCATCGAACAACGCCCGCTGCTCGTCGTCGACCTGCCCCCGCTCGCACAGCTCTGTCCACTCGGGCCGGAGGTGAAATGCCGCGGAGTACACGAAGCCGCCGTCGATGGGCTCGTCCAGCGCGCTACGGAGCAGGCCCGGCAGGTAGTACCGATACCCCGCTGCCGAGAGATACGTCAGGTGTAGGTACCCGCCCTGACTCCAAAAGTGGCGGTCGAGGTCGGTCCAGGGACGCCCGCCGAGCGCAATTCGAGCGTCATCGGCGGATTGGGGCCACCGCGCGGCGAGCCTCCCGCCGGTCAATGCCGTCGGGTCAGGCATCGGGTGGCGGGAGAACGCGCGATCGATCGCGCTCCGCACCTCGTTCAACCGGCCGGCTGAAAACGTGACATCCACCGCGCTTGCCTCCCCACACCCTATCCGTATTAGGTGGGGTCGCCGGCCTCGAAGTCGAGCACGGACTGCATACGTTCGTTCATGCGAGCCACGACTCGGCTGTGAAGTGGCTCGACGAGCGTCTTGAGGTCATTGCGTTCGTGGACAGCGGGCGGATGGATGGTCTCGCTGAGCGCGAGCACGAGCCGAATGGCGCGAGGACGGAGGCCACTGCCTTCGTCGCGAAGGAAGGGGACCGGAATGTGGAAACGGTCGCGCCATGAACACGTCAATTCGCAGACTTGGACGTCGTTGAGATCGTCGGCGCGAGGGCACGCGGCGAGGACCATGGGGACGCCCATCCGAATGACGAGACGCACGAAGCCTTTACGGTCATCCCAACGGACGCGGCAGCGCTCGTCGGACGGTCGCAGGGCATCGCTCATGCCGACGGAGGCAACGATGACGATGTGGCCATCCATGAGCAGCCCAAAGCGACCCCTACGTCAGTAGAGTCAGAGACCGAGACCCTTCGAGGCCGCCTCACCGACGTCGGGGTCGTGGTTTCCCAGAAGCTCGAGCAGGAAGTCCCACACGACGGCCACGCGGGGCTGGTGCCGAAGCTCCCGGTGCGCGACCAGCCAGATGGGCGCCGGTTCGGGTGGTGGTAGGCCGGGATCGACGGCGACGAGGCCGGGGATGCGAACCACCGTTCGGCTGAGGGGCGCCACCCCGAGTCCAGCGCGCACGGCTTCGTGACGCAGGACGTAGCCGTTGGTCGACAGGACCGGCTCGACGCCGATGTGTTCGTCGAACCATCGAGACTCGGGGAGATGGGCATACTGCGCGCTGAGCCCGATCCACGGCCAACGTTTTGGGTCCGGTCCGAGTGACGGCGCCAGCTCGGCCGACGCGATGACCGCGAAGCGGGTCCGCATGGCGAGCCGCGTCACGAGGTCACCGCGGGAGCTTCGAACGTGGCGAATCGCGAGGTCGGCGTCACCGCGGTGGAGGTCGACCAGCGCGTCGCCGGCCAGCAGCTCGAGGCTCAAGTCGGGATGGCGGGAACGCAACGGGGCCAGCGCCGGGAGCAGCAAGTAGACCGCGACCGCCTCCGCCACGGCCACTCGCACGGTGCCGGACGCGGCTAGCGGGGCGTGCAGCGCCCGCCGCAGCTCGGCGGCGTCCGACTCGACACGCTCTGCGTGAGGCAGCAGCCGAATCGCGAGCGGTGTCGGACGGAGGCCCTCGGGCAAGCGCTCGAAGAGTGGACCGATGCGGCTTTCGAGCTCGGCCACGCGGCGAGACATGGTCGACTGGTTCACACCGAGGCGGCGGGCCGCGGCGGAGAGCGACCGTTCACGGAACGCGGCCAGGAAATCGGGGACGTCGCTCAGCTCCACCAGAGGCCTCCTGGCCATGCGCACCTGCATGGGGCCTCCCACGATAGCGCGGATTTCACGCGCGGACTGCATGGCCCTTCCTGTTTCGGGAGTGCGGAATGTTCAGAGTCCCCGTCGGGGGTCTCGGGCTAGGATGCTGAACGCCATGGCCATCGACGCCCCCATCCTCGACCGAGTGCGCAAGCTGCTCGCGCTCGCGAGCTCGCCCAACGTCCACGAAGCCGCCAGCGCCGCGGCCATGGCGCAGGCGCTCATCGAACGTCACCGGCTTCAGAGCTGGTTGGACGCGCGAGACGAACAATCACGCGACCCGATCGAGGACGGACTCGACGCGCCGCTCGAAGTCGCGCGAAAGATCCGGACGTGGAAGCGGGTCCTCGCGGCCGCGCTTGCAAGCGCCAATGGATGCATCGCCTATACGCGCGTCCAGGGTGACGGCGAGGCCGTGATCGTCGCCGGGCGCGCCGTCGATCGTCAGGCCGTGCTCGAGCTCTGGGGCTGGATCGTGAAGCGCATCGAGTGGCTGTCGGCGACTCACGGCGCGGGCCGAAGTCGGAAGTGGCACGACTCGTTTCGCGTCGGCGCGGCCGCCGCCGTTGGGGAACGGCTCGCTTCCGTGGCGACCGAGATCCGGGACGAACAGGCTGCGCGCGATCTCGTCGTCGTGGACCCGCTCATCACGGCGCGACGGCACGCTCTCGACGCCTACGTGACCGAGCACCTCCGCCTCGGGCCCGGCCGTAACGTCCGAGTGCAGCTCGAAGCGTGGCGACGAGGACAGGAGGCTGCAGACACGCTCCCCCTAGCGCGGGCGCCCGTCAGTCCTTGAAGGTCGGCGTCTGCTTGCTCATGGCCGCCATCATCGCGGCCGTCAGGTCGTTCGACATGAGCATTGCGGCGTTCCAGGTGGCGACGTAGTTCAGGCCGTCGGCGACGGTATGGTCTCGCGCGTAAGTCAGCATCTCCTTCGTGCCTCGGATGGAGAGCGGCGACTTCGCAGCGATGGTGGCGGCCAGCTCGCGCACGCCGGCCTGCATGGCGTCACGGGTGTCCCAGACGCGGTTCACGAGGCCGATGGCGCGGGCTTCGTCGGCGAGGACTTTACGCCCCGTGTAAGCGAGCTCGCGCACCATGCCGTCGCCGATGAGCTTCGGGAGGCGCTGCAGGGTGCCCACGTCGGCGGTCATGCCGATGTCGATCTCCTTGATCACGAAGGAGGCGTCGGCCGAGCAGTAGCGCATGTCCGCGCAGCAGATGAGGTCGATGCCGCCGCCGACGCAGGCGCCGTGAATCGCCGCGAGGACCGGCTTCCGGCAGCGCTCGAGGCTCGTGAGCGTGTCCTGGAGGTCGAGGATGACGCGCCGGAGGTTCTCGCGCGTTCGGCCGTCGCACTCGTTACGCACTTGGGGCAAGAGGCCCATCATCATCTGGAGATCGATGCCCGACGTGAAGTGGCGCCCCTCGCCTTCGAGGAGGGCGACGCGCGCCTCCGGCGTCTCATCGACCCACGCGAAGGCGCGGCGAAGGTCGTGCCAGAGCGCGAGGTTCATCGCGTTGGCTTTGTCCGGGCGGTTCAGGCGCACGGTCGCGATGTGGTCTTGCAGGTCGAGGGCGATGGTCTCGAGGGTCGGGATGGCGTTCATGGTCGCGACACTAGCTGGGCGAGGCGGCCCGTCAAGCACACGGACGTGTGAGGCGCCAGCCGGCGCAGTCGCCTGAAGAGACGGCCACTGGTACCCCGGAGAGCCCCGACTCAGGTCGCCGCAGGACCGGACCGCCAGGAGGCCCACACGGGCGAAGGCCGAGAGTGGACTCGGGTCATGCTCGGACTCGGTCGCCCTGAAGAAGCGCTCGGGATGCTTCTCCAGGATCTGCACGATGACGGAGTTGGTCGGTTCGCGGGGACGATACTCCTAGCGTCCGCGTGGCTTCTCAGGCTTCGCGCCGGTTCATCACACGCGGGTGACCTCGGTGAGGACGCTGAAGCAACCGGCGCTCGAGAAGGCCATTGCGGGCGCTCACGAGGATGGCCGGGCGGACGCACGCAGACTTCTTCGGCGCAGGGACGAGCGCAAGATGCCGCTTCAGCTCGCAACCTGAGCTGCTGAATATTCGACGGCATATCCATGGACGGGCGCCGACAAATACTCCACGATGCTGAAGTGCGCTTCATCACGCCCGCAGTTCTGGCCCTCTCGAGCTGCTCGGCGCCCGCCGATGAAGGGCCGGGCTCCATGGCGGCTGATGTCGTGGCCACGAAAGACGTCGCGCCCGAGGTGGAGGCCGTAGACGCGAGCGACGACGCGGAGCTCGGGGCTGAACCGCCCGACGCGGGGCCCGCCGACGCAGCCGCCGTCGAAACGCGCGTGGAGCCGCCCTGCGACTCGCTCCCACTCCTCGCCGAAACCTACGACGGCCTCACGACGGCGCTCTATGCCATCGGTCGCGTCGGCGCGACCGAAGGGGCGTTCCACCTCGACAGCGCCAGCTACACCTCGCTTCTCTTCCTGCCGGTCGGCACGGGTTGGCAAGATCACGCTGCCGACGTGGACTTCGGGTGCCGAGACATGCCCGTTCCGGGGTGGGACGGGCTCGGGACGCTCCCGAACGTGCAGGGCTTTCCGGTCATCGGCATGGCGGGCATCGACCTGTTTCGCGTGGCGCCGACGCGGCTCGACGTGGACGACGCGACGATCACGTGGGAGCCAACGGACTTCGAGTCGCGCCCCGGCGCCGTCGACCTCGCCCACGAGTGGGTGCAGGGCCAGCTCCTGGTGGAGGCTCGCTTCGACGGCGTGGACGTCACGGTCGTGGTCGACACGGGCGCCGCGCATTCGCTCTGGCTCGGCGTGGAGCCCGAAGCGGGCGACGTCGAGGTCACGACCGAAGATGCGCTCGGCGATCCTCTGACGGTGTGGCTCGGCAGCGCGACGCTCGGGCTGGGTGACGAGTCGGCGACCGTGCCGATCTTCAGGGCGCCGTCGTTCCCCGTCCTCGAACAGACCGAAGCGCGCCTCGGACGGAAGCTGGGTGGGCTCATCGGTCTGTCGGCCATGCGGCGCCTTTACGTCGACGCGGCGGCGGGCGTCGTCGCCGTTCGGATGCGTACGCCATGATCGACACGCCGAGGCTCGGTCGCCGGGCGGCGCGATGGGTGAGGGCCGCACTCAGCGGCGCGGCGACGATCGCCGTGAGCAGCGCGGCCGCCTGTTCGGGTTCGGACGAGCTGCCGGCGAGTGGGCTCGACGCGGAGGTTGGCATCGACGTCACGCTCGTCGATACACCGTCGCCCGAGCTCGACGCGTCGGACACGACCGAGACTAGCGATGACGGCGGCGACACCTATCAAGACGTGCTCGTGGACGACGCCGACGCGCCGCCCGCCAAGACCGTCGCGATCCACCTCGACGGCGGCTTCGACCTACCCGACCGCGTCGCCCGGGCGCTCGCCCTCCCGAATGGGGGCTTCGCAGCGGTGCTCGAAGTCACCCGCGACACGCGCCGAGTCGCCGTCGCTCGTTTCGACGCGAGCGACAGCCTGATTTGGACCCACGTCACGGACGCTCCGGCGACTCCCGCCGAGTCGGCGATTGACGCGGCCGCCATCGAGGACGCGGTGGCGGTGCTCTACCGCGCGGGCGCCGACCGGCTTCGAATCTTGACCCCCGACGGGGCGGTCCATGTCGACGTCCCCATCGACACCCCCCACCCAGCGACGCACCTCGGCGCCACGTCGGACGGGCGCTTTGTCGTCTTGTCGGCGAGGGTGTTCGGATTCCACGGTGCGACGGGGAGCTTTGTCAACGTAGACGGCGCCGTCCTCGGCCAAGTTCCAATCCACAGCAGTCTCAGCGAGTTACCGAACGTACGTCTCCACGGCGATCGCATCGCATTCGTGGGCAACTTCGTCGTGGGCATCCAGCGCTTGGATGGCGCCCTGCTTTGGAAGCATTCAGTCGGCTTGCCACCCGTCCCGTCCCCGTCCGGCGGTCCGGAAGCGGTCGCGATCGGGCCGGGAGACCTCGTCGCGGGTGGGCTCTTCGACGTCTATGGAGACGGGGAGTGGCCTCCTGACGAAGGAACGCACCGGCTGCTGGCGTGGAGCGCCGACGAGACCTTGACTGACGCCTATCTCGCGGGGGCGTTTGATCCATCGCCCGGGGTGGCGGTCGCGTTCGGCCCGAAGGGAGAGCTCGTCGCGGTGGCCACCTCCGACACGCGCCGGCCGACGTTCGTAGCGACGAGGCATGGCGATGGAGCAAAGGTCGGGTGGAGCTACACGAGGGAGTTCGATCGTGGGACGACCCTCGCGTTCTTGACCGACGGTTCGCTCATCCTCGGCGGCTCCGTAGGCCACGAGACGCCGACGGACGCATCGGACGGCCTGCTGGTCCACGTGCGGGCTCTCGACCAGATGCCATCGGTCGAACAGATTGTCCACGTCGCGGTGCCGCAAGGTGCGCCGCCGCCCGGTACGTGCAGCGGCCCACCGGCGTGCGACGGCTGCCTTTCGATCTGCGGCCTCGAGCTGCTGTTCGCGGCGCCGGGCCAAAGCACGCAAGAGCGGCTGGTCACAGTGTCCGACATCGACACGGACGCCACCACGCTCCGCCTCGACCCGGAGACGACCGAGCTCGGCGGCTGGTACTACGGGACTCGGCGAGTGGGTGGGCCGGGCGCGCCGTCCGTGGAGATCGGCGTCGACGGCAGCTCCGCGATCGTAGCCTTCGGAGACGACGGGACACCCGGCGAAGTGCTGTGCGACACGATGAGGTACACACCTGTGTACACACCCGTTGGCCCCAAGCTGCTTCAGAGTGCCTGGTGGAATTACGAGTTCGGCTGGCAATACGACGTGCTCATCCTGGCCGAGCCCGCGTACGTGTTCGGTGTGCCCATCGGCGTCGACGGCGACCGAGTGTTGGCGCTGGTGGGGGACCAGCTCGTCCTGACCGACGTCGGCACCAGCCCGCCCACGGTCGTCGCTTCGCGCCCAGCACCCGAGTGGCCGACACTCTACCGGCTCGAACCGACCACCATCGACGGGGTCGCGCTGGGATGGGGAGGTCTCGCAATCGACACGCGAAGCCCGACGCTGGCGGCCTACCACGTCGACGCCGCCGAACCATGCCACATGGAGCTGAGCCCACTTCCAGGAGAGGAGGGGCTCGTCGCGTTCCGGCTCGGCCGGTCGCCGGCGCTGCGCGTGGCCGCCGGAGAGCCGGTCTTGTGCGAGACGTCGACGCTGATGGGCGTTGGCTTCGCCCCGGACCCAGACTCTTCCCGAGTGGCGGCCGTCGTGGGCGGACGAGTGGTCATCGGCACGCCGGGAGCCGCAGCAGCGCACACGGAACCCCACTACAGCGGCCCCTACCATCTGGAGTGGCTCGACGGCGCCCTCGTCCTTCGCTGGGGCTCCACGCCCGCACGCTTCACCTGGCTGGACCCGGCCACCGCGACCCCGCTGGGCCCGGACGTCCTCGTCCAGGACGCCGTCGAAGCCTCGCCGGCCGGTGGCGACCCCACGACGGCCGGCGGCGGCTACGTCTGGACGGTCGGCCGCCCGAACGCGTCGTCCGGCACGCAGTCGGTGTATCGCGTCGACTCGAAAGAGGCGCTCGCATACCCACTTCCCATGCCGACGGGAATCTCTGGGATCGCGGGCGTGCGCACACTGGACGGACCCGTACTCTACGTCGCGGGCTGGGACGGCACGGTCCGCGCACTGTCGTCCTCGGGCGCAGTCATGGCAATGGCGACGCTCGACTCGCCGTTCGTGGGTCCGCTCGCGGCCAGCCCGGCGGGGCTCGTCGGCCGCGACCACCGCGGGCGGGTGATTCACCTCACCCCGGACCTGCTCTCGGTCGCCCGCACGGCCGACTGCACGCGCTTCGTGCCGTCGGCGATCGTCGGCCCGGTCCCGGGAGGCCTGCGCCTCGTCGGCGTTCAAGGCCCCCCAGGCGGCCCGGCCGGCGCGGGGCCTTCGGTGGTGCAGGTCATCGAACTCACCGAGACGGACGGCGTGCTCGCGCTACAGACAGTCCTCAGCCACCCGACCGCCCACCTACCGGCCCTCGCCCTCGACGCCGACGACGGCGCGCTGTGGTTCGGTCCGGGCGAGTGGCGGCGGATCGCGCTGCCGCCCTGACGGAGTCCTGCGTGGCCCAGCAGTGAGAGGCCCGATACGAGCGCATTCCGAGGCGCCGGTCCGATTCGACTTCCCTCGGCGTGTTGGCTAAATTGCGTCGACTCAAGACCCGCGAGGCGCGGATGCTTCATTCTCAGGCGACCCCGCGTGTGGGCCTCATCCTCACCATAATGTGGCTCGTGACGGCGTGCGACGGCAGCACCGACACCGCCTCGATTCGAGACGACGTACACCTCGGCGACACCGTCGGCGATGCGAGCGGGACCGTCGATGGAGCGCTCGACGACGCGGCGCACACCACCAACGACTCCGAGGGCATTGACGACACCGCCCCAGACGACGCGTCGGGCCCGAGCGACGCGGATGAACCCACGCCGGATGCAGAGCCTTCTGCCGACACGGCGACCGAGGACAACGACGGCATCGCTGGCGACGACACGACCCCTCTCGTGGACGCCGACGACGCCGTCACACCCGACGACACGGGCGGTGCGCTCTCGTGCGCCGACCTACTTGCGACATGTCCGACGACGCTGCCGGGCGTGATCGCCGCGGTGTGCGCCGAGGTCGAGCAGGGACCGGATTGTGCCACCGCGTTCGCCGACGCGCTCGCGGGCGGGTGCGGGACGACGTGTGACGGGGTTCCCCTGACGAGCGCCGCCGTGGATGCGCTCTGCGGTCCGTCATGCACGACGGCCCTCGCGACCCTGCAAGCGACGATGCTGGAAGGCGTCGACCCGTGCTCGGCCTGTCTCCCGTGCGCTCCCGACTGCACGGATCGGGAGTGTGGACCCGACGGGTGCGGTGGCACCTGCGGGGCGTGCCTGGAGGACGAGTTTTGTTCGGAGGACGGATCCTGTACGCCGGATTGCATCCCCGCGGATGAGCTCTGCAACGGAGCCGACGACGACTGCGACGGCGCCACGGACGAGGACGTGTTCGAAGTCGGGACCCCTTGCCAAGTCACGGCGGTCGGCGAGTGTGCATTCGGGACCTGGACTTGCGTCGAAGTGGGTCTCATCTGCCAAGTCACCCCCCCGATGCCGGAGCTGTGCGACGGACTGGACAACGACTGCAATGGCCTCGAGGACGACGTCGCCGAGAACGGTGAGGCATGCAATACCAACCTCCCGGGCGCCTGCGAGGGCGGATTCTACCTGTGCAATGGCGAAGCGATGGTGTGTACGCCATTGTCGAACCCGGGTCAGCTCCCCGAAACCTGCAACGCCATCGACGACGACTGCGATGGCGAGACGGACGAGGGCGTGGCGGGCCTCGGTGACGCTTGTTCGACGGGCGCGCACGGGCAATGTGCCGAGGGCACCACCAATTGTCTCGACGGCCAAGTCGTCTGCCTGCTACCGACGGCGTCGAAAGAGACGTGCAATGGCCTCGACGACGACTGCGACAGCCTTACCGATGAGGGCAACCCCGGTAGTGGCGACGATTGCGACACGGGACTTCTCGGCCTCTGTGGCGTTGGCATCTCAAACTGCGGGGGCTTGGGCGAGGTCGTCTGCACAATCGTCCTTTCCCCGGGATTACTCCCCGAAACGTGCAACGGTGTCGATGACGACTGCGACGGCGCGACGGACAACTACGCGGACGACGCCGGCGAGCCGTGTACGACCTTCTTCCCCGGTCAGTGCGGGCTCGGGACCTTAGCCTGTACGCAAGATGGGCTCTCCTGCCTGCCGGGAATCCCCACGCTGGAGAAGTGCAACGGCCTCGACGACAACTGCGACGGAACCACGGATGAAGGGAATCCGGGCGGCGGGATGTTATGTAGCACGGGCCTTCTCGGCATCTGCGGCAACGGCATCACGAACTGTGAAGGTCAGAGTGGGGTGGGCTGCATGCCGCTCGTCGCTCCGGGCCTGCTCGCGGAATCCTGCAACGGCCTCGACGACGACTGCGATGGTTTCGTCGACGAAGGCATCGTCCAGGTCGGACAAGCGTGTACCCGTCCTGGCATGGTGGGCATCTGTCAGTTCGGCACCTACGGCTGCCCCACGTCCCCGCCGTATCAACTGCAATGTAGCGCCCCGTTACCGGGGACGGTGCAGGAGGTCTGCAACAGCAAGGACGACGACTGCAACGGCACCATCGACGACCCCGCGCTCGTGAGCGGCCAGCCGTGCTTGACGGCCTTCCCCGGCGTTTGTCGCGCCGGCACGAGTCAGTGCGCAGGCGGCAACGCGTCGTGCACGCCGACAGTGATTCCGGCTGAGCAATCCGAAATCTGCAACGGGCTCGACGACGACTGCGATGGTCAGGTCGATGATGCGAACCCCGCGATCGTGTGTGGCACGGCGAATCCATCGGCGTCGGCCGTGTCGACGTGGGCGTGCTCGAATGGCCAGTGTGCAATCACCACCTGTCAGGGCAGCACGGCCAACTTCGACGCGAGCACCCAGAACGGCTGCGAATGTACGACAGGTGGTGGAGCGTCCTGCGCCCAGGCGACCTCGTTCAACCTACCGCGCAGCGCGGTGCCCGGACTGCAGCGCACGGTCGAGCTGCCGATCCCGGCCGTGTCGGCCAGCGACGTGGCGTGGTATTCGTTCCAGCCTGAGACGAACGGGAGTTTCTGGCTTCTCGTGACGACGGAGCTCATCGGCAGTAGCGACTTCGTGATCGAAGCTTGGTCCGGATGTAATGGGCCCGCCGCCGCGATTACTGGAGCGCAAGGGACGAACACCGTCGGTGTCATGGAGGACAAGTCCGTCGTCATCAAGGTCATACGAAATCCGCTGGCCGCTGACTCGTGCGCCACACCGACCTTGAGGATCACCTACGCGACGAACTGAGCGTTCTACGCCCTGTCGTCGGCGCCCGAGAATCGGCAAGCCGCATCCGCGGCACCATGACGGTCAATCTCATCATCGGCGGCGTCGACGTCGTCGCGTTCTCCAGGCCGCTGGTCGTCGAGGCGCTGTGGGGTGTGGGGCTGGCGCACCGCTGGGGTCGGGCGTCGGCTCGTATGCGGCGAGAACTTGCGAACCGGGATAGACCGAAACCCTCGGTCACACGTTTCAGCCGGCCGCACCTCAGCCCTGGAGAGCCCCATGCATCGACGCCAGCCTGTCTCTTCGAAGCCAACAGCACCCTTCGCCACCCGAGGCGCCGCGCACCCAGCGGTCCGCTCGGCCCTTCTGGTGGTCTTCGCGGCGGTCCTCGCGGCCTCGAGCGCGTTCGCGACCGAGGCGCCCTTTCAGGCGCTGCCGAAGGCGGCCGAGGGGGCCGCGAGTGGTCTGAGGCTCAAGGTGCTGCGCTACGATGGCAACACCAACGGTGGCATGGTGGTGGAGGTGCGCAACCCCACCCAGACGCCGCACTACTTCGAGGCGCAAGGGCTCTATTTCGTCCCGAACATGAAACCCGATGAAGCGCCCCAGCGGCTCGGGGCGGCCGGGCCCTTCAGCGTCGAGCGAGGCGGGACCTGGGTCACGGACGAGAAGCTGGAGCTCGCGCCGGGCGCGTCGGCCACGCTGCGCCTCGAGGTGTTCTGCATCGACTCGCACCGCTCGAGCCCCTCCGCCGAGACGCCGTTCCGGCTCGCCAAAGCGCGTTTGCCCAAGGGGATCAGCGGGCCCATCGAGGCGGGCACCAAGGCGATCCTCCAGGGCCACAACGCAAAGACGGCTCGGGAGGCCGCGGGCGCGGTGCAGGAGCACGTGTGGGAGACGCGCAACAAGGCGTGGCTCCCCGTGGAAGGCGAGCGCGTTGACGAGCGGGGCGGCAAGCGTCAAGCGGTGGAGCACCTGGAGCAGAGACGGCTGCAGCGAATCGAGGCCGAGCCGGTCGAGGAGCAGCGCTGAGTCGCCAGGGCATCTCGTGGCCCGGCGATCCTGATTCCCGGGCGGCCGTCGAGCGCGCCGCGCCGATGAGGGCCCGACGGTGTCACGCCACGGCAACGGGGCGCGGATCCGCGAGCGAGGCCAAGAGTGCGCCGGGCGGAACATGCCCAAGCGCCGTGGCGAGTGTGAGGAAGTCCCACTGATTGTAGGCCTCGACGAGTTGCCCATCTCGGACGGTGGCGAAGCCGCCGCCGGTCATGGTGAAAGCGACGCCGCCTCGGTGCAGCGTCGCGGTCGCCCGGACCGCACGGCGGTCACCATCTTCGATGCAGTCGTCGATGGTGATGCGGGCCGATTCGAAGGCGCCCAGGAAGGCGGCGCGAAACTGCTTGAAGCCCGTGCGTGCGATGTCTCGACCGGCGGGAAGTCCGACGACGAGGCAATCCGGTGACACGAGCTCGTCGATCGCGGCACTGATGGCGTCTTGGTCGCTGGTCGCCCACACACGGTCGTAGAAGGAAGCGAGGACGTCGCGGAGAGGCTCGGGTTGGCGTTGTTCCATGACGGATCCCTCGATGGTTTTGGCGTGGGCTGCAGAGTGCAGACCGGCTCACCCAGAGTCTACCCCATCCTGACGCCGGCTCTCTTTGGCGCATTCTGGACGCCAGCAGCGGGCCCTTCGGTAGTGAAATCCGATGGCGCACTGGCACGTAGTCACCCAGGTCGAGGGCGACTCGCAGGTGACGAGGCCCGCGACCGCGTCCTTGGCGCAGACCGGGACGTCGCACGTCACCGGACACACGGGCGTCGTGCAGTCGACCGCGCAATTGACGGGCCCCGAGCGCGTCAGAGACTGCTCTCTCCGTGGACGGCGCGCCTCCTCTCGACCGCCGAAACGCTACACCTCGAACGCGAGGGCCAGGACAGACGGCTCCCCCCGCTCGATGCGTCGCCAGTTCACAAACGCAGCGCAGTCGACGAGCGCTCTGTATTGAGCTGGACATCGGGCAGCGAGCTCGGATGCGCCCTCGAGGACCAAGGTCAGTACTCCGCCGGAACGCACGTGGATGGTCGTCATGCCCGCCGCCGGATCGTCGAGGCTGGACATACAGTCGATCCAGGCGTCCATGTTGCGGCCATAGAAGTCAGGAAAACCCAGCGCGTCGGCAAACACGTCGTGGAAGGAGTCCCAGTCCGAGATTCGCGCGACGTCGATCGTCAGGATGGGGCATGGCGCGTGGGGCATGGCGACGGGAAGGTTACATGGCTAGGCCGACCGTCTCCAAGGCGAGCGAGAGCCGGCGCGGCGACGTTGATCAGAAATCGACATGCCCGACCGGTGACGGCGGCCCTGCGGTCTGGTAAATCGCCGCCCGCTTTCAGGAGGACTCGCCCATGACCGAGAGGACCACGGCAAACGCCCGCCCGGAGACGGCGCCCGGCCCCTTCGTGTTCGACATCGACCGCTTGCACACGCTCGCGAGCGACGGGGTCATCCGCGCCGGGATCGCGTACCTGAAGGACAAGCGCGTTCTCTCGCTCGCCGCCGACGAGACCCGCCTGGTCGCGCGGGTCGAAGGCTGGCGGCCACACCTGCACTGGGACGTGGAGATCGAGGCGGACCCCGACGGGGAGCTACACACGGTCTGCGGGTGCGACTTCGACGACGAACCCACGTGCAAACACGTCGTCGCGGCGCTGCTCGCCTACGCCGAACGGCTCGAGAGCGAGCAGGTCGCTTCGGCGGCCGACCGCGCGCTGTCCGACCGGAAGCACCGCGGCAAGACCGAGGTCCACGTCCGCCACGTGACCGGGTCGCCGACCTTTGGGACCTGGACCGCCCACACGATGACCGATCCGAACGCCCCGACGCGACCGTACACGGTGCAGCTCCGGTCCGTTCACGAACGGCTCAACACCTGCAGTTGCCCCGACTTCGCCGTGAACCGCCTCGGCACCTGCAAGCACATCGAAGGCGTCCTTCACCAGCTGAAGAAGCGCCGCGCCCGAATCCCGCGGCTCGCCCACGCGCTCGTCTACCTCCACTGGGAGCTGAACGACGGCGCCGACATCGACGGCGCGCCGACGATCCGCGTGCGCCTCCCGGACCAGCCGGCGCCGGAGCTCACCGCCATCCTCGACCGGCACTTCGACGCGCGCGGCGTCCTTCGCGGCGCCCTGCCAGACGCGTGGGCGCGCCTGGAGAAAGACGCCGAACGCCGCGTCGACATCGATCTCGGCGACGACGCGCGCGCCCACGCCTCCCGCGTCGCGCTCACGCAGACACGCGCCGCTCGGGCGACCGCGATCGCGGAGGCGATACAGCGTTCCGGCGGCCACCTCCCGGGCGTACGCGCGCGCCTCTACCCCTACCAGACCGATGGCGTAGCCTTCCTCGCGTCGAACGGCCGCGCGATGCTCGCCGACGACATGGGGCTCGGCAAGACGCTCCAAGCGATCGCGGCCGCGCGGTGGCTGATCGACAACGAGAGCGTGACGCGCGTGCTCGTCATCTGCCCCGCCTCGCTGAAAACGCAATGGCAGCGGGAGATCCAGCGCTTCACCGGCCTCGACGCCGTGATCATCGAAGGGGGTGCAGCCCCCCGCCACGCGCAATACCGACGCGGCGCGACCTTCACCATCGCCAACTACGAGCTCGTCATGCGCGATCTGACCGCGCTCAGCGACGAGCTGCGGCCTGACCTGCTCATTGTCGACGAAGCGCAGCGCCTCAAGAACTGGCGCACCAAGGGCGCCGCCGCGGTGAAGTCGCTCCGCACGCGCTACGCCTTCGTACTCACCGGCACGCCGCTCGAGAACCGCCTCGAAGACCTGTACTCGATCATGCAGGTCGTCGACGGCCACGTGCTCGGACCGCTCTGGCACTTCATCCCGCGTTACCACGTCCTCGACGCCCGCAGCACACCGGTCGGTTTCCGAAACCTCGCGGAGCTGCGGCGGCGGCTCCGTCACGTGATGTTGCGACGTGACAAGCGTCTCGTCCGCGACC
>JADMJS010000089.1 GCA_018780435.1 Myxococcales bacterium
GGTGTTTGTGTTGACTTGTGGATGGGTCGGGTCGGGGATTGTCGGTCGAGAATACAACAATTCTAATTCACTTGCGCTTCACTTTGTTTTTTCTTCTTCTTCGTCTTCTTCTTGCCGTTTCTGACGGCGTCGTCGTCATCGTCGTTGTTGGTCGCCGGCGCCCGCGCCGGCGCCCAATTGTGCTTCTCGTTGGACACAAATTTGCTGATCCACTCAAGCGACGGCGTGGCGTTGTTGTGCGCGTGCGACACGAGCTGGTTCATCTTCTCGTGCAGCTTGTTGGTGACCGACGTGCCGCACATCAGATGCGACGGCCGGAAGCACGTGTGCGCCACTGGGCCCAGTTTCATCTTCGCGCTCTTGTTCACCTCGCAGAGGACGGGATGGTGCAGCGACTGCAGCTCGTCGACGATGCCGTAGGTGGACAGAATGCCGGCGATGCCCATGTGCTTGAGCGGAATGGCCGACTTCGCGTACTCGACGACGCCGTCCGACCAGAACGGGCAGGGCTCAACCTGCTCGTCGTTCTTCGGCGCACCTTTGCTCTCCGCCAGTCGCTGCACAGCGGCCGGGCACCGGCACATTTTGGGCCAGCAGTAGAATTTGGCGTCGGGCGAGCGCCCGTGCAGCCAGCATCCGAGATCGTCGCCCTTGCCGAAGTTGCCGAAGATGAGGTCGCACACCAGCCGCTCCCACATGAAGTGGACGTCCTTGTTTTCCGGCATGTTGCCGGGCGCGCTGTCGTGCAGATCGGCGTGATTCAGAAAGTGGCAGATCATGACGCGGTCGCACCCGTCGAGCGCGATGACCGACTTGATGGCCGCCTTGCACGACTTGCACGACGTGAGCTTCTCCTTGAAGTGGTCCTGGAGCGCCTCGGACTTGGCGCCCTCCTCGTCCTGGAGCGCCGCGGCCACGGCGGCGACGAGCTCTTTGTCGTGACCGCACGTCAGCTTGCGCAGCTTGTCTGTCAGCTTGTCTTTCAGCTTGCCCCACTCAATCAGCGCGACCGCCGTGAAGTACTTGACGCGGAGAGATCCCTCCAGCGGCGCGGCCTTGCTGGGCGCGTCGGTGCAGCCGGCCATGGTCATCGCCTTCTTCACCACGTCGTCGGACAGCTTCGTCGCCGTCATACCCTCATCGCGCGTGAAGATGTCCTTGGCCCACTTGTTGATGTAGTCGACGCCCTGCACGCGCAGCTGCTCCATCGGCTTGAGCAGGCCGTAGCCGCGCGCGTCGTCGTGCGTGCCGGGCGACGTGCACAGCTTGCGCATGAGCATGCGCATCGACTCGTTGTCGAGCTCGCGGTGCAGGCGCTCGTGCACGCAGCCGGCGAGGAGCGCCGCGAGGCCCGCGGCAAACGGCACCGCCATCGACGTGCCGCGCACGGCGGCGCGGCTGCCCGTGCCAGACTCGGCGGCGAGCACCGTCTCGCCGGGCGCAAGAAAGTCGACCTCGCGGCCCGCGCTCGAGAAATGCGAGACCTGGCCCTTCTCGTCGTGGCTGCCGACGCAGATGGTGTTGCCGAACGCGCCCGGGTACGCGATGTTCGACGAGTGCAGGCGGCCGTAGTTGGCCGCAGCGCAGAGCACGATGGCGCCGCCGTCGATCGCGTGGTTGATGGCGGCGCAGAGCTCGGCGCTGTACGACGGCGTGCCGGCCGAGATCGAGATGACCTTGCAGCGGGCGACGTCGACGGCCCAGTGGAGGGCCTCGCAGAGCGACTCGACCGAGCTGGGCGCGCCGTCGTCGCGCAGCACCTTGGCGACGTAGAGCTCGCAGTCGGGCGCGACGGCGGCGAGGATGCCGGCGCAGTACGTGCCGTGGCCGTTCGGGTCGAGCCACGCGTCCGGTTCGCCCGGCACGAACGAGCAGAAGCCGCGCAGCTGGCGGCGCACGTCGGGGTGCGCCGCGTCGATGCCCGAGTCGAGGAGCGCGACGCGCACGCCGCCGCCGGTCGAGCCAAGAATGCGGTGCAAGCCGCGGTCGCCGTGGAGCAGCCAGAGATCCCACACCTCCTTGCCGGCCTTGTCGTCGACGGACTCGACCGCGGACTGCATCAGGTCGCCCGACGGCGGCTCCGGCGCCTGCTTCGCGCGGCCGCCAACTCCAGCTTTTTCTTCGAAGCTGGCGTTCGCGATCTCCTTTCGGACCAAGTAGAGCCAGACGAGGTCGCCGTTGTCGCGGAGATGCACCGTGCGCTCAGTGGACGCGGCCGCGAACAGGCGCAAGTACACGCGGCAGTGCTCGACGTCCCAGTCGGCGTTCAGAACGAGCGGGCCGTCGATGCACACGAGCGGTAGGTCGAGCTGTGAAAAGAGACGCTCGGGCTTGGCCTCCTCAGCACACCACCCGCGCTCGCAGACGGCCCTGTCAGCCGTCAGAGGGTCAGCGTCGTGCACCAGGACGTGCAAGTAGTCAAAGACGTCAGTCGCTCGTGCGGCATTGGTGTGCGCGTAGTACACGGCGCGCTCGCCGGCTTGCCCTTGGAACCACTTCATTTCGAGGAGGGTGTTGCCTTTTTGCTTCAAGGCTACACATCTCTGGAGATTGAAAACTACGCCCATGGCATTTTGTACATGCAGACCTTGCACCGTGACGAAGGCCTTGTTGGGCGCTGGTGTCGTGCTGTACCAGAGAACGATCGCGTCATTGGAGAGGTCGGACGTGACAAGGAGGCGGTCGCCTTCCATTTGCAACTTCAACCCGTCCGAGCGTCGACACTGCATGACCTGTTCAGGACCGTCAGACAGCGCAAACAAACGACTCAACCCTGGGCTCACTTTTTTTTTGTCACCGCGTATCGCGTTAGCGCGCACAAAGTCACTTGCCACGTAGCTTCAATGCTGCGGCCGCAACGACACAGTCACGAGAAGAACGCTGCGTTTCTTTTTTTTTTTTTGTTCGTCAGACGGCTGCATCTCAGTCCGCCGTTTCGATTGAAGACCTTGCGCCATCAATCCAGTACCCATTGTCCCTCCTCCTCAAATCTTGACCAGCTGAGAGCACGCGCGGCCGGAGGCGCCGAGCGGCAGCTGCAGACGCCGTTCCTCATTGACAAACGCGAGCACCGTCGGCCGCCACTGCAGGTAAACCAAGACCATGATGACCACCGCGACCAGCACGTCGATCGTGTAGTGCATCTTGCTGGCGAGCAGGCAGACGACGCCGGCCAGCGTGAGCGCGTAGATCGAGAAGCGCAAGATGAGCCGGCCCTGGGCAGTGTCGTGCATGAACAGCGACGCGAGCGTGTATTGAGGTTTGAAATGGAGATTGAACACACGAGTTCAGGGTCGCCGTGTGTTC
>JADMJS010000706.1 GCA_018780435.1 Myxococcales bacterium
TCATGAACCAGGACGGCACGAAGGTCTACACCTCCGGCAAACAGGGCGTCGGCAAGCTCGATTCGTCTGCCATCTGCGTCGGCTGCAACGAGACCCCACCGCCGACCTACCTCGTCCGCGTCTACCCGAAGGACGCGGCGCAGGACTTCTCGGCGGGGCGCAAAGTGCCAGAACCCCGTGAGACCGTTCACTGGCCACAGGTCCTTCGGAGACGCGGATCCAGTCCTACGGCCCACGTCGACCGGCGCCGAGATGAAGCCTCAGTGAAGCCGCCTACTTACGCAGTAATGAATGACAGGCCGACATCATGGACCCATTGGAGGTCTCCCGGGTACAGGGCGAGGCTAGCGGTGCGAGGCTACCGGTGCGAGGCTACCGGTGCGCCAGAGCGCGCAGGAGCCTCGCCGTGACCGTCCCCACCTCCGAACCCCGTCCGGGTATCCACGCGCCAGGACCAGTGCGCGATCTCGACGAGCCGCACCCCGTGACCGCAGCGCCCTTCCTCCACCCCGTCACGGTGGGGTGGGGCGACTGTGATCCCGCCCAAATTGCGTACACCTCGAACATCCCCGGGTGGGGCCTACGCGCCGTCGAGGCGTGGTATCGCGCGTGCCTCGGCATTGACTGGTACCAGATCAACCTCGATCACGGCATTGGCACGCCCTTCGTGAACCTCGCCTTCGACTTCCATTCGCCGATTACACCGCGCGGGGCGCTCGATGTGGTCGTGTGGGTCTCGCGTCTCGGCCGGTCCTCGCTAACGCACCTCGTTCACGGTCACCAGAGTGGCCGTCACTGCTTCACCGGCACGACGACATGCGCGTTCGTCGACACCCACACGCTCGAGTCACTCGCCGTCCCGCCGAACATGCGCGCCAGCATCGAGCGCTACCAAGCGCTGCAGGGGGAGCCGCCTGCCCTGCGGCGACGCTGACGTCATCGAACCCGCGCTCGCTTGAGCAGCGCTTCGAAGCCCAACTGCGGATCGGGTCCGAGCGTCTCCCAGCGGAGCGCGCGGTCGGAGTCGTCGAGTTCGAGATCGTCGGTAAGAACCCGGAACTGCTCGGCTCTCGCCGGGGAGGCCGTCGACTTCATCACCTCGGCGCGTCGCTCCCGCTCGGCAGTCGGCAGGCCGGCAGGGTCGTGCTCCTCGACGCCTTCACCGCCGAACCAGACGCGGGCGCCGCGCCCATCGACCGGGGCTGAGATCAGTCGCCCGTGGTCCGTGTCGGCGATGAGGAGCTGAACCCCCTCGGCCATGGCAGCCCGAATGATGGCTTTCGGATAGCGCATTCGCAGCGGCCTCCCATCGGCGGCGATGAGCGGCACGGTCGCGAGCCGGCCGACCTCGAGCCGCCGAATGAGGCTGTTGTCCGTGTCTGCGATCCAGAGTGTCTCACCCTGAACGAGGAGCCCCTCCGGCTCGTTGAGCTCGGCGCGCGTCGCGACCCCGCCATCGCCTCGCGTGCCCCGGCCCCCAGTGCCCGCGACGGTGGAGATGATCCCAGCCGCATCGACCAGCCGGACGCGTCCGTTGTCCGTGTCGGCGATGAAGAAGCCATCCCCTGAGGCCGTCACGGCGAGGCCCGCGGGCGCGCTCAACATCGCGCGCGTCGCCGGTCCGCCGTCGCCGCCGTAGCCGCAGCGCCCTGTGCCGGCCACTGTGGAGATGACGCCGCCCTCGTCGACGCGCCGGACGCGGCAGCCGCCGGCTTCGGCGATGAGGAACCCGCGCCCGAGCCACGCCACAACCACTTCCGGATCGTCGAGGGTTGCAGACGCCGCCGGCCCCCCGTCCCCGGTCGACCCGCCCAGGCCTCCGCGACCCGCGAAGGGCGCGAGTGCACCCGACGTCGACAGGACGAGTACGCAGCCCGCGCGGGCATTTGCGATGAGCAGTCGCCCGTCCGGCAGCGCGAGGACATCGGAGGGGTAGCCGAGCGGGGTCGCAGTCGCATCCTCGTGGTCTTCGCAACATCGTTCGGAGCAGGCCTCGCCCGTCCCGGCCAACACCGTGAGTCGGTCCCCGTCGAATTCAAACACACGACCGGCGTCCGGGTCGGCGATGGCATAACGGGCAGGCAAGCCGGGCATGCTCACGATCCGACGCGGCGTCACGAGCTGCAACGCAGGACCGTCTTCGCGTGACGCACTCCCAGAGCGCCACCAGAGGGCAACGAGCCCGACCCCGACCAAGACGGTCGCAGTCAGAATCAGGGATACACGCGAAGGCCTGGGACGAGCGCTTACCACGCGCCGACACTACCAGAAGACCCGGCTCGGGTGCCGGGGCTCAGATGTCGGTGCTCCGAGAGACGTTCAGGGGATCGAGGTAGACGTAGGGCTGCTCCAATCGTTCGTTCCGGGCCTGAATGTCGGACGACACCATCGACAGGCGTCGTCTGAAAGCACCAATGATGTCATCGGCTTCGAAGCACAGCTTCGGGTGGAAGGCCGGGGCCTCGCCGGCATGTAAGATCGAACGAATGGTCGGTCTGCTGAGTACCCACACCATGCCCATCTGTCCAATCGACGTCTCGGTGTCGGGCATCGCCTCCCACAGGTCGGCCTCGGTGAAGCTCGCGTGGTCGCTCGGGAACGCGACGGCCATCTTGCCGGGGATCCGCCCATAGGCATCGAACTGCCCGTTGTTCACAGCGGCGTGCTGCGGACCCGCGCGGAACACGAGGTCGGCAATGAGTCGAAAGAGCTCTTGCTGCGTCGTCATCCGAGCGGGAAAACCGGGGATGTCCCCGCCGTCCTTGCTCGCGCAGGCGCTCAGGAAGCCTTGTAGCTCATAGTCCTCGGCGACCTCCTGGTCCGTGCGGTACCAGAGGCGCAGCATCGACTCCACGAAGGGATCAATGGCCGCCGCGAGACGGCGTGCGTCGTCGCGGTAGTAGTAGTGAGGGAGCACACCGGCACCGTCGAGTCCGCGACTCTCCAGGTCGGCCTCGAGGGACCGCTTCGAGAAGTCCCAACCCGAGTAGTAGATGCGCGCGGCGTTGAGCGCGCCTGCGACCCCGGCCGCGACAGGCCGGCGAATCTCCCGGCGCAGGTAGTCCGGCGAACGCGAGTCCGAGGGCAGTCGCCCGCGATCGGCGAGCTCGGAGACGCTGATCAGACCCGGCTCGACCGGCTCCGGATCGGCCGGAACGATGCGATAGCGCACGAGCCGACGAAGGCCCCGTCGGTCGACCCAAAACCGAACGGTCTGGGTGTGATAGGACAGCGCCGCATAGCTGCTCGGAGCACGCCGGAGACCCGTGAGTGCAGCCTCGCGACGTTGAGTCGGCGAGCTCTTCCCGAAGAGCCATCCGAGGAGTCGGCTGCGACCCTTGACCGCGCCCGTCCAAAGCTCGGCCATGTTCGAGAACTCGCAGAACGCGCCGGTCACAAAGGACAGATCGATGGAGCGCTCGCTGCCGTCTCGCCGGTCAAATCGCGACCTCCATCGATCACGCACGCCTCTACGCCAATCTCGAGGAGCGCGTCGCTGAACGCACAGAGCGCCTCGAAGCCCGAAACCGGTTCATCCGGCGCGTCTTCGGACGCTACATGTCGGACGACGTCTTCGACGCGGTCCTCGACTCCGAGCAGGCGCTGTCTCTAGGCGGCGAACGACGCGTCGTCACCGTGCTCTTCGCCGACATCCGCGCTTCACGAGCCGCTGCGAACGCCTCACGGCAGAACAGGTCGTGCAGATGCTAAACGTCTACTTCAGTTCGGTCATGGCCGTCGTCCATCGCTGGAAGGGCACCGTCGACAACATCATCGCAGACGGCGTGCTGGTTCTCTTCGGTGCGCCGGTCTGGCGCGAGGACGATCCGGACCGGGCCGTGGCGTGTGCCCTCGACATGCAGCTCGCTTCGATCGGCCCATCGAGGTGCTCGAGGTCGGTGCGATGGGCGGCCGATTCGCGCGAATACTGGACCGGAGAGAGGAGCCCACCGAGGAGGGGCGGGGCTGACGACGCCCACTTCGGCCACGTTCTCGGCACTCACCCCGATCTCGCGTTACGTTGCCGAGGTGCGGTCCACGCCCCCGGTCTTCGTCCTGCTCGCCGTCGCGACCACCCTGCTCGTGGCCGCGTGTGGCACGACCCGTTCACGCCCGCGCCGCTACCTGTCCGATGTCTACTCGCCGTCATCGAGCCCCGCCCTTGAGCTGCCGGGGCTCGACGTGAAGCCGGTTCAGGTCGAGTCGGGCCAGCAGAAGGTCGAGATCCTCGCACCCAACGGCCGGCGCTACACCGCCCGTTGGGACTCGATCTCCGAGTCGTACGGCCCCCCGAATGCCGGCGGCATTCGAAACGCGGTCCCGATGCCGAAGACGGGGACCGGATTCCGCTGCACCGGTCGCAACCCATGGGGGACCGACGAGACCGTCACCTTCCTCCAGCTCGCCGCCTACCTCGTCCACGTGTCGCACCCGGACGGGCCCGACGTGCTCATCGGCGACATCAGCGCGGAAGAAGGCGGGCGGCTGCGCCCTCACAAGAGCCACCAAACCGGTCGAGACGCCGACGTCGGCCTCTATGCCGCCAGCGGCAAAACCCTGAAATCGTTTGGCTCTTTGCCGCCGCGCGAGCTCGACGTGATTCGCACCTGGACCTTCTTCGAGGTGCTGCTGAGAACCGGCGCCGTGCGCTACCTCTTCATCGACCGCCGACTGCACGCCGCGCTCGAGTCCGAAGCCGCCTCACGGGGCCTCACGGACGAAGCGCTCGACAAGCTCTTCGAGAGCCGCGGCGGCGACGTCATCAAACACGTCCCCGGCCATGACGACCATCTGCACGTCCGCTTTCGCTGCCCCCTCGACGACGTCGAGTGCGTCGAGTAGCCAGCGGGTCCTTCGACCCGGAAACTCGACAGCCCCGCATGCAGGCGCCACTCTCCGCGCCATGATCGTGGAAGCGCTCTTCGGCCTCGGCAGCCTACTCGTCCTCGCCGCCGTCATCGCGATGGGGATCGTGTCCTGGCGCTGGCTCGAAGGCGGCAAGCGGTGCCTCGCCGAGCTCGGTGGGGCCGCCCGCGCCGTGCGGTCGGTGGCCGCCGACCTGCCCGAGTCGCACCCCATCCGTCGCCGCCTCGAAGCCGCACCCGTGGTCGAGATCGCGCTCGAAGAGGTCGCTGTCCTCATGGCGGGCGAGCCGGCCGAAGCCCCCGCGCGCGGGCTCGTGCTGCTGCAAGATCGCTTCATCTGGGTCGATCGCTTCGCTCAGATCGCCGTCCACCTCGGCCTCCTCGGTACTGTGGCCTCCTTGGTCGCTGCCGACCCCTCGAACCTCGACCTCTTCCGCTCTCGCCTCCCGATCGCGCTCGGGACGACGCTCTGGGGCCTCATTGGCGCGCTCGGCATCGGCTGGGTCGGCGGCTCCATCGAGACCCTCCTCGCGCGCGCCAACCGCGACGTCCGCGACGGCCTCCTCGGCTCGCTCTCGCAGAGATCGCCGCGCCCCGAGCCAACCCCGGATCCACCGACCGAGCCGTGAAGCGCCGCTCCCGCCCGGTCGATCTCCTGCCGCTCCTCGACGTCATGATGACGGTGACGTTCACGTTTGCGACTGTCCAGGAGATCGACGTGAAGTCGGAGATCGCGGCCGCGACGGAGGCGGCTGCGAACGCCGTGGCCAAGGCGAGCTCGGCTGCGGCGACCGCCGTCGAGCAGGCCGAGAGCGCCGCGAGCCAAGTCACGGAGGCACAGAAGGCCGTCGCCGCTCTCAAGTACGAACGCGATGCGCTGAAGGACGAGCGCACGCGCGCCGAGACCGAACGCGCGGCCACTGCCGAGAAGCTGAAAGAGACCGAACGCCGGGTCGAGCTCCTGGTCCGCGACGGCGAAACGATGCGCGAGAAGATGAAGGCCACGCCCGAAGGCGAGCGAGTCGACAGCGTCCTGGCGCACCTCTTGAAGCGCAACACGGTGGTCGAGATCGAGCTCGCCGGCGTCCCGACCGAGCCCTTCGGCGTCCCGGACAACCACTGCTGCTTCCGGCTCGACCCGCGCACGTCCGCGTGGCGGGGCTGCGGGAACATGCCGCCCCAATCGACCGGGCTCGACGACTGGGCCCGCGGCGACGGCCACGCGCTCTTTCAGGCCCTCGAAGAGACCAAGGGTGGCAGCGCCATCGCGGTCGTCCGCCAGGCCGGGAGCGCGACGTACAAGAGCGGTGAGAAGCTCGAACGCTACATCCGCAGCCGCGTGCAGGACCGCACCGTCTACCTCGAAGAACGTGGGCTGGACATGGGGCCGCGCCCATGTGATCGCTCACAGCCGAGGTGACGTGCCGATGTCGGACTCCAGCGCACAGCCGAAGAAGAGCGGCTCGAAAGTAGGCAAGATCATCGCGCTCGTGGTGGTCCTAGCCATCATCGCCCTCGGCTACTTCCTCCGCGACTTCGGCCTCGGCGGCGGGTTCGGCCCGGCCCCGAAGGCGTCCGAGGCGGCGCCCGCGGCCACGACGCCACCCCCATCGGGCGAGAAACCCGAGACAGGCCCTTTGCGCGTCACCGTGCTCGGCGATCGCTGCGCCTTCACGGGCGAAGGCGACAAACCCGGCCTCTGCTCCGGCATCTGCGAACAGATCGCCAGCCGCGCCAGCCCCGAGAGCCCGGTCTACATCAACCCGACCGAAGGCACTCACGCCGCGGTGGAGTCCCTGAAGCAGTGCCTCGTCCTCAAGGGCTGGAAGTCCATCCTCATCGATTCCGCCGAAGGAGCTCGCTGACTATGTCCGAATCCGTCCCCGCCAAGGCGCCGGCCCCGGGCCGCGAGTTTCAGACCTTCCTCTCGCGCCTCGTGAAGGTCATCCTGCGCCCGCAAGCCTTCTGGGCCGACCTCGGCACCACGATGCCGCCCGTGAAGGAGGTGGTATTTCCCCACATGGTCGTCCTCGTCGGCATGCAAGCGCTCGCCGCCTTCGTCGGGACGCTCATCGGCAAGGGCCTCGGCGCCGCGTTCGGCATCCTCATCACCACCTTCCTCACCTCCTTCGCCGGGATCTGGGTCTTCGCCTTCGCCGCGGTCACCATCGCGACGGCCAAAGGCGGCAACGCCACCTTGGAGCGCGCCATCGCGTTCGCGGCCTACTCGGTCGCCCCCATCTTGGTCGTGAGCGTAATCGGTCTGATTCCAGTACGTTACGTGACCGCCATCGCGCCACTCCTCGCCATGCCCTTCGCGTTCCACGTCATGGGCCACGGCGCCACGACCGCGCTCGGCATCCACGGCGAACGCGCGCCGCACGCGGTCGCTCAGCTCTGTGGCGCGCTCGTGCTCGTGTGGACGCTCATGCCGATGCTGCTGCCCGCGATCGCGCAGGCGGTGTTCGGCTGACAGTCCCTACTTACGTTCGCGATCGAGGAGCTGTCGAAGCGCGAGCGCGTCGATCCTGTCTTTCTCCCGGACGGAGTTGGACTTCAACCTTAGTAGGGCCTGCTTCGACGCGAATCGAATCGGATGATCCCGCAGCGTGAAGGTCCCAGCATCCGCCACGAGGTCGACGTAATGGAATCCCGACATCACGGTGAAGATGTCGATCTGGCAGGACTCGGTCTCCTCCACGACCCGTACTGCCCCCTCCTCGTCGGGAAAGTCCGCTAGCGACAGCTCGGCTGCGTAGCCTTCACCCCACCCCGAGAGTGCCGCAATGAGTCGCAGGATGTTGACGTCACTGGACTCGACGATGACGTCGACGTCTTCCGTGAGTCTGACGTAACCGTTGAGAGTGACCGCGACCCCACCGACCACGACGAAGCGAACGCCCGCGTCAGCGAGGAGAACCAACAACCTTTCGAACGAGGGTTCCATCGTCCTCCGGCGGACGCCAGGCACCGCCGCGAAGCATCAGCGCGTTGCGTCGCAACATCTCAAGCCGCTGCAGGGGCGGGAGCCGCTGCAGGTCGCCGCCAACTCGGCGACGAATGGGCTCTTGGAGGGGTTGGTCGTCCATCCCTGAGACGCTATCAGCCGAGCGCAGCCAGCGCCAGCGTCACGCGTCCTTCCCGCTCGCGGTAGGCCTCAGCACGCCAGCGCGTAGGCATCGAGACCGGCCGTCGCGGTCCGGAGGCGCTCCACGGCCTCCTTCCGGAGCTGGCTGACGCGTGGCTCGCTGACGCCGAGCACCTTGGCGACCTCCTTTTGCGAGAAGTCGTAGAAGTAGACCATCAGCAGCACCTGGCGGTGGCGCGTCCCGAGCGCTTCCACGTGCCGGCGCAGCGCGGACTGGTCCTCGATGCCAGCCAAATGCTCCTCTTGATTCGGGGTCTCGCTCTTCAGCTCGACGAGCAGGTCGGACTCTGACGTCGCGCCTTGGGCCGCAAACTCGGCCATGAGGCGCAGGTACTGGCTCAGCGGCATCGCGAGCTCGCGCGCCACCTCGGCCGAGGTCGCCGGGCGGCCGAGCGAGGCCGAGAGCCGCTCTTCGGCGCGCCGAACCCGGCTCGCTTCGCGGCGGCGGCGCTGGCTCAGCGGGTCGAGGTGGCGGAGGTAGTCCAGCATCGCGCCGTGAATGCGGGTGGACGCGTAGGCCTCGAACTTCACTTGACGGTTCACGTCGTAGCGCTCGGCCGCTTGCAACAGCCCAATGGTGCCTTCCGACACGAGATCGTCGACGTCGGCCGAGTGGCCGATGCGGCGGCTGACCCGGCGCGCGATGTCGACGATGAGCGAGGCAAAATCGCGGACGAGGCGGTCCTGCTCGCCCGCAGAGAGCTTCGCGTCGCTGCGGATCCGTTGCCGCCCTGGACTCACGTCTTCAACGCTCATGCGACACCCCTTCGGAAAAGCCACGCGGCCGTGCCCGCGCTCGAAATCGAAGACCAGGTCGGGACTCGGCGGATGGACGCGAGGACGGCCATCCACAACCCAGCCCCTATCGCCGGCGATTGGGGCACCGGCTCCCCTGGGTGAACGTGACATCGATGCCGGACTCGAGGACTTTCTGGCGGGTCATGTGACTTGGATGGATGCGCGCGATCTCGGGTTCGGGCTCGCCAACGGCCCATCCGTCGGGTATCTGGTGCGCTTGCGAGCGGGGCACCCTCGCTCTTCGGGACATGCGCTTGCGGGCGGGGGCCGACCCCCGCTCCCCCGAAGCGACACCGCGCCGGTGTCCAGCCCTACGGAGTAGCCGAATGCGCGAACGAATCCTCGAACTCCTGAGCGGCCTTGGCCTCGAGCGCGCCGCCGCGGCCCTGGTCGCCGGCGTCGTCATCGGCGGCACCGTCGGTGGTTTCGCGTTCTCCAAGTCCGGAGAGGCGGAAACCGAGGGCCCGCCGAAGCGCGAGAAGTTGGTCGTCACGGAGAATCGCGCCGGCCGCCCCTCCGTGGTCAAGCAACCGACGGCCGCCCCTGTGGCCGTCGCCGGCAGCCCGACGGTTGAGGCGGCCGCCGCTCAGGCTGCGCCCGCCCCCGCGCCCGTCGCCGAGAAGCGCGTCCGCGAACCCTCGATCGCCGACGACGACGCCCCGGGCCACCCGAAGGTCAGCGCCGAAGCGGACACCATCCCCACCCTCGACGTCGCGCCCGAAGCCCAAAAGGGCCTGAGCCCCGCCCTCGAAGAGGCTGTGAAGGCCGACAAGTGGTTTCGAGACGTCCGCGTCGCCATCCACCAGGCCGTTGGCACCGGCGCGCTCGTCACGCCGACGGGCCTCACGCCCATCGGGCGTATCCTCGCGGACCGCGTCGCCCAGCTCGAAGACGACGCCGTCTCACCGCTCGGCTACGGCGCACAGGATCTCCAGAACCGCCTCACCACCTGGAGCGCCGCCGAGGCCGACGTCGCCGCGCTCGAAGCGCACCTCGGGCGCGCACTCGTCCGCATGGTGCTCGACTACCGGGTCCTGAAGCTCACCGGGCCCTTCCGACTCGTCGGTGAAGACGACGTCGGGCGCGACCGTGCCCTACAGAAGCAGGTCCGCGACCTCGCCCTCGAGGCCCTGCACGCGGTGGGCGCCGCGGGCGTGTCCGCGGTGCTCGATCCGCCGCACCCGTCCTGGGAGCCCTTGAAGCGCGCCTACAAGCGCTACCGCGAGGTCGCGGCCGCTGGCGGCTGCAAGTCGCTCCCCACCGGCGCGCGCCTCCGCGTCGGCATGAAGGGCGCGTCCGTCGAGAAGCTGCAAGAGCGCCTCGCCTGCGAGGGCTACTACACCGGCGAGATCGACGGGCAGTACGACGACGACGTGATGGCGGCCGTGAAGCAGTTCCAGCGCCACCACGAGCTCCCCGACGTCGAAGGCAACGTCCTCGGCGAGACCATCGTGTCGCTCAACGTGCCGATCACACGACGTCGCGACCAGCTCCAGCTCGCCCTCCAGCGACTCCGTGAGACGCGGGTGCGCGAGATGGGCGACTACTACATGAAGGCCAACATCCCGGCCTACGAGCTCACCGCTGTGGAGGGCGGCAAGCTCATCCTGCGCAACAAGGTCATCGTCGGCACCAACCGCCTCGACGACGACAAGGTCCAGCTCATTCAGGGCCACATCAACCGCACGAAGATCCTCACCTCGCGCATGTACGAGGTTCTCGTGAACCCCACCTGGATCCTCCCGGAGCGTGTCGCCAAGGGTGAAGTCGTCGGCAAGCTCGAAGAAGACGCCGACTACCTCTCGAAGAAGAACATCGGCTCCCGCACCCTCCCGGACGGGCGGCAGGTCTACGTCCAAGGCCAAGGCAAGGGCAACGTCCTCGGCAAGGTCAAGTTCCTGCTCGAGAAGACCAACGCCATCTACCTCCACGACACCGACAAGCCCTGGCTCTTCCGCGAAGAACGCCGCGCCTTCTCCCACGGCTGCATGCGCGTCCACGAAGCGGTGAAGTTCGCCAAGTGGGTGCTCCTGAAGGACGGCTACCCCGAAGCCGAGATCGACAAGTCGCTCGCGCTCGTGAAGATGCAGAAGGCCATGCCCCTGCGTAAGCCCGTGGACTTCCTCACGGAATACATCACGGTGGACGCCTCGGACGAGGGCCTGCCGAAGTTCCTGACCGACACCTACGGCTACGACGAGGCCTACGAACGCGGTCGCCTCCCGCCCTACACCCAGACCCGCTGGGGCTCCAAGATCCTGCGTCCGCGGTGGGTGCCGGTCGTCGACGAGACTCACGTGAAGGAGTGGCGCGAGAAGGGTGAGCAGGCGCCGCGCGACCCGAAGTGGGCGCCGAACGGCGGGGGCAAGAGCGCCCAGCCCGACGACGACAGCCCGGCCGGTGACGCGCCGGCCGACGACCAGCCGGCCGGCTCCAAGGCGCCCTTCCCCGAAGACGAACCGGCCAAGAAGACCGGTAAGACGGACGGCAAGGCCAAGCCGGGCGCCAAGAAGCCGGCGCCGAAGAAGCCGGCCCGGGGCGGCCGGTGACCGCGCTCACGAAAGCGCAGAAGGGGGCGGCGGCCGCACGCGCCGAGAAGGCCGAGCGCATACGCCTCACGCTCGAGCGCCTCTACCCCGAGGTCCCCATCCCGCTCGACCACACGGGTCCCTTCACGCTCCTCGTCGCGGTCGCGCTCAGCGCCCAGACCACCGACAAGAAGGTGAACCAGGTCACGCCCGGCCTCTTCGCCCAGGGCGGTACTCCCGCGAAGATGGCCGCGCTCCCCGTCGAGACCATCCACGCCGCCATCCGCGAAGTCGGCCTCGCCCCCACGAAGTCGAAGAACCTGAAGCGCATGGCGGAGCTGCTCCTCGAACGCCACGACGGCGAGGTCCCGGCCTCGTTCGAAGAGCTCGAAGCCCTCCCCGGCGTCGGCCACAAGACCGCCTCGGTGGTCATGTCGCAAGCCTTCGGCGTGCCGGCCTTCCCCGTCGACACCCACATCCACCGCCTGGCGGTGCGCTGGGGCCTGAGCGACGGCGCCTCCGTCGACAAGGTCGAAGCCGACCTGAAGGCCACCTTCGCCCGGGAGCACTGGAACCGCCTCCACCTCCAGATCATCTTCTTCGGCCGCGAGTACTGCCCCGCGCGGGGTCACGAGCCCGCCGGATGCCCCATCTGCTCGTTCGCGAGCGTGCCGGAGAAGGCCAAGGTGCCGGAGAAGGCCAAGGTGCCGGCAAAAGCGCCGAAGCCGAAGTCCCTCCGACCGCCCCGCCCAAAGCCCAGCGCCGAGCCCACCCCATGAGCGACACCTGCACCCTGTCCTCCCTCACCGCAAACGAGCCCCTCGCGGCGACCGCCGTCGAGAACGTCGCCACCTGGCTCCTCATCGAGCAGGACGGCGGCTGGGGCAAGAAGGGCCTCGACGACGCCCCAATCGACGACGACGTCCGCGCCCACCTCCTCGCCGCCGTCGCGAAGGCCAACGCCGCCGCCCCTCGGAGCGCGCAGGTGCGCCCGCAGCTCGTGCGCCAGGAGCAAAACGCCGGGACGGCCAGCTCTGAGGCCGTTCGTATCCTGGTTGCCCGTGCCGGCGCACCGACGGAGCGGCTCACGCTCTCAGGCCTCCGAGCCGCGCTCGACCTCGACATCGCCGCGTGGCTCCAGGGCCAAGCGCCGTCCAGCGTCGAGCTCGACCCCCGCCCACTCGTCCTGGTCTGCACCCACGGCAAACGCGACCGCTGCTGCGCCGAACACGGCCTCGCGTTCTACCGCGAGCTTGCGGCGCGCTGGCCGACCGGCGGCGCCGTAACGCCCGACCTCTGGCAATCCACCCACCTCGGCGGCCACCGCTTCGCCGCCACGGCGGTAGCGCTCCCCGACGGCTACCAGTACGGGCGCTTGAGCCCCGCCGACGCGCTCGCCTTCGCCGACGCCATCGAGGCGGGCCGCCTCTACGACCTCGCGACGCTGCGCGGCCGAAGCACGCTGTCTGCACCGGCCCAGGCCGCCGACCTCCACCTCCGTCAGTCGCTCGGGCTCCACGGGCCGGATGATGTCTCGCTCACCGCGATGGCGCGGGGTGACGGCAACGACTGCTGGAACGTGACGCTCGGTGCTGCCAGTGCGTCGCACGCCCTCACCGTTGAGCGCCGATGGGGCCCGAAGTCGATCATGAACTCGTGTGGGGCGCCGGAGCTGTCAGTGTCGGTGGAGTGGGTTACCAGTTCGTCGAATGCCGCGGAGTAGATGCATCGGAAGGCGACATGGCGGAGAACTGCGGGATGAAGCGAGGCACCACGGATCTGCACACGATTTACCCCCAGGCGGTCGCCCATTTCGCGCATGTGCTCTCAATCAGCCCATCTCCAGTTTCGCGCCGCCGGCTCCACCAGGCGAACGACGACGGTTTCGGGCAAGGTCAGTTCATGCGTGTAGCTAATGCCAGTATAAATCACGCCGGTGTCTTCGTTCAGCCGTGAATATACATCGCCGGCGCGAATCTGGTAAGTAATTTCACTGAACCCCGACGGTTTAAAGCCGTTGTTATACATCGAAACGGTAAAGCCATGGAAGCATGACTTACCAACTATTAATCTACAGATTTTCGGCAGCACAACTTCACCGTGATTTGCCTCTCCCCCTGTAACTCTTGCTGTCCATCTAACTGACACCTTATGGTCACCGAAGCACTCCAATGGACCCGTGAGTTCCAACCAGCCACTGGCTGTGCTAGCTATTCCTGTTGACCCCAACGCAAATTCCACCGACCCAGCCTTGCTGGAATTCAGCTTGCCGCCCCGCAGGCTGGAGAATGAGTGAAGACTGGAATGGAATTCGGCGGTGTCGTTGGCGCATGTTTCGAGCGGCACATCACTCGGTTCGGCGCAGCATGTCAACAGCAAGCAAGCTGTTACCATCAAATTTTCGACCATCATTCACTTCCGTTCTTCATTCGTAGATCGTTCGTTGGATTTTGCTTTGACGCACGGCTCTCCGCATGACCACGTCGATTGCCTGAGGCTACATGAAAGGAGCCATCTCACAGGTCACCCCTGGTCTAGAGTCATGACTATTGGACCAAGTTTGAGCTGAGAGCACGAATTCACTCCACGCTGGAGCAGAAGCGAGATGTGGGCTGACTCCTCTCCCTGCGTGAGTCCAAGAGCTTCAGCTATCGCCCGAACACTAGAAGAATGTACTGCATCCGATTCAAATATAAGTCGCTTCGGAATGGCGGGATTGTTCAGGCTGTCGAACTCGTCTTGACCAACGCGATTGAAGTCACTGAGCCGAATCCTGAAGTGCCGAGCTTGACCGCCTGAGGAAACCTCCAGCATCACATGAATATTGCTCCGAGAGCAAACGTGACTGTACGACCCTCCGGTTGATACTAGTAAGGCTCGGAGCATGCCCAGCGCGACTGGATTCGCCTTGAAGGTAAGGCGAGCCGACTGCTCTGTGAACTCTATGGAAATGAACTGATCGGGCCCCTCAAGGAGATTGAAGCTCGTTTCAGCGGCAAAGTTGGCACCAATTGATGTTAGGTTGTCTGGCTTGGCATCTGAATCAGGCACGGTCTCAGAGTCGATCGATCCGTAGCTCAAGCTAGCAGCTTGTGGAGGCTGGGCCCACACCGCAGCGACCCCATGACGGCATGAGGGCGGCAACGACGCTTGGCTGTCAAAAAGTTGGGCGGGTGATAGCCCCGTGACACTCGAAACGAACACCCCAACCAGCTGAGAAACGGTGTTCTGGAAGTCCAACTGGGTATCCCCAGCCCAACTCTTCCTGGTTATCCCGAGATAGGAGTAGTAGTCACTAAAGGAGTAGTGGTCGCCACTTCGAATCTGAACCACGGCCGTCGAGGCTGTAGCACTTGCAACTATTTGCCCGACGCACGAATCAGTAGTTTCAGAGGACATTAGGTCCCTAGATGACAGTATTAACACATCGCACGGAACCGCATTTGATTTAGATCCGGATTGAGCTCCGACATCGCCAAGGTATGGTTCCAGGCCAACGACACCAACGCACCTGATCCCCGCCTCAGCCAAACTCTCGAAAGGAACCCCTGCGACCGCAATTCCCCCACATGAATGCCCAATCAAAACGGTTCTGTTGAAATCTGCCGTCGTTCCGGGAATTCCGGCAGACCAAAGGCCATCTTTCCGCAGTGCGAGAAGTGATGAGTTGAGAAGCTCCACGAACAACGTAGAGCAATTAAGCGACAGACTGTTCCCACCAACTACGGTTATCCCGGCTGTGGTAGCCCCTGTTGCGTTCAGCGAGAGAACGACACATCCTGCTTTCGCCAGTCTAATGCCGATGGTGTCATAGCCAAGACAAGCGGTCGAAATTCCCGATTGAGTCGCATTGGCTATGCGCCCGAGCTCACCGACTTCTGCCAGCCCAAGATGGCCCAAGATATCAGATACATGATTAGACACATACTCCTCGATCGGATGTAGAAATGATTCTCCTTCATAGGCCATTACAGGACTCAACGAGAAGACCACGTCCGAACCGCTGTCGTCTCCATGGATAATGACACAGACTGGCTTAGCCTTCCCACCGCCATCCGGAACGGTGTAGTAACGTCCCTCAACAAAACCCCTCCAGATGTGCTCACCTGGCGCCGCGCCATCTAGACCTAACGTGTAGTCGTAACCACCTGTGCCGCCTTCGAAATCAACGTCGTCGGGGATGGGTACGGCGACCGGCGTTGGCAAGTGGAAGATGCCGACCTTCACCTCTGAGAAGTCTTCTTCAAGGCCGGGGTCTGTAATTGTCTGCGCGACCTTCGAGTGTTTTCGAAAAATGCCAAGCGAAGCGGAGCATGAGAGCGTGGTGATGCCGAGAGGCGGTACCGATATTCGAACGCCTGTTTCTGCAGCACGTACCTCACGGAAGGGGCGGCCCTCAGCGTCCCAGACGGTCAACCATGCTCCTGGTGCCACGCCAACGATCAAGAGCGACGTCTCCGTGTCATAGGTTGCCGCGGGGATCACCGGAGTCGCGAGGCGCGCCAACGCGCGTACGCGCACGCGAGGGCCCGGCAATGACGACATGTTCCCGAACTGGCACTGAGCCGCGACGCGCGATCCCACTCCAAGTGACGGCGACACTGGGACCGTAGCGTACCCGTCGCTTCCCGCGGTCGCGGAGCCAACGAACGCGCCGTCGACGGTGACCACTACGGTCGAGTCAGGCTCGCACTCGAACACGAAGACCGCAAAGGCACCATCGAGAACCGGCTCCGCTATCCTGGGGCTGGCGATCTTGGCAGGCTTGGGCTTCACCTTGAAGCGTTCCGAGATCCCACGTCGTAGGCATATGGATGAGGAGAGCTCGATGAACTCGCCCGCGACCAGTGGACGGGGGAGCGCGAGGATGCCCTCCGGCGACGGTAGTCCGACGCCGAGTGTCTCCGTCGGTGTGCTGGATGCCAGGCCACCGGACGCGGTGACTAGAATGAGTTCGTCGAACTCCCACTGCCCAAGCGTGAGCTGGGTCGCCCCGGCGAACAGAGGCTGCTCCAGCGTAATCTTGTGAAGGCCGCCTAAGAAATTAGCGACTGTGACTTTAGACTGCGCTCCCTTCAGACCGTTCGACCATTCCATCCAGCAGGTGAGTTGCTCCCCAGCGACGAGAGGTCGAGGTAGACGGTACCGTTGACGCGGCTCAGTAGGGAAATGCACGATCTGCCCATCCGAAAGCGAAATCTTCAGGATGGCTCCGGCAGTCATACCCGAGACCGTGATTCGCGTCGCGCATCTCACGGCTCCATCAACGAGAGGCGCCGCCAGTGCTCGCGGCGAGGAAACGACCGGAATCAGTGACTCAAGAGCCTCCCCTGAGCAGCTGGTGACGTTGATGACTAGCTTTGATGTCTTCTGGGACCAACTCGTGAGTGGTACCCCGGCTGTCCCATCCGGAAAGGCGAAAGAGGAACCCAGCAGACTGCCGTTCGGGGCTGCTCGCACGGTCACGCTAGCACCGGGGACCAACCCCACGACCCGAAGCGTCGACGCCCCACGAAGCACATGGTCGGCGAGCACTACAGGCGGTCCCGACTTCACTGCGGGCTGCACCCGTGTGACGAAAGACCAACTGGACCAATCCCCTCCCTCCAGACGCTGGCGAGTACGTATTGAGGCGTTTGGCACCAGCTTGATCGGATCCAACCCGACTACAGTTACGTCCGAGACGGCAATCTGCTGTACCGATGAGCCGGACACCTGACACTCGACGCTTGCGCCCGGAAAGGTGCCGTCCACTACCAGGAAGGGTCCGCACTCGACGATGGGCTGGCGCAAGGAGGGTGGGAGGAGTTTCTGCATCTATGCCTGTCTCATCTTCCGGTTTAGACCCAATGGTAACCATTCAGGTCCCCCGGGTGGGCCGCCTCTGGGCCTGAAGGTGTGAAATGGCGAAGAAGGTGACAAGTCGGCGATCGAGT
>JADMJS010000152.1 GCA_018780435.1 Myxococcales bacterium
ATTCCCCGTGGGGACGACGCAGGGGCTCGAGTCGGCCCATGGCCGATCTCGCCTGAGGCTGCACGGGTGGCGTTTCCAACTGCGGAATGGCCGTGCTAACGTCGCGGGTTGGGCGGGTGCAGGGCGGCTTTCGTGCGTGGCGATCGCGACCTGTGGAGAACCGGCCCGGGCGGCGTCGCGCCGACTCGGGTCATCCGTGAGCAGATCAGCCCCTATGGTCCTAGCGGACCACGGCCGGGCTGCCCAAACGGTGAGGGTGCGCGTTGAGTTCGAGCGGCGAGTACATCTGCATCTCCTGTTGGACCTCTTTCGAGGGGGACACCGACCCCGGCGGGCTCGTCACGTGCCCGCACTGTGGCTTCGTTCAGCCCGTTGGTGACGGCGGGGATGCCACGTTGCAGACCGCGGCCCCAAGCGCGGCAAGAGCAGCCACCTCCAAGCCCCCCCCAAAGCCAGCACCACCCCCACAACGCGCGGCGTCAGAGGTGCGGCCTGCCGCGCCCACCCGCGCGCCGAGCGCCATGCCGTCCGCGGCGCAGCTCGAGCCGCTCCCCATGGACGCCATGTCGCTCGGCGACGAAGGCACCGTCCCGCCCCCTCCCGCCCGTTCCGTTTCGCTCACGGGCGGCGCCGAGGGCGACGGCACTCAACTAACCGACATGTCGGACATGGCGGGCATGGGCGAGTCTCGAGTCTGGCGTGTGAAGAGCGACTCTGGACTCACCTATTGCTTCTTCAGCGCGGAGAAGCTCATCCGGTGGGTCGATGGCCTCAGTCCGCAGAAGCACGCGATGGTGTCGGTCGACGGCCTGAACTGGAAGTCGTACGGCGACTTCAAGGCGAAGTACGCTGGCGAGACCGAGGCCATGGCCGCGCTCGAAGCGGCGTCGGAAGGCAAGCCGGCGGCTCAACCCGCGCCCGCGGGCGGCAGCGGCCCGAGCGTCGCGGGCCCGTCCACCATTGCCAAGCGTGATCCGAAAGCGCCCGCGCGCACCGCGACGGGCCTTCAAGCGGTTACGCGCGCTCCCGCGCCTACGACACGAGCGGGCGCCCGTCCGACGAAGCCGCAGACCACGGGCGAACGCCGCGCGATATCGGTCACAGACGAGCGGCCGCGGCCCTCGGACTCGACGGTAGCGCCACGTCGAGCCAGCGAAGGGGCCGCCCCCGCGTCAGCCGGATGGGGCGCGCGCCTCGGTTTCATGGCTGCCGGCATGATCGTGGGCGGCGCTGGCGTGTACTTCGGCATGTACCTTCTCGGTTTCTACGACCTCAGCTTCAGTTTCTAGGCGATGCTCGAGCTTCGCTGCCCACGCTGCAACGCCCCACAGACCCTCGCGGAGGCCCCGACGGCAGGCGAGGCCGTCCGCGTCGCCTGCCTCACCTGCGGCGCCGTGTTCCGCGTGCGGGGCCGCTCGAAGACAGCCTCGGCCCTCATCGACGGCCGTGCTCCGCCGCCGCTCCCTGACGACGGTGACGCACTAGGTGACGGGGCGACAGCGCGCGATGGGGCGCCGCGGTGGCAGGTGCGCAAGGCCGACGGTACTGCGCTGCAGTTTCCCAACCTTCGGGTCTTCCAGCGCTGGGTCGTCGATGGGGTCGTCAGCCTCGACGACGCCATCTCTCGAAACGGTCGAACTTGGCGGCCGATCACGGCCATTCCGGAGCTGGTAGGACTCTTCGAACGCGTGGAGGCGTTGAAGGGCGCTACGGCCGGCGGCCATGTACCACCGGCGCTCACCGCCATGGCGTCGTCGGATCCGCCTGAGCTGCCACCGCCCGAGCTGCCACCGCCCGAGCTCCCACCCGACGTGCCGGCTCCTCCCGAGCCCCCACCCGTGGACGAGCCGTCGGCGCCGAGTTCGGGGAGCGACGCGCCCGAGCCCGCCGCACTCGATGAGCCCGACTCCGGCGGGCCGAACGGGAGCGGCATCGACTCGACGCTTCAGGACCTCTCCCTGGCCGAGATTCGCGCCGGACTCGCTATGGACTTCGGCGATTTCAAGGCGTCGTCTGTGGACGCCCCCGCGCCGCAATCGGCACCTGAGCCCGAGATCCTCGCCCCGCTCGCCCCCGTCCCGTTGCCTGTTCCCGAATCGCTCGGCCCCAGCACGAGCGAGCTCAGCGACTACCTTGCGAGCGCCTATGGCGAATCGGCGCCGGCCGAGTCGTCTCCCCAGGCTGCGCGATCCGAGGGGCAGGCCGATTTGGGACCCTGGACTGCCGGAGACGACCTGGCTCCCGTCGGAAGCGCGAGTGACATCCAGAAGTTACGGGAGTCGCCACCCGACGAATCGGAGCTCATCGGCTCGACGCTTCAGATGCGACTACCGGACATGCGAGTGGCCCGAACGGCGACGCCCGTCCCCTTCTTGGAGCCTGAGGCCGTCATCGCATCGGTACCGCCACCGCCCAAGCGGCTGTGGTTGCTTGCGGCGACGCTCCTCGCCCTCAGTGGTGCCGGCTTCGCGACCTGGTGGTTCGTCATTCGAGAGAGCCCTTCCCAGGCCGAGTCAGCGACTCCCGAGGTGGGCAAGGTCGTGGCACCGGCCCCAGCGGCCACACCGGCGCCGTCCGAGGGCGCTCCAGGTCCAAAGGCTCACGCGCCCGTCGAGCCGCACGATGTGGCGACTGCTCCGGAGCCGAAGGCGGCCGAGTTTGCACGGCCCACTGAGATCGAGACGCGGAGAGGTGCGCTGTCCGCGATCGACACGGCGACGCCGACCCTGGCCAAGGTAGACCCCAAGGTCGCGGAACCGAAGGCGGCGGAGCCCAAGGTCGCTGAGCCGAAGGTAGCGGAACCTAAGGTCGCTGAGCCGAAGGTGACCGAACCGAAAGCGGCGGAGCCCAAGGTCGCTGAGCCGAAGGTGGCCGAACCGAAGGTGGTGGAGCCCAAGGTCGCTGAGCCAAACCCGCCCTCGGCGGAAGGCGCCGACCCCTACGACACAGCCATCAGCGAAGCGAGCGCGGCACAGAAGAGTGGCAATCTCGCGGGTGCGCTTGCGGCGCTCGAGCGCGCGGCGTCTCTGAACCCGAAGACCGTGGAGCCGATTGCGAAGATGGGCTGGATCCACTTGAGCATGGGCAACGCGAGTCAGGCCATCGTCCGATTCCAGGAGGCCAAGCGCCGCAACCCAGGCTACCGGGACACCTATCTCGGGCTCGCGAAGGCGTACGAAGCCGACGGGCGGCGCGATGAGGCTATCGACGTATACCGTAATTATTTACGGCTCTGTGCGACCTCGAAGTGCAGGCAGGCCGACGCGGTGAAGGCGGCATTGACCCGGCTCGGCGCGGGTCCCTGATCGCCGCGCTTCGTACACTCCGCTCCAGCGGCCCGGCATCAATGGCCGAAATGTGGGCAACGGGTGGCCGGTTTCGGCCAACAAAGCACCGTAGACGCTGCTAAGGTCCACGCTGAATCAAGATTCCGGTCCGTCGTCCGGTCTCGTGGCCAGCGCTCGGTTTGAAATCGCGCTCCACCTGCCGGCGGACCATGTCGACACGAGCGGTCTGCGTCTATGGACGCACGCTCGAAGGAAGCGGGTGTGAGTTCCATGCAGAATCGAAACAAGTGGATCTGGACGTCGAGCCGCGTGGGCCGGCTCGCGCGCGGAGCGGTGGGTTTCGCGTTGATGGTGGCCGGGATCTCGGTGGGGTGCTCGGAGTCGGAGTCGACCAGCGACCCAGCGGGGGTGGACACGGCCGGCTCCGATACCACTGGCGCCGACACGACGACCGCGCCGGATAGCGCCACGCCGGCCGGCTGCTTCGCGTTGAAGGACGGCACGTGCGTCCAAGAGACCTTCAAGAACCCGCCCAAGCTCGAACCGAACGCAGACGGTGTACATGAACTCGGTCTTGGTCCGACGGAGTTCATGATCGACGGGAAGCGCCACTGCGGCCGTGCGTACAACGGCATGTTCCCGGGTCCCACCATCGAGACGCCTGCTCAGAAGGGCGGTGAAGCCCGCAAAGTCCGCGTGAGTATTCGCAACAAGTTCACCAAGGACGATTATCAATCGCTGTCCGCGCAGACTTGCACGTGCGTGGACGATATGGGCATGACCTGTGAGCCGACCCACGGCGCCGGGCACGCCATGGACATGACGTGCAAGTGCACGCTCGAGGATGGGCGCGCTTGCCACTTCTTCAACTTCAACGCCACCAACCTCCATGCGCACGGCTCGCACGTACGCCCCGACTACGCGACGGGTGGGGGGTGCGTTGAGGCCGACGGACTCGACTGCCGAGCGTGCGCGTCAGGCGAGACCGACGGGAAGCGCGAGTGTTACTACGCCGACGATGTGCTCAGCCGTATCGAGCCCGGCGAAGGCAAGCAGCACCGCTGGGACATCGATGAGGACGGCGTTCACCACGAGGGCCTGCAGTGGTACCACCCACATATTCACGGCAGCACCGCGATTCAGGTCGCGTCCGGAGCGACGGGTGCGTGGATCGTGCGCGGCCCCGTCGACGAGCTCCCCGGGATCAAGGACGCGAAAGAGCGGATCTTCCTGATCAGCACACCGCCGCTCACCTACGAGCCGCTCGCGGACGGTCAGGCCTGCGACGAAGATCACATCACAGTCAATGGCTTCGTCACGCTCGGTGATACGGCTCAGAAGCAGACCAACCTTCTCAACGGAATCCGTCAGCCGCGCATCGTGACGGCGCCGGGCCAGATCGAGCGCTGGCGCTTCCTCCACGGCGCCTTCCTCGACGAGATGACCATCGCCCTGTTCAAGGGCAAGGACTCGAACTGCGAGAACCTCGACTTCGAGGCCGGTCCCATCGCGCTCACACAGATCGGTCGCGACGGCATGACCATGCCGAAGCCGAAGGACGGTAAGGACTGGCCTTTCGCGCCGCCGTATTTCTTCCTGTCGCCGGGTTATCGCATCGACGTCATGCTCGACGGCAGCAAGTTCGTCGACGGCGACACACTCTGCATGATGAGCGGTCGCTTTCTTCAGGCCGACGAGACCGGCACGACCGACATCGCGGTCGGCCTGAAGGAAGTCCCGACGGTCGACCAAATCCTCCAGCTGACGACCAACGGCGACCTCATCGCGATCGTAAACGTGGCCGCCAGCGCCGGAACACCGACCGAGACCCAGCTCCCGGACTACGAAGAGGTCGCCAAGCACACGCCGTCGATGATGCTCCAAGGCGGCAAGCTCGATGCCATCGACATGTGCAAGACGGCTCAGGCCCAGACGGACGTGTCACTCATCGACCAGGTCTCGGCGCTCTGGATGATCTTCGCGGTCAACGAGGGCATCGATGGATGTGGCTGCCCGGACCACAACATCAACTGCCGCAACTTCGAGCACACTGACCGCGAGAAGTATCCCTACGACCGCGTCTTCAACGTGGGCGACGTCGAGCACTGGCGTCTCGCCTCGGGCTTCGACGGCCACCCCTTCCACATTCACATCAACCCCTATCTCGTCTGCCCGCTCCCGCCCGAGGGTTCGGAGGATCCGAGCGTCGCCGGACGCCTCTTCGAGCCGCCGTTCGCGCACTGGCGAGACACCTACCTCGTGAACCTCAAGCGCACGGTCGACCTCATAACCGAGTACAGGGCCTTCACAGGCAACTACGTCTACCACTGCCACAAGCTGAACCACGAGGACCACGGCATGATGGAGCTCGTGAGGGTCTGCGATCCGGCCGTCGAGTCGTGCGACACCCTCTGTGACGGCCACCCCTGCGGCTGGGACCAGTGCGCTGAGGGCGACACGAACTGCCAGAGGGCCACGACCTTCGCTCGCTGCTTCGTCGACCCCGCGTCCTGCCCGGAAGCGGCCCTGCGCTGCAAGCCCTGTGAAGGGGACGACGCGACCTGCCCGCCGGACGCCTACTGCGCCGCCGATGCTGGACTCGATGGGGAGCGTCGTTGCGTGCCGGGCTGCCTGGTCGACACGGATTGCTCAGCGGCTGCCAAGTGCGGCGGCGCAGGCGAGTGCGTGCCGGCACCGTGTCCTGGGCCCTGCGGCCCGGGCACCTCGTGCGTGCACGGCATCTGCAAGTAGAAGCGCAACTAATGAAGACTTCAATTTTCCGCTGAATGTGGCGAACTAGGGCTGCCCCTTCGTGGGCAGGAGCCCGGCCCCATGTTCTGTCCCGCATTTCCTAAAGACGAAGTAGAACGACTCGCGTCGCTTCACGGCCTGAATATCCTCGATACGCCCCCGGAGCTCGTCTTCGACAGGCTCACGCGAATTGCCGCACACGTCTTTGGCACGCCGATCTCCGCACTCTCCCTGGTCGACGGCTCCCGTCAGTGGTTCAAATCGAGCGTCGGTCTAACCATCAGGCAGACGTCTCGGGATATTTCCTTCTGCGGGCACGCCATCTTGGGCGACGACATCCTCCACGTCACCGATACGTTGGACGATGACCGTTTCTTCGACAACCCCCTGGTAGTCGGTCAGCCGGGCATTCGGTTCTACGCCGGGATTCCCATCAACGCCGAGAACGGCCATGCCATCGGGGTCCTTTGTGTCATGGACATCAAGCCGAGGGCGCTGAGCGAGGCCGAACGAGTCCTCCTCCGCGACTTGGCGACAATGGCGGAAGACGAGTTGGCTCGAAGAGGCCAGACCGAACGTCAACTTCGGCTCTACGCGTTGGCAGAGTCACTCGGCGCGCACAAGCGACTCTCAAACGCGATCTCGGAGGCCCAAAGCCTCTTCCTCGCGCGTCCGAGCAGGAAAGAGGCGTTCGAAGTCACACTGTTGCGCCTGCTGGAGCTCACGGACAGCGCGTACGGCTTCATCGGCGAGATCCTCAAGCGTAGCGATGGGACGCCATACCTGAAGTCCTACGCGATTACCGACATCAGTTGGAGCGACGAGATCCGTGAGTACGTCGCGAAAGGAAGCCCTGCGGGCCTCGAATTCACGAACCTCAAGACGCTGTTCGGGGCGGCGATTACGACAGGTCAGCCCGTCATCGCGAACTCCGCCCCGACCGACCCGAGACGTGGCGGCATTCCAGAAGGTCACCCGCCCCTGAACACGTTCCTGGGGCTGCCCATTCACCACGGCGGCCAATTGGTGGCCATGGTCGGTCTCGCCAACCGTCAACCGGGCTACGACGAGGAGGTCGTGTCGTTCCTCGACCCACTCCTGGCGACCATTGGGCAGCTCGTGGTCTCCTACCGAACGCAGCGGGCCCTCATGGAGAGCGAGGAGCTGTTCCGAAGCCTGACGGAACACGCGCCCGTCGGAATCATCATGACCGATCTCAGCGGGCACGTGAGCTTCCTCAATGGCCCGATGACCCGCCTAGCAGGCCTGGATGCGGCGTCGGTCATCGGCAAGTCCTGGGACATGCTGGTTCACGAACAGGATCGGGCCACGCTGCAGGGTGAGTTCGAAAAGAACGCCCATGTCAGCAAGCCCTTCGACATCGACGTCCGCCTGGCGACGGCGGACATGCCGTGGGTCACGGTGCAGATCGTTCAGCGCCGGAACGAGCTGGGAGCGGTCACGGGGTGCCTCAGCACGGTCATGGATATTACCGCGCGCAAGCGGATGGAGGCCGAGCTCCGAGCCTCGCGCGACGCGGCACAGGCGGCAAGTCGCGCCAAGAGCGAGTTCCTGGCCAACATGAGCCACGAGATCCGAACACCCATGAACGCCGTGGTCGGCCTCGCGACGCTCCTTACGGACACGTCACTGGATCCCCAACAACTGGAGCTTACCCGGTCGATCTCGAGCAGCGCCGAGGCCCTGCTCTGCGTCATCAACGACGTGCTCGACTTCTCGCGCATCGAATCCGGTCTGCTCGTCCTCGAGATTCGGCCCTTCCACCTCGGGCAGCTCGTTCAAGACACGGCCTCCGCCGTGCGCGCGACTGCCGCTGCGAAGCGGCTCGACCTCGACGTAAAGGTCGATCCGCGATGCGAGCGTGGCGTGCTCGGTGACCCGGGGCGTTTGCGGCAGGTGCTGACCAACCTGCTTGGAAACGCGGTGAAGTTCACAGAGACCGGGGGCGTCTACCTCGACGTTCGAATGACCCGTGAAGGCCCCGGGGTGCCCACGATTCGGCTCACGGTGCGGGACACCGGGATTGGCATCGAAGCCGCCTCGATCTGGCGTCTCTTCGATCGCTTCGTTCAGGCGGATTCGTCCACTACGCGGCGTTATGGCGGCACGGGGCTCGGGCTCGCCATCACCAAGCAGCTCGTCACGCTCATGGACGGCACTGTCGGCGTCGTCAGCGAACCCGGCGATGGCTCCACCTTTTGGGTGGACGTCCCGCTGCCCTGGGCGGACGCCGAACCGCCCAAGGTTGAAGACCCCCCGGCGCGAACTGCCCCCCTGGGGCCGCTCGTTGGGCGCGTGCTCGTGGTCGAGGACAACATCCTGAACCAGCGCGTCGCGCGAGGGATGCTCGAACGCCTCGGTCTCCACATCGACGTAGCCGAGAACGGCGCCGTGGCGCTGGCGAAGCTGGGCAAAGAGCGCTACGACGTCGTCCTCATGGACTGCCAGATGCCGGTGATGGACGGCTTCGAGGCGACCGGCGCGATCCGCCGAGGTGACTTGGGGGTCCTCGACCCCACGGTCCCCATCATCGCGATGACGGCCAACGCGCTCGCCGACGAGGTCGAACACTGCCTCGAGGCCGGTATGAACCTGCACATCGCGAAGCCGGTCAACCCGGCGGCGTTCCATCGCGCTTTGAGCGTCTACTTGCCAGAGACTCCGCGACCCGAATGATACTCCGCCGCGACGACACGTCTCATCACCTTGCCCGAGGGCCCATACGGCAACGTGTCGACCGGAAATAGACGCGTCGGCAACTTGTAGGCGGCGATCCCGGATCGCGCCCACTCCCGAAGGGACTCGAGCGTCGCGTCTCCCACAGCCGCGACAACGATCTCTTCGCCGAGCTGCGGACATGGTGTCCCGAAGACGGCGCACGCGACGAGTCCGGGCGCGCCCAGGAGCGCGGCCTCGACCTCCGCCGGGTGGATGGTGTTGCCACCGCGAAGGATGACGTCCTTCGATCGGCCATGGAGGAAGAGGCGTCCTTCGCCGTCGAGCCGGCCGAGGTCTCCGCTGTGGACCCAGCCGTCCCGATCGACCACCGCAGCCGTGCCCTCAGGATCGTCGAGGTAGGCGAGCATGACGTTCTCTCCGCGCACGAGGACCTCACCCAGGTCCGTCAGACGGAGCTCGACCCCCGGCACGGGCGTGCCAACGGACCCGGGGGCCGGCTGCAGGGGAGGTCCGTCCACCGTTGCGATTGACGCTTCCGTCATCCCCCACGCCTCTCGAACTGGACATCCGAAGCGAGTCTCCGTGGCGAGCCGCGTCGCGGCCGGCAGTGGCGCGCCGGCGGACAAGATCCAGCGCAGGCAGCCGGGGTGTCCCTTGGGCGAATCGGCCCAGATGGCGAGCTGAGTCGGAACGGTCGGGAGCCACGTGAGGCGTGCATCGGCCGGCCAGCGCGCCGCGAGCGAACGGCCGGTGCTCGGCGGCAGGACCAGGGTGGCGCCCACCGCGAGCCCGACGAGGAGCACCATGCGTGCGCCGAACGAGTGCGCGAGCGGGAGGATAGCTCCGATGCGGTCGTTCGGACCCAGGTCGAGCGCGTGTGAGACGAGGGAGGCCGTGTGGCGGACGAGCGATCCGTGCCCGATGGCGACGAAGCGTGCTTCCCCCGTCGTGCCGGAGGTCGAGAGGAGCAGCGCGAGATCGGTCGCTGGGCCGCTAAGCGGACCGTCGAGCGCGTCGCCCAACGAGAGAGTCTCCAGCGCGTTCGTGTCCAGGTGGCGACGAGCTCCCGTACGCCGACGTCGCTCAGCCTGCTCAGCCGGTGGCGCCGTGACGGACAAGGGGACCACGACGGCACGAGCGGCCAGGATCCCGAGCCACGCCGCAATGAGCGTCGGTGAGTTCGGCGCACAGACGCTGACGCGCTCACCCGGCGTGAAGGCCATGGCAAAGCGGAGCGCCAGACGCGCGAGCTCGCCGTAGTTCATCGTGGTGCCGTCAGCGTCCTCAACGGCGATCGCGTTGGGTGCTTCGGCCGCTCGACGGAAGAATGCGCCGGTCGCGTTCATGGCTCTGGAGAAGGGGTGGGGCTCAGCGCCCAGCCTTACAGCCGAGCCAGGTCACGAACGCCGAATGGTGCTGCTTCACCGGCTCGCCGGCCCCCGAGTCTCGCAGCCATTGGCAGTAGTAGCGGCTGATGAGCTCGTCGGGCGTCGTGTCTCGACCGGCGGCCCGGTTCAACACGGCCTCCGCCGCTTGGCCGCCGGAACGCGCGATCTCGAGCTCGTCACCAGCGAGCGGACGCACGCCGTGGGGTCCGAGGGGTTCGAAGCGATCCCCGAGCGCGGCAACGGTCAGTGCGCCGTCGACCGAACCGGGGATGGCGACCCTCCCCCAAGGCGCCGCGACGTACTCGCCGTCGCGGAGGTTGAAGTTCATGCCCGCCGCGAAGCCGTAGACCACGACGGCGCCGCTGCCGTCGGGTGGCCACACCGAGGGCAGGGGCGGCGTCACGCGGAGAGACCACGATGTTCCATTGGGTGGCGATTCACTCGGGATCCATCCGTCGCGGACGCGTCGGGCGAAGTCGGCCTCGAGGGCCTGCTTCGCTTCGGCGAGCCGTGCGGGTGGAGCGGCCGACGCCGACGCGGTCGCGAGGAGAACGCCAGCAGCAAGGCTGGCTCGCTCGAGCGTACCCATCAGCCGGCTCGGCGACGAAGGCCGAAGGTCAGCGCCGCCAACCCGGCGAGCCCGAAGATCGCGGCGCCACCGCTCACCGGCGTCGCGCCGAGGGGCGACGTCGCGCAGTTCTTCCCGGTCGCCGTGGTGGCCGGAGGCGCTGCGTCGCCGTTGCAGAGGACACAATCGTAGGTCACGGACGACGGCGGCGTGCCTTGGCTGTAGTCGAGCTTCGAGCAGGTCGTCGCCTTGCACGTCGCCGACGAGCCGTCGTCGCGTGTGCAGACGTCGCCTGGCTTCTTGCTCTGGCAGCCTTGGATGTCGGGCGGCGGCACATCGGCGGACGCGGTGGCCGAGAGGGCGAAGAACCCGAGGGTGAGAGCGATGCGGTGAATCATGGACCAGAGCCTCCTGGCGTCGTTCTACCATGCCGGTGTCGCTCGCGCCTGAACGCGCCAGCAAAGTGAGCCCTACTCCGCCGATTCCAGTTGAGATCCCCGGGTTCGCTTCGATCCCCATGTTCCGGACACGTCCGAATTGCTCCGGCCGGGGCATTCCCGTGGGCGGGCAGTCGGAAGGGGATGAACGATGAAGCGCGAACAGAGGAAATTGGGACTCGTGGGTGATCTTGATGGGAGCCGAGCCGGACGGTGGGCGCTCACGACGTTGCTCGGCCTCCTGTTCGCTCCCGTCCTGGCGCTGGCCCAGATCGACACCCGGCACTGGATCCCCGCGCTTTGGGCGCCGGACCAGAACTCGAACTACACCGGCGACCACTACGTCATCATCTCGACTCCCGAGGTGTCGGACGTGGCGTTTACCCTCAGCGACGGCGCCGGGAACGTCCACACCGGGACCGTCTCGAATGCGGCGCCGGTCACGCTCAAGATCGCCAAGTTCACGACGACGTTCGGCGCCGACAGTACGGGCGGGTGGGCAGGGACGCACACGGCCAACGTCCTGATTGGACCGGCGACCCTGAACGTCGCGAACGGCGACGGACTCGTCCTCGAAGCCCAACGCCCCGTCTACATGAACATTCGTCAACGCAGCGGATCGCAAGGTGATTCGCTCACCTCGCCCGGCCGTAAGGGGCTCGGTAGGGACTTCCGCATCGGCTTCGGGCGCAACACCAAGACCACCTCGTCCACCCGCGGCAGCTTCTTCTCGTTCATGGCGATGGAGGACGGCACCACGGTCACTGTCGATCACTTCAAGCCGGGCATGAAGGTCTACGGGCAGCCCGACGCGGACGGCGACGGCACCACTGACGCGTTCACGGTGACCCTGAACAAGAACCAGAGCTACGTCGTCGGCCTCCAGGACAGCACCTACACGGGCACGGTGGACGTCGACCAACTCAACGGCACTCGGGTGCGCTCCGACAAGCTCATCACCGTCGCCTCGGGGTTCTGGACCGGCGGTCCGGCGACGACGGCACAGGACGTCGGAATCGACCAGATCGTCCCGGTCGAGCTGGCGGGCTCCGAATATGTCTTCATCAAGGGCAACGCGCTGGCCACGAACCTCATGGAGTCGGTGACCATCGTCGCCACTCAGGACGACACGAACATCTTCGTGAACGGCTCGACGACGCCGCTGAACCCGACGCCGCTGAACGCGGGCGACTTCTATTACGTCCACAACCAATATTCAGCGAACGGCAACTTGTATCTGACGTCGTCGAAGCCCGTGCTCGCCTTTCAGGAGGTGGGTGGTTCCGACAACGTCGCGACCCCGGGCGTGAGCTTCGTCCCTCCCATCGGCGTCGATGCTGCGAACTTCGTGGACAACATCCCGACCGTCGAGCTTATCGGTACGGCGACGATCGGCGTCGTCGCACGCGCCAGCGCCTGGGTCACCATCAACGGCGCAGCGCCGGGCGTGGCGGCCAAGACGGTCACCGGAGCGCCGGGCTGGGTGACCTACTCGCTCACCAACCAGACCGGCACTATCGCCGTCGAGTCGAACTCGGCGGTCGCCGTGTCGCTCGTGAACGTGAACAACGTCATCGGAAGTAGCGGATACTTCTCGGGTTTCCCGTATGGCTCCATCGATCTGGACGGTGACGACACTCGCGATGGCGAGGACAACTGTCCCGACGATCCGAACCTCGATCAGGAGGACGCCGATCTCGATGGCGTCGGCGATCTCTGTGACCAGTGCGACGCCGATCCCTACAAGGCGCTCGCCGGTGCCTGTGGCTGCGGGACCCCGGACGGCGATCCCGACGGCGACGGCGTGACCTGCGCGGACAACTGCCGCTACGCGTCGAACGCCGCGCAGACCGACAGCGACAGCGACGGCGTCGGCGACGCATGCCAGGGCAACCGCGACAGCGATGGCGCCGCCGACGCCGCCGACGAGTGCCCGGACGACCCGGACATGACGTCGGCGGGCCTGTGCGGGTGCGGCACGCTCGAAGTCGACAGCGACGTCGACGGCACGCCGAACTGCGTGGACACTTGCCCCATCGACGCGTCCAAGACGACGGCAGGCCAGTGTGGTTGCGGCAACCCGGACACCGACACGGATGGCGACGGGGTCGCGGACTGTGTCGATGTCTGCGGCAACGGCGCCGTGGACGCGGGCGAGGAGTGCGACGACGGGAACCACGTCGACGGCGACGGTTGCTCGAACACCTGCACGGCCGGCCTCTACGCGGCGGCCGACTCGGCGAACGTCGACGAAGACGGGACCATCACCGTCGACATCCAGGGTAACGATCCATCGGGAGGCGTCAGCGTCGCCACCGTCATCGTGACCCCACCCGCGCATGGTAGCGCCCTTGTCCTCGCCGACGGCCAAGTCACCTACGTCCCTGCCGCGAACTACAACGGCACGGACTCATTCACCTATCAGCTCGACGATGGTACGTCCTTGTCGGACCCGGCGAGCGTCGACGTCACCATCGCGGCCGTCGCCGACGAGCCCACCATCGCTGATGTGTCTGGCTCGACGATCGATGAAGACGCGGCGACCGGCGCCATCACGGTCGCGATCGGTGACGTGGATGACTTGTCGGGCGGCTCCCTGACGCTCACCGGGACGTCGAGCGATACGACCCTCGTCCCGAATTCGAACATCGTCTTCGGCGGGAGCGGCAACAGCCGAACCGTCACGATCACCCCGGCCGAAAACCGCAACGGCAGCGCCACCATCACCCTCCGCGTGACCGACGCGACGTCCTTGTTCGCGACCGACGCGCTCTCGCTCACGGTCACGGCCCAGAACGACGCCCCGACGGCGAGCGCGGACGACGTGGACGCGAGCGAAGGCGCCGAGACGACGGGCGCAACGCTCCTCGCCAACGACGGCGACATCGACGGCGACGCGCTGACGGCACAGCTCGTCAGCGGTCCCGCACACGGCACCCTCGAGCTGAATTCGGATGGCACCTTCCGCTACGTCCACGACGGTTCCGAGACCACCTCCGACCAGTTCTCGTACCGTGCGTACGACGGCACGGTCCACTCCGCGCCGGTCCTCGTCTCTATCGCCGTGATGTCGGCCAACGACCGGCCCATCGCCGTCGCCGACGCGCTCGCCGTCTCCGAAGGGGGATCGAACCTGCTCCTGGTTGGCGGCGGCACCTCCGTCCTCGACAACGACGCCGACGCCGACGGCAACGCCTTGTCGGCCGTCCTCGTCGCCGGCCCGACGCACGGCACCCTCGAGCTGAACCCGAGCGGGTCCTTCCGCTACACCCACGACGGCTCCGAGGCGACCAGCGACCAGTTCACCTATGCTGCCCACGACGGGCTCGCGACGTCGGTTCCCGTCGTCGTCAGCATCGCGATCACGCCCGTCAACGACGCCCCCGTCGCCGTCGCGGACGCCCTGGCGGCGCCCGAAGGGGGCTCGGTCACGGCGCTCGGCGCCTCCTCGCTCCTTGAGAACGACCACGACGCCGACGGCGACGCCCTCTCGGCCGTGATCGTCGACGCACCCGCTCACGGCACGCTCAACCTCGCGAGCGACGGCACTTTCGAGTACGTCCACGATGGCTCCGAGACCACGTCCGACCACTTCAGCTACCGGGCCTTCGATGGCGAGGACTACTCCAGCGTCGTCGCCGTGATGGTCGCGGTAGCCCCCTCGAACGATCTGCCCGTGGCCGGTGTCGACGCCATTCAAGCGACCGAAGACGGCGTCTTCACGTCGCTCGCGTCGGGCGCGACGTCGCTGCTCGAGAACGACACGGACGCCGACGGCGACGCCCTGACGGCCCAGCTCGTCGCCGGCGTCGCGCACGGCGCGCTGGTCTTCCATCCGGACGGCACCTTCCTCTACGCCCACGACGGCTCGGAGACGACGAGCGACGAGTTCACCTACGCCGCCCACGACGGCACCGGCGCCTCGACGCCCGTCGTCGTCAGCATCGCCATCGCGCCTCAGAACGACGCCCCGGTCGCCGTGGCCGACGGCGCAGTCGCAGGTGAAGGCGCCGAGATCACGGCGCTTTCGAGCGGCTCGACGTCGGTCCTCGCCAACGACGGCGACGCGGAGGGCGATTCGCTCACCACGTTCCTGGTCTCGGGCCCCGCGCACGGTCTCCTTGAGCTCGCGCCCGACGGGACCTTCCGCTACGTCCACGACGGCTCCGAGAGCGCCGTCGACCAGTTCAGCTACTCGGCGTGGGACGGGGTGACCGCGTCCGCTCCGGTCGTCGTATCCATCTCGGTGAGCGGCGGGAACGACGTCCCGACGCTGTCGCCAACGTCGGTCACGGTCGATGAAGGCGGCGAGGTAACGTCGACAGAGGGCGGTGCCACGTCGCTGCTCGCCTCGGCGAGCGATGCAGACGGCGACGAGCTGTCGGCCGTCCTGGTCGCGGCCCCGAGCCACGGAACGCTCCAACTCAATGTGGACGGCACCTTCCGCTACACGCACGACGGCTCGGAGACCACGGCCGACGCGTTCACCGTGAAAGTTCACGACGGGTTCCTCGACTCGGCGGCGGTCGTCGTGTCCATCGCGATCACCCCCGTCAATGACGCGCCGACGCTCGCCCCGGCTGCCCTCGATCTCCCGGAAGGCGGCAGCGCGACAGTCACCGCGAGTAGTGCGTCGAGCTTCCTCGTAGGCGCTTCGGACGCCGAAGGCGACCACGTCACAGTGGTGCTCGCCGCGGCGCCGGCTCATGGTTCGATCGAGCTCAACGCCGACGGCACCTTCACCTACACCCATGACGGGTCCGAGACGACGTCCGACGAGCTCCGCATCGCGGCGACCGATGGGCACGCCACGTCGGAAGCGCTGGTCGTCGCCATCACCGTCACGCCCGAGAACGATGCGCCGACGCTGTCGCCCACGACCGTCACCGTCTCCGAAGGCGGCGTCGCCACCCACACCGATGACGACGGCACGTCGCTCCTCGCGAGCGCCCATGACGCGGAAGGTGCTGCGATCACAGCCGTTCTCGTCGCTGCGCCGAAGCACGGCTGGCTTGAGCTCGAAGACGACGGCACCTTCCGGTACATCCACGACGGTTCCGAGATCGCGGCTGACGCCTTCATGGTCGCGGCGAATGACGGTCAGCGCTCGTCGTCGCCCGTTACCGTCGCCATCACCGTGACGCCGGTCAACGACGGCCCGACCGTCGGTCCCGTGACCCTCGTGGTCGACGAAGGCCAGTCCGTCTCGGCGACCGCCGACGGTACGACGTCGCTCTTGTCGATGGCGCGCGACGCAGACGGCGACCTGCTGCACGTGGTGCTCGTGAGCGCGCCGCAAGCCGGGGCCCTCTTGCTCAATCAAGACGGGAGCTTCCAGTACACCCACGACGGATCCGAGGCCTATCTCGACTCGTTCGCCTTCAAGGCCAGCGACGGGAACGAGGACTCGGAGCCAGTCACGGTCACCATCGTCGTGAACCCCGCCAACGACGTCCCTGTCGCGGCGGCCGCCTCGTTGCGCGTCTCGGAAGGCGCCTCGGTCTCGACCACGGACGGCGGCGCGACGTCCCTCCTCGCTGGGGCGACCGACGGTGAAGGCGACGAGCTGCTCGCGCTGGTGGCGCAGGCGCCGGCGCACGGCACGCTCGCGCTCGGCTACGACGGCACCTTCCTCTACACCCACGACGGTTCGGAGACGACGGTCGACACGTTCGCGTTCGTGGTGAACGACGAGACCGAGGACTCGGCCCCAGTGACCGTCACCATCGCGATCATCGCGACGAATGATGCGCCGCGTGTGGACCCGGTCTCCCTGGTGCTCGAGGAGGGCAGCTCTACCGTGTCGACGGCCGCCGATGCGGCGTCGCTGCTCGCGACGGTCAGTGACGCCGAAGGCGACGCCGTCACGGCGACGCTGGTGTCCGGGCCCGACCACGGTTACGTCGAACTGAACAAAGACGGGACCTTCCGCTACGTCCACGACGGGTCAGAACAAGCCGAAGACGCGTTCATGTTCAGGGCGAGCGACGGCCAGGCCGACTCAGCGCCGCTGCGCGTCAACGTGACCATTACGCCGGTCAACGACGCGCCGATCGTCGGCCCGGTCGGGATTTCGCTCGATGAGGGCGGGGCCGTGACCATCACGGAGTCTGGTGCCGAGTCTCTCTTGAACACGGCCCACGACGCCGACGGTGACACGCTCACCGCGGTGCTCGTGTCCGGCCCGTCACACGGCACCTTCGAGCTGAACGCCGACGGGACCTTCCGTTACGTCCACGACGGCTCGGAGTCGGCCGGTGACAGTCTGACCTTCAAGGTGAGCGACGGCGTGGCCGAGTCGGCGTCGACGACCGTCACCATCACCATCGCGCACGTCAATGACGGGCCCACGCTCGAACCTGTAGCGCTTGACGTCGACGAAGGCGGGGCGGCTACGGAGACACGCGGCGGGGCCACCTCGCTGCTCGCCACCGCCATCGACGGTGACGGCGACGTACTGACCGCCGCGCTGCTCGCGGGGCCACGCCACGGCACGTTGCAGCTAAACGTGGACGGGACGTTCCGCTACGAACACGACGGCTCGGAGACCGCGGACGACCTGTTCACGTTTGCCGTGAGCGATGGCGACTCCGCGTCTGCGTCGGTGACGGTCGTGGTCGCGATACGCCCGAAGAACGACGCGCCGACCTTGGGCCCGGTAGCCTTGGTCCTCGTCGAAGGGGGCTCGGTCGCGACCACGGCCGACGGTGCCGCGTCGTTCCTCGCCAGCGCCTCGGACGCCGAAGGCGACGTGCTCACCGCAGTGCTCGTCACGGCCCCGGAGCACGGCACGTTCGAACTGAACTCGGACGGTTCGTTCCGCTACACCCACGACGGGTCCGAGACGACGTCCGACACCCTCGTCCTGAAGGTGAACGACGGCGTCGCGGAGTCGGGCTCGGTGGTGGTCTCGGTCTCGATCACACCCGTCAGCGACGCACCGGCCTTGGGCGCCGTCGCGCTGGCGGTCGACGAAGGCGCGTCCGTGCAGACGACGTCGGGTGGCGCCGCATCGCTCATCGCGACCGCGTCCGACGCCGAGGGCGACGCCGTCACGGCGGTGCTCCTAGCGCCTCCGACGCACGGCACGCTCGACCTCGAAGCCGACGGGACCTTCCGTTACACACACGATGGCTCCGAGACCACGCACGATGAATTCACGCTCTCGGCGAACGACGGTGCCGCGTCGTCCGCCCCCGTGACGGTCTCCATCACCGTGACTCCGGTGAACGACGCGCCGGTTGGCGCCTCGGTGGCCCTGACGGTAGCCGAAGGCGCGACCGTGACCGCTCAGGACGACGGCGCGGAATCCCTTTTGGGCGACGTGACCGACGCGGAGGGCGACGGCCTGAGCGCTTCTCTGGCGAGCCCGCCGTCGCACGGCAAGGTGACCGTGAAGCCCGACGGGTCGTTCCGCTACACGCACGACGGGTCCAACACGTCGGAGGACGCCTTCACCTTCACGGCCCATGATGGTGCCGCGACCTCCGAGCCCATCACCGTGACGATCACGGTGGTGCTTGAGAACGATGTCCCGACCCTTGGACCGATCGCGCTGGCGGCCAATGAAGGCGGCGCGGTGACGATGACCGTGGAAGGTGCGACTTCGCTCCTTGCCACCGCGGCGGACGGCGACGGCGACGCGCTGACCGTCGTCGTCATCGAAGCGCCCGCTCACGGCGCGCTCGAGCTCTCGCCGGACGGCACGTTCCGGTATGTACACGATGGCTCCGAGACGACGACGGACACCTTCACGTTCGCCGTCACCGACGGGACCGCGGCCTCGGCCCCCGTGGTGGTTCAGGTGGCGGTCTTCCCGAAGAACGACAGCCCCACGATCACGTCGGTCCCAGACCAGCTTCTCGACGAGGATCGTTCGACGACCGAGCTTGGCTTCACGGTCACCGACGCCGAGACGGATGCGAGTGATCTCGTGGTCTTCTGCACGTCGTCGGACCATGCCCTCATCCCGCACACCGGGATCACCATCACGGGCGACGGCCAAGACCGTACCGTGACCGTGACGTCGGCGCCCGACGCCCACGGCACCGCCACCATCACGCTCATCGTGTCGGACGGCTCCTCCACGAGCCAGACGCACTTCGACGTCGTTGTCGTGCCCGTGGTCGACGCGCCGTCGGTGGCCGCCATCCCGTCGCAGACCCTCTACGAAGACGCCGAGCCGGCTCGCCTGACGCTGAACCTCAACGACGTCGACACGGGCGCTGCGGACCTCGTGGTGACGGCCCGCGCCGCGAACCCGGGCCTCATTCCGGCCAGCGGCCTCACGGTCGACGGTGAAGGCACTGAGCGCACCCTGCTCGTGACGGCGGCGCCGAACGCGAGCGGCACGACGAGCGTTACGGTGACCGTCTCGGATGGCGAGGTGGACGTCGAGACCAGCTTCGACGTGACCGTGGTCGCCGTGAACGACGCGCCCGGCATGAACACGCCGGCTGCCATCGCGCTCGATGAAGACACCACCGCAGCCATCCCCGGCGTCAGTGTCTGGGACATCGACGCGGGCAATCAGAAGCTCTCGCTCACCGTCACTGCCGCGAGGGGGAGCCTCGCCGTGACCGAGACCCAAGGCATCGAGTTCGTCTCGCGCACGTCCGACAACGGCGACCTCATCTTCACGGGTTCCGTCACGGCCGTGAACGCCGCGCTGGCGACATTGACCTATACCGCCGACCCCGACTTCAATGGCGAAGACACGATCCGCGTTCGTGTGAGCGACCTCGGAAACACCGGCGTCGGCGGTCCGCTCGTTGCCAAGGCGCTCGTCGCCGTCACCGTCAGGGCGGTGGCCGACCTGCCGCCGCGGCTCGGTGGTGACGGTGCGGGCGACGACAGCTCGGACGGCGCCTCGACGGACGGTGGCTCGGACGGCGCACCGGTTGAGGGCGATCGCGACGACGACGGCCTCAGCGACACGGACGAAGCCACCGCTGGCACCGACCCAGACGTCGCCGACACGGACGGTGACGGCCTGAAAGACGGCGACGAAGTCCTCGACTGGGAGAGCGACCCGCTCCTCATCGACACCGACGGCGACGGCCTCGACGACCGCGACGAGGTCGAGACGTGGGAGACCGACCCCCGCGTCGCCGACACCGACGAAGACGGCATCGAGGACGGCGACGAGATCGCCCAGGGCCACGATCCGCTCCTCGGCATGGGCGCGCCGGCCGAAGCGACGTCGTTCGGCTGCACCAGCGCGCCGGGTGGTGGTGCGCCAGGCGTGCTCGGTGTGTTCATGCTCCTCGGTGCGGTGCTGCTGCGGCGGCGCCGAGCCAGCTAGCCGCTGGACCTCATGCCGCGTCCGGAGCGCAGGCCATCGCTCGCTCCGCCGCGACGGCAAAGGCGCCACGTAGGGCATCCCAGAGGCCGGGCGTGCGCGTGGTGCCGTGGCGCCAGGCGAGGCCAAGTGTCCGAAATGGCTCGGGTTCGGCGACACGGACCGTGAGCGACGCCCGTGCGGTCTCGGCCTTCACGCACAGCTTCGGGAGCAGCGTCACACCGAGGCCCGCGCTGACCATCTGCACGAGGGTCGCGAGCGACGTCGCGCGAAAATCGCGGTCGGCGGACGACGAACCACACGCCGCGACGACCTGATCGCGGAGGCAGTGTCCCTCATCGAGGAGTAGGAGCGACGCGGGGTCGACCTGCTCAAGCTGTACGGTGGTGCCGAGCCCATTGCAGTGGCTCATGTCCGACGCGGCGCACACGAAGAGGAAGGGATCCCGCGCAAAGCCGACGCTCTCGAGCCCATCGAGACGCGCCTCAAGCGCCAGCACGGCGCCATCGAGCTCCCCGCGCTGAATCTTGGTCACGAGCACCTCGGTCTTCTCCTCGATCCACTGTACGGAGAGCCGAGGCAGTCGCTCGCGAAGCACCGGCGTCGCCGTCGGCAGCAGGTACGGCGCCACCGACGGGATGATCCCGAGCCGAATCGTGCCGCCGAGCGGATCCCCGAACTGGCGAGCGAGCCCATCGAGCCCGTCCGCGCTGCGAAGGAGCGCCTCGGCCTGCGCGAGCCACCGCTCCCCATCCGCCGTGGGCACCACGGGCCGCTGGTCCCGGTCGAAGAGTGAGACCCCAATCGCGCCTTCGAGCTCGGCGATCTGAGCGCTGAGCGACGGCTGAGACACGAAGCAACGCTCGGCGGCCTTGCCAAAGCCGCGTAGCTCGCGGACCGCCAGCGCGTACTGAAGCTGACGGAGGGTGAAGCTGAAGTGGGTGAAGCGCATCGCCTGGGAGCTTAGCCCCGCTTAGCCGGAGTGGGGAGAGATTCGGGAAGCCTAGGCAATGGCGCAGTCGGGGGAACCATATTGAGGCGTCCCCATTGATTCGACGGGTGGTGCGAGGCACGATAATGTGGGGCCTCTCTGGAGGCGCTGCGGGCACCTTTGGGCTAGTTACGTTCAACTGAGGAGAAACATGTTCGAAGGCGAGGTCGAGTTCTGCGAGCCACTTCAAGTGGTAGCCGACTATGATCAGGCTGTTCGTAGCGAGCGACAGCAGGAATGCGTCGACGCACTGACGAACGAGTTGCGCAGTGTGCGAGAACTCACCATCCAGCAGATCGAAATCGCCCTTGACTTCGTGGAACTGACCTTATTCACGGGTGTCGTCTACGAGGGCCTCGTGCGAGAGGGAGCCACGTGGCTCGAGGCGATGCGCTCCCAATCGATTCAACACCACGTTCAGGCGTTCTCCGGGATCGACTTTCCGACGGCACGTCGGGCCATCGCCAACTTGGTGGCCAACAAGCACCTTCCGGAGCCAAAGCCCCCAAAACGGACTCCTGTACGGCCCGAACTTCTTCCGCACGTGGTGCGTTGCGTCCGAGAGTCACTGTCCGCCTCGGCTGAATACGTAGAGAGTGTCGTCGAAGGCGCTCGAGCCTTGGACCGTCCCGACCTTGCCTTTCGGCTCGCGCGCGCCTTCGTGAAGATGCAGGCGTTCTTGGTTCGGCATGAAGCAGCGCCAGAGACCCTGGCACTGAGCACGCTCTACGCGAAAGGGAGCGTATCGGCGCAGGAGTTTGCAGACGTCCTGAAGCTGTCAGTGCCCGACGGGATCGCGCTTCTCGAGGAGCTAGGCGCGTGTCGACCGATTGGGGTGATGCGGCTATCCACCGAAGAGCGTCGAAGTAAGGCCGAGCGACTCAGGGGTAGTCGGTCCACTGTGCGTGAGAACCCCGAACTCGATGCAGCTCACGCTGCGCGAAGCGTGATCGCAAGTCAACGCATCGAAGACGTGGACGCGCGGCCGTGGGTTCATCCATAGATCTCGAGACTCCTGACACCGTCAGGACGTACACTGAAGAGCACCTCGAACAGCTGACGAGGAACCTTCACACCATTGAAGTGGCGCTCCGCAGCGGCGCCTTTCGGCAGTGCGTCATTGACCTCGATCTCCTCTGCGACCTCCATCGACGACTCTTCCGAGACGTGCGGAGTCATGCAGGTCGCATCAGGGATACGCGCTGGGGAAGCGAGTCCTTGGTGTTCGGCCCAAACCGATCTGCAGATCGGCGTTCGGTCCCAGAATTACTAAGAAATGTTCTTAGAAGAGCTCAAGTAGACCGTAGAGACCTCCTCGACATCGACGATGCCTCTCGTAGTATGATGGACTGTTTCGAGCTTGCCGTCCGAGCACATGCGGACGTAATCAAGATCCACCCGTTCGAAGATGGAAACGGCCGAACCAGCAGACTCTTGATGTCCGTCATCTTGGAGTCCTTCGACATTGAGCCGACGCTCGCAGAGTTTCCGAAGCACGAATACAACGAATGTCTAAACGTGTACCACAAGCACGGCGATCTTGGCCCCATCTCGGACCTCCTGCTCAATGCACATCCGCTCCTAACCACGGATCGGTAACCAGCGGGACGACTCGGGCGCCATCATCAAGCGACTCCCCAGTAGCGATTCAACCCCGAGCTCGCCGAACCACGCCACGGGAGATGAGCCGCTCGAACTGCAGCCGTAGGCCGTACGCGAGCTCGGGCTCACTGACGAGGACGCCCGCCTCGACGTTTCGCTCCTGGGCTGACCATGACAGGTTGGCCGAGGTCACTAGCGCCCGACTGTCGTCGACCACGACGCACTTGGCATGAAGGTGCATCCGGGCGTCTTCGGGCCGCGCCGGCCCGATGTAGACGTCGGGTCTCGGATTCCATGGCCAGATGCGGTCCCAGAGCACGTCTTCGATTCGCGCCATGCTCGCGTCCACTGTCATGGCGTCACTGTGGGGTGCACCGAGGATCAGGAGGACCCGCAGCGACGGGAGCGCGGTCATTCGCTCGGCGAGCGGCCGAAGGACGGGGTTGCCCTCCCGGCTCTCGCCAGCGTTGTAGGTGGAGAGGAGCACGGACGACTGAGCCGCCGCGAAGAGGTCGCGGCATGCCTGCGCGGTGTCGAGCATGCTGAAGGTGTCGAACTGTGACCACACGAGGCGCGGACGAGCCGCCTCATGATCACGTGCCTGCGCTGCGAGAAAAGAGAGGCATCCGCTGGCCGTCTCCGCTGTGAAGCCGCGGGCTCGAAGCGCCGTGAGGAGCTCGACCGCGGCGGCCATGAGCTCGGGAGCGACATAGCGATCGAGCTCGAGCTCAAGCGCATCGAGACTGACGACCCTGCGCGCCACGGCCCTTGCAAGCGCATCGTAGTGCTCGGCTCGAAGTCGGGCGCCCACCGCAGAAGACTCAGACTACCAACCGGCCGAATTGAAGAAGGCGAGGCCCGGTGGGCTGCCGACGGTAGGGACCACGAGGGCCCGATCAAGCAGCTCGTTTCGTCGTTCACAGGAGGACTCGGAGCTCAGCACGCAGCCGTGACACGCCGCGCCGTGGACCGTGCGGTCGCCGCCGCGCCCAGGCTCATGACCGGCGCAAACCGGGTCATTCGAGCAGAGCGAGCCCAGTCGAATCGCCGCGTCGAGATACTCTTCGAGACGTCGGCCCGATTCCACGAGACCGCCGAGGGTTCCTTCAGCGTCGGCGCTGGCCGTGTAGAGGAGGATGCCCGCGCAACCGGGGAGCAGGTAGATCCTCTCGCGAATACTCGCCGCGGAGTATCCGCACTCGAGCGAGATTGCCGTGAGCAGGAGGTGAGACAGTGTATGCAGCAGTACGTAGGTCGCCACATGCCGATCGTCGGATGCGTCCTGGGTCGGTCGAACCGTGCGAAACGTCGCCGCGAGCCGCGCCGCGCGGTCCTGCACTAGCGGACTTTCCCACCAGGCGTCGAGCGCGGCCGGAGCGAGAGTGAGGAAGATCCCCTCGCCGCGGTTCTCGACCGCTGGGAGCCACGAGAGCGTCCCCGCCGTCAGGGGCGCGGCAATGACGTCCAGGCTGAGCTCACCGTCGAGCGGCTGAGGAGGTGCGTCGATGCGAGTAAAGCCCCACAGCGCCACGACTTCCCGAAGTCGGTGGACTAGGACGACGCGCTCGATACGGTGCGGACTGTAGCGGCCCGCCCCCGCAGGCCAGCGTGCCGCGGTGAAGTCGGCGTCGCCCGGGTCCTCTCCGCGTTCGTCATCGGCGTCGAGATACGCCTTGGCCTCGCGCGCCAGTCCGGTTTCGGATGACGAAGTATTGTTGCGCCGACGATCGATTGCAGAATAGACGTCGGCGTCAGTGTAGGCCCCGAGGGCCCGCCCGACATCTGGCACATATCGCAGTGAGCTGACCACGGCCGCGCTGGGTGCGTTCTGCACGAAAGTCCAGACGCTTTCTACTGCCTGAGCGAGAGGGGATGAGAGCGTCGGGATCACGATCGCACGGTGCGTGAGCGCGAAGGTCGTGTTCGTCGCGTGCCGGACAAGGAGGTGAGTCGCATGGGGCTTCCCGGTCCCGTCGTCGCAAACTTCCGGAGCATCGAGCCACGGCCTTTGACCGCGGCAAGGTCCGAGGAGTGTGGTCGCGGCCGGGCCTTGGAGCCGGCCCAGCGACTGCTTCGCGCCGCACGTCTCACATCGAACAAAGGTATCGGCGAGATCACCGGTATTGCCGCCTTCGTCGAGCCAGAGTGTGCCCCCACACGTGAGCTGGCCGGCGTGAGCGATCTGGTCCCAGTCGATCTCGTCGAGGTGGCCGTTGGCGCAGGCTTGGATGAAGCGGATCGGGACGGCGGCGACTTTACGGTCGGAGCGGCCGTGCCTCACCCGGTGCACGGTTCGGTGCGACTTCGAGTCCACCTCGACCTCCCGACTCCGAAGTAGGCGGCGCGAGCGGGGCTGGTTTGGATCGACCTGCGCGAGGAACCACGTGGGATATCGGCGCGTGTAGATCCCCGCCTCATCCCGTGGGTCGAGCTCGGACCGACGCGGCGGGTATCTCAGCTCTAGGCCTGCGGCGGAGAGCCGTCGCGAGAGCGCGATTGCAAGCTCCGGCGCGTGAATGGTTGGGCCCGCGTTCGGGTGGGCACGGTAACTTGTCCCATCGGGGCGATTGGCCAGTTCGCCGACCCAGAAGTCGAGGCCCATGACCAAGACAGCGGAGTCCGGGAAGTCCTGGAGGCTACCGGGCCCCGCGCTCATGACGACGGCGCTCCGTCGAACGTCGTTTTGGCTCATCTCACGACCTCGTACGCGGTACGGCAAAAGGCTGCCGGCCTTCGGGAACGACCACTGTCACGGACGGCTCCACCTCGCGCATGGACCACGCTGCTTTGAGCCGCCGCTTGGGAGCGCCCGCGGGCTCGGTGAGCGACTCCTCGGGGGTGCGAAGCACGGGGTGGGCGTCGAGCAAGTTCTCCCGGAAGTAGCTGACCTCATTGGCACCGGCGGCGACGACGACGGTATCCCAATCGTCAATGACCTGCCGCACGCGGGCTTCGAGCCGCGCTGCGAGAGCGGCGGCTTCGAAAGGCGGCAGCGGAGCGCGTGGACGCCGGACGAACAGATCGACGACGCGTGTTTCGAGCGCTCTCAGGCGTGCGGTGTCCTTCGCCATCGGCTCCGGCACGCCAGTGGTGCTCTCGTGCCGAATGAAAGCCGCGACGGACGCCGACAGGGCCCTGTCGAGCGCACGGGCCGCGTACGGAGTGACGGTCGTGGCTTCGACCGCGCGGTAGAAGGCAGCGTGGTAGGCTTCGAACTGCTCGTAGTGCGAGCGGTCGCGCGGCCGGTGGACATTGTGGAGGGTCACGACGAGCCCGGGCCGAGTGGCGTCACGTCCAACGCGGCTCGTAGCCTGGATGTATTCGGCGGTCGTCTTCGGCTGACCGAGGACCACCATGAGCCCGAGCCGCGTGATGTCGAGACCGACCGAGATCATGTTGGTCGCGAGGGCGGCGTTGACGAAGCCGTCCTCCCCATAACGTCGCCCAAGTCGGTCCTTGGCGACGCTCACCTCTGGCATCGTGACCCGGGATGTCAACTCGATGACATCGCCGAGGCTTCGATTGGCGAACGCGGTGTCGACGTCGTCGAGCCGACGGCGTTGCGCGATCGACTGGAGCCGTGTCTGCACCTCGTCCTCGACGATGCGCCGGCTGCCGCCCAGCTCTCTCAGCGCGTTGAAGTAACCGACCAGCGTCATGTAGGGGTCCACTGGGTTTTGGCCTGCAGGGACGCCAGCGTGGCGAGAGCGCTCGTACTCCCGGAGCGCCGCGCCGAAGAGCGCGAGATAGGTCCGGAGGAGCACGACCTTGAGGCTCCGACCTTGCGCCGCGACGCCCACGTAGAGTCGCTGTTGGTCCCGGTCGTCGTTCTGGCGAGCGAAGAAACAGTCGCGACGGTCGGGGCCCGGTGGCGGGAATACGTCGACCTCGGTTCGGCCGAAGAGACCCGCGATCTGGGCGTCGGCACGTCGGACGGTCGCCGTCGACGCGATGATCTTGGGCCGGGCCTTCGGCGTCGACCACAAGGCCTCGAACGCGGCCTCGTATACGCCCGCGATGGTGCCGAGAGGCCCGCTGATGAGGTGTAGCTCGTCCTGGATGATGAGTGACGGCGGTGGCAACGGCTCACACCGCATCGCCCCCCTCTTCAGGACGGGGTAGACGCCGTCGGCGTCGCGGCTCACCACGCGCCCGAAGAGCGTCGCGGGGCCGGTGCGAAGCGGTACCGACGCGAACTTGTCCACCGTCGCGATCACGAAGCAAGGGACTCGGCGGTAGAGGGTCTCGTCAACTGCATTCACCGGGAGCCACACGCCCGGCCGCGCGAACTCGCAGGACGGCGACGTGCATTGGACGCGGAAGTCGGTTGGGTGGTCCGAGGGGCCGAGGACGCGGTACGCGCCGGTCGTCAGCGGCACGAAGCACCACGGGCAGCGCTCGAGCGGGATCGGCCTCGGTGCATTCTGCGGGTCTCGATCGTACTCGATGGTCCGCTTGGCGGCCGTGTCGACCTCGCGGCGCGAGTGCCAGACGAAGTTCGGCGTCGTGCGTCCGCCCACCCACAGGCCTACTTCGAAGGAGGTCGAACCGAGCTCGGTCGGGGCTCCCATGCGGAGGAGCTCGAGTGCGCACCCGAGCGCTGCGGCGCGTTCGAGCTGGTCAATCGTGAGGAGGCGCAACGTGTAGCGCATGATCACCGTCACGCCGTCCGAAGCCGGCGAGGGATCTCGAAGACGTCGGAGCAGGATCGTGAATGCGGCGAGTCCGAGGTAGGCCTCCGTCTTGCCACCGCCGGTCGGGAAGTAGAGGAGATCGACGGCTTCTCGATCGGCGTGGTCTTCGTCGCTCGCTCCTTGAACCGTCATCAAGATGAAGGCGAGCTGAAAGGGGCGCCATAGCGGGGGCGCATTCGGCCGGCGCCGCAGCGCGGTACTCGCCATCGCGCGGTTCATGAGGTTGAAAGCACGTCGGCGCACGGGATCGGACGCGAGCATCTCCACGCCGTCGTCGATTCGACGTCGCGCCCGCTGGCAGCGATCGAGCAGGAGTCGCGCGACGCTCGCGCGTTGTCCGGTGAGCCCTTCGCTCGCGACGCGGCCCGCTTGGGCTGCGATCCATTCACCGTAGGCGGATCCAAAGGCGCCGAGCGCCGCTCGGATGGCCTCTGGCGTGTCGAGAGCCGCGAGCCGGCTCATGTCCAGCTCAACGCCGCCAACGTCGGCGACGTCGATCTTCGGGACGTGTTGAGCTGGAATCCAAACGGAGCGGACCGTCGTACAGGCGCCGTCGGCTGCGTCGGCGTGGCCCGAGACCCCGTGGCCGGTGACGTAGTCCGCTTGATCCCGATGGAGCAGATCGGCGATCTGCTCGTCGCGATCGGTGCCGGAGCGCGGGTTCGGCCGAGCGAGGAAGCCGTAGTTGCTGTGAAGCGCGAGCTCGACTTGAAACGCGGTCGCTTCTTCGAACTCGCGCCGTGTAGCACCGCCGTGGCGTTCGTTGACCAGGAAGACCGAAACAGCGCGAGCGCCCACGTGGGTCGCCGTCCCGACCACCGCCCGAACGGCCGCCCTCACATTGAGCCCGCCCGACGACGGGAGCGTGAGCGGGTCCGACAGGCCCGACTGGGGCAGGGCGAGCCTCAACGATGAGGAGCGGGGCTCGCGTTGCCAGTGGTCGCGGGCTCCGGGCCCCTCTGTGCCGGAGGGTGGCGTCACATATCGGTAATCGCCCCATGTCACGGACACGTCGATAGTCGTGGTCTCGCTGCCCACCAGGACGCTGAGGCCCATCGAGGACGGGAGGAGCGACCGCGCTGGGCCCCGAATGTCCCCGGGAGAGCCGGCGTCGCCGTCGGCTTTCGCGTCGGCAGTGACGTCGTCGGGCTCTTCGACGGGATCCGGGGTCAGGCGAAAGTCGTCGGGCGCATCGCCGGGCACCAAGTAGCCGGTGAGATACCACCGAGAGGGCGGATCACCGCCCGGGAGACGCTCCCGCTCGTGCGGTTCACCGGGGCGTGGCCCGACGAGGTCGAGCGCGAGGGCCCTGGCGAGGGTGCTACGGACGTCGGCGGAGGTGGTCATTCGGACTTCCCAAGGTGAGGCAGGCTGGGCTCGTCGGTCGCGGACTTGCGCCGCTTCCGGGGGGCGTCGCTCTTCGTGGCGGTCTCTGCGGCCGTTGCGGCCGCGGCGGTCTCTTCGCGCGCTCGCTCTTCGTTCAGGAGCAGCAGTCGTGCGAAGACGGCGTCGCGGTCGGGTTCGGGCCAGCGGTAGCGCCAGCGGCCTTCATCGCCGAACTCGCGTTCGAACACGGGCACGGGCCGGAAGTCGTCCCATCCGTAAGCGTCGAGGACCGCGCGATCCATGGCGTCGTGCAGGCGGCGCAGCTCCACGATGTCCGAGTCCAGCTCGTTCGGGTCGTGGAAGCGGTTGTAGGTGTCGGTGAGGCCTCTGTGTCTCTGCGCCATCATGTCCCTGCGCCGCGTCCTATAGGACTCTCCGATTTCGTCTAGATTCACCGGACCCTCTTGCGGAAATGGAAACGTTTCAAAGCAGTCAGTGATTGAGTATCTTGGGTCATCCTTGAGTGTAGAGCCGCCAGCTCTGGCCCAGACTTCATGAACCCGAGACTGGAGAACCGCAAACGCCGAGAAGCTCGACGCACCGGCGAACAGATTCAATGTGTTAGAAAACACAACATTCGACACTACAAACTCGAAAGTGTTGTGCGTGCTAACCTGAGAGTTTGCAAGGACAATTCCTCCGGAGTCTCGAAGTAATTGTGAGAGCTCAGGCCTGCTTCTCAGGTAGCGCCACCAGTATGTTTGTCCAATCTTGTCCACTTGCCGGAGTCTCTCCGGCTTGACCTTCGCTTCGACAATCCCCATTAGATCAGAGTAGTCACGAGCTTCGCTCTCCGACATCTCGCCGAAGTTGATTACATAGCGGTGATGCTGCTGCGCCGGATGAGTATTCAGCTCCTCTCCCCCGAGGTAGGGGAAGATCCGCCCCTGATTCCGAGGGTCCTTTCGAATCAGTTCGTGCATCAACGCAATTGGGCTGGCCTCGTCGCTACTGTCGTCAAACGTGAAGCCCATGCCGAGAATGATGACGCCCTGGAAGACCTTGCCCGTATTGGCTCGCAACACAGCAGGCGGTTGGTCCTTGCCGCCGGGAACAAGATAAGCGGAGATCGGCTGCGTCACTGCTCGCCCGTCCAGGATCGCGTCCTGCAGATCCAACTCGCGTCCAAGGCAGATGACGCTGACAACGACGGCCGCTCGGCCCGGCCATTGGTAGCGGCGTTGCACGTTGTATAGAACGCCGCCGTGCTCGCGGATCCATTGGAGACCGCTGTTGCGCGTGTCGCCTTGGGCGATGGTGTTGGTCGCGATGAAGCCCAGGCAGCCGCCGCGCGGCAGCATGTCGTACGCCCGCCTGAAGAAGTGCGCGACTAGGTCCGCGTTCCCGTGGCTACCCGGGTTCTGGCGCAATAGCCAGTCCACATAGCCGTCGGGCGTGCCCTTGATGAGGGTGTTCTTGCCCGCGAAGGGCGGGTTACCGACGAACGCGTCGAAACCATGGCGGTCGCTCTCGAAGACCTCGGGGAACTCAAGCGGCCAGTGGAAGGGCGGGGCAGCCTTCGGCCCGTCCCGCAGCGGCGCCACGTAGTCGTCGGCAGCGTCCACATCCTGGTTGGGATTCAGGAGGTGTGGTGCGAGGAGCTCCCACGGCCTTCGATTGGCCTGCCGGTCGCGCTCGGACTTGCCCCTCAGGAAGCTCGCCACCACGAGATCTCCGAGGAGCCGCAAACGATCGGTCGCCGCGTCGGCTTCGGCGAGCAGGGTCACCTTGGCAGCCCGCTGCGTACGGTCGTCGAGCCGTTCGATCGCGTCGCGAAGCCCTCGGGCTTCCCGAAGCGCATCATCGATGGCCTTTCGAACGGTCGGGACCTGCTGGCCAACCTCCCAATTGAGACACCGGAGCTGTTCGAGCGTCAGTCCGAGCAGCGAGTCTCCCGGGCGCAGCGCATGGTCGACGAAGGTAAAGGGCTGATCCTTCGAGAGCGTCACGAGCCAGAGCGACAGCTTGGCGAGATCGACTGCAAGGGGGTTCTTGTCGACGCCGTAGAGGCACCGGCTCGCGACCAGCCGCTGCGCCTCTTCGAGCGCCCCGCGGTCGTCGCGCACGGTCTTCGGCATGCCGCCGTGGGCGCGCCACGCGTCGACCAGCTTGGCGCCCAGATGGCGGCAGGTCTGGACCAGGAAGGCGCCGGAGCCCATTGCCGGATCACACACGTTCAGCCCGAGGATCTGGTCGGGTCTCGGTGAGTCGCCCAGCGCCTTCAGTACCGGGGCCAGGGTCTTCTCTACGATCGGGGTCGTGAGCGTCCGTGGTGTGTAGTGCGAACCCGAGCGACGTCGCTCCTCCGTCGGCTGAAGGAAGAGTCCGCGCGGCGGGATCAGCCCGGGCGTATGCGGCGAGCGTCGCGACTCAAGCGCCGCCGTCAGCTCCACCTCCGAGCGGGCACGCCTCACGGCATCGGCAGTCTTCCCCGTGAGGTCGAGACCAGCCTCTTCTTTCAGCTTCTTGAGTCGCTCCTTCGGCCCGAGCTCGAGCAGCTCGTCGAGCTCGACGACGGCGTGATGAGGCTTGAGCGCGATGGAGGCGACGTTGGCACGCCGGAGCTCATACCCCATCACACTCTCGTAGACCGATCCGATCTGCTCGACGTCGAGTCCACGATACTGGAGGCGATCCCCGTCGAGCATCATCAGGTGATCGAGGACCCGAAGGACGACCCCATCCGAGACGCGAGGCAAACGTCGAGCGCCCACGCTCTGCCCGGTGGTGTCGGCGCCCTCGAGGAAGGGCCATCGTGCGGGCTCGAAGAGGCGACCTTGCCGCTCCGCGAGTACGAACTCGCCGTGTTTGCCGCCTTCGTAGAGCATACGGAAGAGCGCCAAGAGCTGAGCCCATGCCCCGAAGCGTTGCTCCATCGTGTCGGGATACCGAGCGTGATCGGCGCGGAGGCGTTCCCAGAGCGCGGAGATGCTGTAGTTTCGGACGTAGACCTCGTGGTCGGAGATGAGGCCGCGCTCTTCGGCGAAGAGCACGAAGACGACTCGAAGCAGCACTGCGAGCAGCCCGTGGTAGCCCTCGTCAGCTCTTTCAGCATCGTCGAGGAGCCGGCTCAATGGGCCGCGGTCGGGCCCCGCTTCGGCAGCCTCGAAACCACGCACCAGCTCCCACAGTGCGGCGTAGACCTGCTCTGCGAGCTGCGTGGAGACCTGGCTCTGGAACTCCCGGCTTCGAGCCAGGATCGCAGGGAGGCGTCCCTCGACAGGTCCCGTCAAGAGGCGCGTGACGTCGAGCACGGCTAGCAAGGCGCCGAGGAGTGGGCGACCCATCACCTCTGTGAGATCGCCGACCACGAAGTCCAAACGACCCGAGGTCTCGCCCGCCGGGGCGACGGCCAGTCGAAGGACTTGCCCATTGAAGAGCAGCCCGGCCGGGACCCGCGACTCGCGCAGATAGCGCTCGAAGCGGTCCTCCGGCGGTGGATTCCAGACGCCTTTGGCCACGCCGGGCGGAACGGCGTCGAGCGCGGTGCCGGCTGCGAGCAACGAGACGGCGATCAGGGGCTGGCGCTGGCCGTCGATCTCGTCGAAAAGCATCCAGTCGGGGCTGAGCGTCTCGTTTCGGAGCTCTGGCAGCCGTAGCCGCCAAGCGGCATCGAGCTCAGGTCCTCCCGGGGCCCCCGCGAGACGTGTGAGCGGCCATCGTAGCGTTTCCGTGAGGAGCTCGATCAACCCCTCGATCGACAGCGTCCTCGACTCGCGGGGAGCGTCGTCGCACGACGCGAGCAACTGCTCTTGGACCTCTCTCACCTCAGTGCGAGGCACGACACCCGCTTCGGTCAGTGCCGGCGCCGAGAGCGTGACACCGTATGGCTGGATCTCTCGAAGCCAGGCGCGGTGAAGTCGATTGACGTCGGTCACGTCCATGGCTCAGCCCGTCCTCGGCCACAGGTAGACGAGGCCGACCGGCAATACGCGGTCAACCTCGACCGTGTAGTCGTTGCGAACCTTCGTGGGGATGTCGGTGCGTTCCGTGTCGAGCCGAGCGATTCGGTCCGATAGATCCTGTTGGTTTGCGATCGCGAACTTGGAGGCGTCACCCCCATCGAATGGCAACATCGGAGCGTTCTCCAGCTCGCGTAGCCGCTTTCTGCAATGCTGAATCTGGCTCGCAATGATGCCGCGCAGGTCCTCGGCTTCCTGCTTCCCCCGCTCGGTGAGTCGCGAGGCGGCGTCCGCTTTCGCCGATTCGACCCGTCGGTCCAGTTCTACCCTCAAGACGGCGAGGTCGCGGGCCGCACGCAATTGGAGGCGCTTCGCAGCCAACTCTGGCACGACACTAGCGGTGTCCAGCGCGTCATCAAGCAGCTTCGTGGTGGCGTCGTCGTGGCCGGGTAGCAGACGAACCGCGTCACCGTCGATTCGCGCGCCCACGACGACGAGCTCGTCGTGGAGTCGGGTGGCGTCACGGCCAAAGAGCGACAGGCGACCGATGAGCATCACGTAGGGCTGCGTCTCGGGCGTGGTGGCCACTGTGATCCCGGACAGCTCCGCCGGTGGGAAGCCCTGGGAGAGGAAGCGGGCGAGGAGCCGTCGCACGAAGCGATGTTCGAGGTGGAGCTGAACCACGGCGTCGTCGGGATGAAGCGGAGGGTCGAACACGACCGGCCGGACGGGCGCTCTTCTGCGCCAGTCCAGGGGTGATTCGCCGGGCTCTCGCGGCAAGCGGAGCGTGTCGAGCAATGCGGCATAGGCCGGAGTTGCGCGTCCGGCGAGATCGCGCTCTGGTAGCCTGAAACGTGGAGGCTCGGCTGCATCGAGTTGCTCGAAGGTTGGATAGCCGTGATGACGAAGGGAGGCGTCGAGCGTGTGCCGAAGGCGCTCTGAATCGATTCGCAGACGCGAGCGCGATCGCCCCAAGAGCGAACGGAGTCGTTCGAGCTCGGTGCCAAGCTCCCGTGTGCGGCGAACGGACTCCAGGTCCACTTCGACCGCTTCGGAGTTCGACGTATCGAGGGCTGCGAGCTCGGCGACGACCTGCTGCCGCTGCCCCGGAGTCGCGCCTCGCTCGAGTGTGACCAGCATCTTCTTTGCGATGACGCCGTTGACCGAACCGAGTTGCTTGTTGATGACCTCGGTCTTCTTGACCAGGGCCCGGGAGACGGCGTCGGCGGGCCGCTGAGCGTAGTGGAAGTACCGGCAGGTGACGAAGGGGGCCCGTTGTCCCTTGCGGTCGATGCGGCCATTGCGTTGTTCGAGACGGGTCGGGTTCCAGGGCAAGTCGAAGTGGAACAGGTCGGAGCAGTGATGGTGGAGGTTGATGCCCTCGCGAGCCGAGTCGGTCGCAATTAGGATGCGCACGGGGTGGATCGCTGGATCGCCGTTGAACGCGCGCTTCACGGCCTCACGGGGATCGGCGGGAGTGTCGTCATCGGGCCCCAAAGGCAGGCCGGTGGCTCCGATGCTCATGCCGCCGTGCATCACGGCGATGCGGTCGTCTGCGCGGTCAGAACCGGCGATGGCGCGCCGGAGTTGCTGCTCGAGGTAGTCGAGCGTCGTCTTCCACTCGGTGAACACGAGCACTCGGCGTGGGAGCCATTGAGCGCCAGGCCCGCCGAGGTCGGGGCACAACGTCTGGCGCAGCCACTCCACGAAACGCTTCACACGTGCATCCATGAGATGGGCCGTGCGGTCCGCGATCCCGATCATGTCGTCGAGGAGGGTGAGTTCTTCTTTCGATGGCGGCGCTATTGCTGACGACAAGGAGGTTGCCGAATCGAGAGCCAAAGAGAGCTGCTGCTCGCGCTGCTCGTCCGAGCTGACGGTCTCGGCTTCCTCCTCGACGGCACTCACTGACTTTGAGGTGCGCCGGAGGCTCCCACCCTTTCGGAGCCGCTGTGAGACCTGGGCGAGAGTTTGCCGGAAGGCCGGGATCGACGAGAGCAGCCGCTTCTCCAGGAACCGAGAGACGAAGTCGTGCGCCGTGCGGTCACCTGGTGCGGCCCCCGAGAAGCGGATGGCTCGTCGCTCGTTGTACGAGTCGAGTTTCGCTGCCAGCTCAAGCTCTGGCGTGCTCTCGGGCAGCCCATCGATGCGAACTTCCTCCAGTACCCGTTCGCAGAAGGTCTCCGTCCCGACGGCCCTGAGGTCACTCTTGAGGCGGCGCACCATGATCTGGTCTCGGAGTTTCGGAATGACGGGTGTCGTCCGAACGAAGCGGATCGGGTCGAGCAGTGAGAGGAGCGCCGAGAAGCTCTCGGAGTGTCCGTTGTGGGGCGTCGCCGACAGAAAAAGCCGGTGCTCGAAGCGATCCACCAGCTGTTCGAGCGCCGAGATGAACTGGGAGTCGGCGCCAAAGGCGCTCGCGCTCGCCGGGGCGGCGTGGTGCGCCTCGTCGAGGATCAGCAGTGCGCCCCGCCCCTCGGTACCCAGCCAGTCCACGAGCCACGTGCGATAGGGTTCGGCGTGGAGCAGCGAGTGGGACAGGATGAAGGAGGTCCCCGTCGCGAACGGGTTCACCCGCCAACCACGGATGCGTCGCGTCCTCATCACGAAGTCGCGATCGAAGACGGTGAAGTCGAGCCCGAAGCGCTCGGAGAGCTCGACGCGCCACTGCTCCGTGACGGCGGCGGGCGCGAGCACCAGCACCTTCGTCACGCGCTGGCGCAGCAGCAGCTCCCGCAGGATGAGCCCCGCTTCGATGGTCTTGCCGAGGCCAACGTCGTCGGCGATGAAGACGTTGACCCTGGGCAATCGGAGCGCCATCTCAAGCGGGGCCAACTGGTAGGCGAGCACCTCGATCCCCGCGCGAAACGGCGCCTGGAAGAGCCCGGGCTCCGTCGCCGTCACGCAGCTCCAGCGCAGCGCCGAGAGGTACGCCCCGAAGACATCCGGCGGGTCGAGTGGGCGGCCGAGCGCGGTGTCCCATGACTCCGAAAGGACCTCGGCGTCGAGTTCCTTCTCCCACAGCACCTCAAGTCGCTCACCCTGAGCGTAGTCCTCGACGCAAGCGAGACGTACGAGATGTGCGCTTCCGCTGACGCGCGATGACTTGACCTCTTGCACCAAGTATTGGCGAGCCCGGACACGAACAAGCTGTCCCTTGCTGGGCAACAAGGGGTCCACGTCGAGGGCGGCGGCGGGATCGGCGGTCATGGCGCGCGACCATAGCGCACGATTCGTACGCATGAAAGCGCGAGAGACGAGCCCCATTGATGAAATGCGTACGAATCGTCACTTTCAGTGATGCACGTGGCCAAGGATGCTCGGCAGATGCCGCCTCATGTCGCATCGCCGATTCGTCAGCGCATCCGAGAGCATCGCGCGAAGCGCGGCTGGACTCAGGCCAAGCTGGCCGAGCGCGCCGGGTTGGCGCTCGGCACGGTCGGCTTGGCGGAGCGAGGAAAGCACGACCCCCACCACGTCACCCTCGACGCCATCGCACGTGCCTTTGGAATCACGGTCGAAGAGCTGATGATGCCGTACCGCATGTCGAGCCTGTCGGTGTCCGAACCGCCGCCCTCCCATGACGAACTCCCCCAATCGTTACGAGGGCTTGTCGACCTACTTCGAGACGAACCCGAGCCGGTGATACGCGTTGTCACCGCGGCCGCAAGGGCGATCGCGGACGAGCTCAAGCGGCGCTCTCCGGACACCCTGGGGAAGGCCCGGTCGTCCCGTTAGGGAATCGCTTCAAATTGAGACGTCATCTGCCGCGTCGTCACCCGACCTTCGAGGAGACCGACCGCCACGAATGCGTGGAGGGAGAGCATAGCCAGGATCCCGGCGCCGCAGCGACAGGTGCCCCGCGCGTGTGATCACGAGATGATCGACGAGCTCGATTCCGAGCGTCTCCCCGGCAGTTACCAACATCTCCGTTGCAGACAGGTCAGCTTCGCTCGCTCGTAGCTCCTCAGAGGGGTGGTTGTGGGCCACGATGATACCGTTGGCGTTTGCGACCACGGCAGCCCTGAAGATCGCCTGAGGGCACATGGGCGAGCCAACCCGCGTACCGCGATGGACGTTCATCGTGCGAATCAAGCGCATTTGGCGGTCGAGAACGATCACATTGACGTGTTCAGTTGGTAGATCCGCCATCGTGGAGCGAAACAGCCGCGCCGCATCTCGCGGGCTATGGATCACGGGTTGCTGCTCGGCTCGGCCGGACGTCGCCCGTCGCCCCAGTTCGATGGCAGCAAGGATTCGAGCGGTCCGGGCTGTCCCGAGACCCAGTCGAACCCGGAGCTCGTCCGGATCGAGTCGCCCAATGGACTCACTGCCGTGCGCGTACGACACAAGATCAGACGCCATTGAAATCGCGCTACGTCCTCGGACACCTGTCCCGAGAAGTATCGCGATGAGCTCCTGGTCGGAGAGGGCTCCGGGGCCGTTGACGAACAGACGCTCACGAGGCCGTTCGAAAGGAGGTACTGAAGGCGCATTGGAGAGGGATGAAGCAGACATCTGATGCACTCCGGATCTGAACATCCGTATAGCCCGCTTCCAGCCCCCTCGCAACCTGTGATTGTTCAACCACGCACTCAACATCCGCCTGAATCGACCCCCTCTCTCGAATTGCCGACAGCAGTCCTGAAGCGTCAGATGCGCAGTTCTGCAGGAGGGGGCAGTTCGATGCACTTGGCTTCGCAGGTAAGGGCTCTACCGAGGCCAAGTGGGAGAGTCGACCGACCCGGGCGGGGATGCGGCGCGAGGCAAAACGAACCGCTTAGTTTCGCCCAAGTCGTGAGGTGGGCACCTTGGACATGAAGTCCGAAGATGCCGAAGGAGCCAAATTGACCCGACCACCCCGGTGGGCATAGCGTGCGCCACCAGCGAAGCACCGCTGGAGGAGGACCGGGGCCAACCATGCCCACCGAGCGCATCATCTCCATTGTCGTCGGCTCGCTCGTGATGATTGCGATCCTCTACATCGTGGTCTGGCCCCACATCAGGCGAAGGATGCTCCTGAATTCGGGGCGCCCGGCGCGGGCGGTGGTCAGGCACATCGAGCGCTCCCACATCAAGAACGAGAACAAGCAGTACCTGCACAAGGTGGTGCTGGAAGTGCACCTCGACGGGGCTGCGCCATTCGAGGCGACGGTCACGGAGCTGCTCCCGTGGCTCCACGGCGAGGGGACCGGCCTCATCGGCACCGACTTCGAGGTGCGTGTTCACAGGACCAACCTGAACTGGGTCACGATCGTCGGTCCCAGACGGACGTTGCCCGGTTGAGCGACGAGGACGAAACCACCGTGCGCGCTGAGCCCAGCCACCGTGCACGGTCACGGCATTCAGGACCGCCGCGCGATCGCACGACGCTGGTGACCTTCTTCATGCTCATGAGCGCCGGGCTCTACCTGGCGTTCTCGATGGTGTCCGACTACCTGGTCCCCATCATCCTCGGCGCTTTCCTCGCGACGCTGTCTTTCCCTCTTTATCGCGCGCTTCGGGTTCGCCGCGTCGGACCCAAGTTCGCCGCCGCGACGGTGACACTGCTCCTGGTCCTTATCATCGTCGTGCCTCTCGCGGGTCTCATCAACCTCGCGTTCGGTCAGGCGTCGGTGCTGCTCACGACCATCGCCGAGCAACAAGGCACGCTCTCACCGAAGGCGCTCGTCGAGCGTGTCACTCAGTGGCTGGCCTTGCAGCACCTGCTCCCCGACGCCGCCGTCATCGAACGTCAGCTCGCGGCAGGCCTTCAGAGCGCCGCGAATTGGGCGGCCGGCTCCGCGCTCGGGGCCGCGTCCGATCTGCCCGCCGTCATCCTCGACCTCGCGCTGGCGAGCGCGTCCTGCTTCTTCCTGCTCCTCGATGGACGTCGGTTTCTCAACTGGATCTTGCTGCGCATACCGCTCGACCGTGATGTGCAGTTGACCCTCGTCCGCTCGCTTCAGGAGACGACGGTGTCCGCGATCCTCGCCACCTTGGCCGCGGCGGGCGTTCAGTCGCTGCTCATGCTCGTGAGTTTCCTCTCGCTCGGCGTCCCCATGGCGGTTCTGGCGGCGGGAGCGACCTTCGTTTTCGCGTGGATCCCGATCGTGGGCAGCACCCCGGTCTGGGTCGGCGGCGCCATCTTCTTGTATGCCCAGGACTCCCCCGCCCGAGCCGTCTTCATGATCCTCTGCGGCTTCATTACCGGCATCAGCGACAACCTCGTCCGGCCCATGGTCCTGAAAGGCAAGGTCGACATGCACCCGCTCCTCGCGCTCGTCGCGATTTTCGGCGGTATCCAGATGTTCGGCATCTTCGGGGTCTTCATCGGTCCAGTCATTGCCGCAGCGGTAGTGGCGCTGCTCGATGTGTGGCCGTCCGTGGGCAGCCGCTTCCGGCTCTTGCCCTTCAGGTCCTCAGACGACCCCTGATCGCGCTCCGGACTTCGCCAATCTGATGGACTGATGACGCGCCATGAGGACGTGTCATTCGCCTGAGCCCCGCCCTCGCTCCGTTCTGAGTACCTCGAGCGGCCGCGGCTCGCCCCTTGCATGGGCCGGCAATGGCGTAGGCGCTTCAGGTCCGATTTGGCATGACGCCATCAACGCTATCCATACGACGGCGTTCCTCACGTGGCTCAGTGGCCACGGCGACAAGTTGATCGGCAGCAGCCTCGACGTGCGCGTCTACGATGGGCGGCCGACCTGGGTCGCAAGGTGCCTTACCGGCAGTGGGTGGTTTCACTGCCTTTCGAGCTTCCAATGCTGGTGGCGTTCGACTCCGACGTGGCGAACGCAGCTCGGCGAAGGACAGCATCGCGACATCATCGATTTTCGCGGCAGTGCACTCGCTCGCCGCCGAGGACGGCGTTCTCGGCACGCCCGCCGACAGTCGACTCCGCGCCTTGCACGGCGCCCGAGAGGACGAGGTGGTGGGTGAGGTGTGCTGTCCGCGCGCCGCCTTCGAAGAGCGCGAGCTCGACCGGGCGATGTTGGTCGAGCGGGAGTTCGGGTTCACAGAGGGCGAGTTCGACCGCCGAGTCGCCGAGTTCGAGCTGGACTCGGACGATTGCGACTGAGCGCGGCGTCTAGAAAGTCGCGACGGTTATGGGCCCGTGCAAGCCTGCCATCCATCGAGTGATTCGCTCACGCCGTGTGCTAGGCTCCTTCGAATCAGGTCCAACCGTGGCGTTACCGCGTTCCCTTGCGATTTCGGCCGACGTCGGAGGTGCTTCTACGTGATTCAGGATCGGACGCGAGAGGGGTCGACGGCCACGATGTGGCTGCTCTTGGTCAGCGCCCTAGCACATGGCTGCGGCGGCGAGTCCAAGTCGGGGCCGGCCCACGTCGATGCACCGGACATCCTCGTGTCCGACGTGAGCGATGTGCTCGATACGTCGTTCGTCGACGTTGCGCTCGCGGACGTCGACCAAGGTGACGCAGATGATGTCGATGCGGACGATGCTCCGGCCGAACTCGTCGACCGCTCGGATCCAGAGACGCCGGTGTCCTCGGACATTGACTCGCATGAGCTGATCGAGCTCGACGATGACGCGTTTTTCGACGCGATGGGCGGTGGGGTGGATGTCACCGTCACCGACTCTGGAAGCGACGAGTCGTCGGATGTCTATGATGAGCCAGACGTTGGTCCCTGTTGCGAGGTCGAGCCAATCTGCGCCCAAGGCACCTCGTGTCGGGCCTTGGCCCCAAGTGGCGAGACCCAAAGGTGTCTCCCAACGGCGCTCGAACCGGGCGCGTGTTTCTTGAACTCGGACTGCGGTTCCGACGAGTCCGTGGTGTGTCTCCACCCAAAGATCCGCGCCTGTGGTCTGCCGTCGGAACCCGGAGTTTGCGGGAGCCTGTGGCCGCCGTGTTGCGAAGTGGATAGCCAGTGTGGCGAGGGCCAATCCTGCGTGGGCGGTTTCTGCTGGGATGACAGTCCGCTCACCTGTGCCGGCGGCACCCAGACCTGGGAGCTCTGCCTCCCCGGCTATGAATGCACCGCCGTCGGGCAAGGGTTCAGCGGGCTTTGTTCGGATGGTGCGTGGCCACCAAGCGTCGGAGCCTGCATCGCCAGTTCTATGGGTGGGGTTTGTTCGATGGTCCCCCAGGGGTCCTTCGGCGAATGCGACAATGAGCTTGGATGGCACTGGGTGGGGAACACATGCGAACAGGCGATCGGCTGCTCGTGCGAACCGTACTGCGACGCCATGTTTTCGACCGAGGCCGAGTGCCTCGCGCGCTGCTTGCCTGCGGCCTGCTGCCTGAGTGACCTTGATTGTCCTTCGGGAAGTCACTGCCTTCCGACTCACGGCGACCACCATCAGACTCGTGGTGGTTTCTGCGTCGCGATTCCCCCTGTCGGCGTGTGTTGGGGAGATGCCGATTGTGGACCCTTCGAGCGTTGCCAGGGGACCGAGGTCGGCGCGTGCAGTGCCGGAGGACAAGTCTTGGATTCCACTCCAGTTCCAGGCAAGTGCGTTGCCGCCTTTCGGCGCTGTCACGCGCCAGATGGGTGTCCGGGCGGGCTCGTATGCGTCGGACGAACAGGTGACTCGGCCGGGACATGCCTACTCTCGCCGCTTCCTGGCCAGTGTTGGACCGCTATGGACTGCGCTTCCGGCGAGTGGTGTGGGGGAGCCACCTTGTGCGACATAGACCCTGGTTGCAAACCGGCACCCGGTGTATGCGCCCCCACGCCTGTTGGCTGTTGCTCGACCTCGTCGGACTGTCTTGCCGATCAGGCGTGCGCGCTCACATCATTGGCGAGTCCCTGGGCGACACTGGGGCAAGGTACGGGGTTGTGCGTCGTGGACGCCGGTGGCACGGGGTGCGTCGATAATGACGACTGCATCGAGAAGGGCACTCGCTGCGTGGGTGTTCAAAGCGACTGCGAGAGCGGCGCTTTTGCGGTCGGTACCTGTGCGGTGGACCCTTCGTATTGTTGTGCGTCCGATGAGGACTGCCCCTCCGGCCATCTCTGCGTCGGCGACATCGCGGCTGGCGCTGGCACATGCAGGCCGCCTCCTCCGGCCGGGCGTTGCCGTCGGGACTCCGATTGTACCGCGGGTGCGGAGTGTGTTGGTGCCGAGTGGTGCATGGGGTGCACGGACTGTCCGGCGCAGTTCGGTACGTGCGCTCCATCAGGGGCAACGTGCTGCGTCGATGACGCCGACTGCGCTTCGAGTCTCCGATGCTCAACCATTCCCGGCTCGAAAGAGCCTGGCGTTTGTGTGTCGTTGTGGACCCTCTTGGGCCCGCCCGAACCGACCTGCTTTCGCGACGAACACTGCACTGGCGGCAGGATCTGCGTGATGGAGACCCCGCTCGCGTGCCCCAACATGACTCAAGTGGACAGTTGGGTCTGCGGATACATGCAGAGCCCCGAGGAGTGCATCACCGGCCGTTGCCGGCCCCCTCTGGGGGTTGCCTGTAAAACCGCGGATGACTGTCCGCCCGCGTGGGCGTGCCTCAACGTGAATGCGGCAAGATACGACGACGGGTCGGTCCCGCTTGGAACGAGTTCTGGCGCGTGTGCACCGCCTCTGAACGAGGGCGAGTGTTGGACGACGGTTGACTGCGCATCCGGATCGCAGTGCATCGGCGCGTTCCTAAGCGACCGACCGCTCCCGGGATCTTGCCTCGTACCGCCGACTTGAGCCGCTATGCGAATCTCGAGGCCGGCAACGCTCGGGCAAGTGACCCGCGAAACGCGGCGAACAAGGCGGCGGCGGTCGCCTTGTCAGGCAGGCCGAGTTGGCGCAGGTGGTTCTCGGACAATGCGGGCACTGGCGCCTCGGCCAGCTCCGCGAGTGCCGCCTCCGACGCGGCGGCGGTTGAGCGGAGAGCTTCAGTATCTAGCCGAGGTTTCGATCAAGCCGCGATGCTTCAGGCAAGTGGAGCATGGCGCGACTCATCTCGGGCGATGGCGGCCATGGCCGCCGCGATGTCCGGATCCGCCACGTTGGCGGCGAACCGCGGCGGGGCGACCCGTCCGGGAGCGGACCGGCGCGCCGCCCACGGACACGACCTTCTGATCGAGGCACGTCGGCTTGCCAGCCTGGGCGACGGCGCCAGAGCGTACGAGCTGAGCGGCCGACGCCACGACGTCGAGAGCGACGCCGAGGGGGCCACCGGCGACGCCATCAAAGACGAGGTGGTAGAACATCTGGCAAGAACGGACCGAAATTTGTCGGTCCCGCCACTTCCGCCCGGTCACGCGGCCGACGAGACTGCCCCATGAGGCCCGCTACATCGGGCCCACGGAGGTAAGGCGATGATGGTGACTGAGCGAGACGACGACATGGACGACTTCGAACGTCGCGAGGTCGATCTCCTCGGGACGAGCCGAACCGTGTGGGTGTCTGGCGTCGGACCGGCCGTCATCGTGATGTCGGAGATGCCGGGGATCAGCCCCGACGTGATGCGTTTCGCGCGTTGGGTCCGCGATGCCGGGTTCACGACCTACCTGCCGTCGCTCTTCGGTCGTGATGGGGCTTACCCGCGAACGGAGGAGGGCCGGGCCGTGCTCCACCGAGCCTGCGTGAGCGCCGAGTTCAACGCGTTGGCGCGGAACGCGTCGAGCCCAGTGACGCTGTGGCTGCGATCGCTGGCGTCACGGGCGCTGACGGAGTGCGGCGGGGTCGGCGTCGGTGCGATCGGGATGTGCTTCACCGGCAACTTCGCGCTCTCGATGATGCTCGAGCCTGCCGTGCTGGCCCCGGTCCTCTGCCAGCCGTCGTTGCCGCTCGGCGCCCCGGGCGCACTTCAGATCGCGCCGGGTGAGCTGGCCTGCGTGAGAGCGCGACTCGAGCGTGAACGGCTCACGGTGCTGGGCTACCGCTTCGAGGACGACCGTCACTGCACGCGCGAACGTTTCGACGCCTACCGCGCGGCGCTCGGAGAGCACTTCGTCGCGCGTGAGCTGCCCGCGCTTTCGGCCCACCCGAGCCCGCCGCCCTTCTTCGCCGACGTCGTCGGGTGCGCGCACAGCGTCGTCACGGCGCACCTCGTCGATGCCGCCGGCGAACCGACCGCGGCGGCGAGGGACGAGATCATTGCATTTCTGGTCTTCCGACTGCGCACTCAAGGATCAGCATGGACGCCATGACGATCGCGGAACCACGACACGGCCTCACCCTGGTCGGACGCCGCACGTCGCACTTCACCCGGGTGGTCGCGATCGTGGCCGACGAGCTCGGCGTCGAGGTCGAGCGTCGATCGGTACGCGATCTCGCCAGTCAAGACTGCGCGTCGTACGGGGGCAACCCAGCCCTGAAGCTGCCCGTGCTCCTCACGCCGACGGGGGCGGTATACGGCACCGAGAACATCTGCCGGGCGCTCGTGCGTCGTGCGGGCGGTGCTCGGAAGGCGTTCTTTACGGAGGACCTCACTGACGAGCGCGCCCAGAGCGCCCAAGAGCTCGTCTGGCACGCCATGAGCGCCCAGGTCCAGTGGGTGATGGGCACACGAGTCTGCGGACTCCCGAGTGATAACGAGTACTTCGTGAAGTGCAGGCTCGGCCTCGAAGGCGCGCTCAAGTGGCTCGAAGCGCACCTGGACGCGGTCCTCTCGACGCTCCCGGCGGGGCAGGGCCTCAGCCTGTTCGAAGTAACGCTCTTCTGCCTCATCGAGCACCTCGCCTTTCGACCCACGGTGCCGCTCGAGGCCTATCCCGGCCTCACCCGCTTCGCCCATCTGTACGGCGAGCGACCGGCGTGCCAGCGTACGCCGTACCCCTCCGAACCAATCCTAGCCCCGACTTCCAAGGAGCCACCGACATGCTGACCCGCCCCGCGCTCGACCCGTCGACCCTCGTGCCACGAAACAGCTCGGGCTACCCGGAGCCCTTCCGCTCGCGCGTCCTCCCGCGAGACAAACGCGCGCTCGGCGATGCGCTCGGGCTCACGCGAATCGGCGTGAACCTCACCACCCTGTTCCCCGGGCGCGAGTCGTCGATCCGCCATCACCACACCCACGAGGACGAGCTCATCTACGTCCTTGAGGGCGAAGTGGTCCTCCGCACTGACGCCGGAGAGCAGCTGCTCACCGCCGGGATGTGCGCCGGCTTCCGAGCCGGTTCGGGTGACGGCCACCAGTTGGTCAATCGCAGCACGTCGCCCGCGCGGTACCTCGAGATCAGCAATCGAGACCCGGCGGACGAAGGCGCCTATCCCGATGACGACCTTCGCTACCTGAAGCGTCCGGACGGGACGGCCGTGTTCACTCACCGAGATGGGACGCCCTACTGACTTGCAATTCCGTACTAGAGCAAGAACACCTTCACGAGGATGTCCGCAATCCCAATGAGCGCCGCGCCCGCGATGAGGCCCGCGCAGATGGGCTCCTGCGTGCCGACCCAGAGGTTGTGACCCTCCGACTCGGGCGCCTTGTGCCGCTTGGCCATCCACGCGAAGAAGGCCGCGCCGAGGAACATCGCGAGGGTGGAGTCCGGGGGGACGACGACGCCGAGGCCGATGGCGAGGGGGCTGAGCGGGAAGCGGCCCTTGGTGCGGATACGGATGACTTCGAGGACCACGCCGGCGACGGCGGCGACGATCATCGAGATCACGATGGACCGGGTGAGCAGGGTGCCGCTGCCGCCGCCGAAGATGGCGGTGACGAGCTCGGAGACGCCTTTCCACTGGACGGCGGACGGGAAGCCGAACTGGCTGCCGTCGGGCGCCATGGTGGCCTGGACGTCGGCGCCCGGCGTGTAGCCCGAGAGGAAGAGCGCGTAGAAGAGGGGCGTGGACGCGGCGGCGCCCGCGATGATGCCGATGATGTGGCCGACGGCCTGGTGGCGCGGCTTTCCGCCGAGCATGTAGCCCGGCTTGATGTCCATGAGGAGATTCGAGGCGTTACCGGCCACCTCGACGCACATGACGCCGGTCATCAGGTTGGTCGGTGGGTGCTTCGGGTCGAGCGCGCCGAAGGTGAACTGCGGGATTTTGCTGAGCGAGCCGGTCGGCGTGATGCCCGTCATCGCCGTGCTGCTGGCGGCGATGAGGCTCAGGACCATGATCATCGGGATGGCGGACAGGCCGAAGATCCAGCTCACGCCGAACCACGCGTGCGCCATCCACACGCCGACGCCGCCGATGAGCGGGATGCCGACGGCCGACACCCAGAGCGGGAGCTCGATGTGTGCGACCGCGTCCGGACCGCTCCTTCGGCCTGAGAGTCCCTTGAACGCCTGGATGAAGACCTCCGGCTTGCCAAAGAGGCTCACGAGCGACGCCACGACCATGATGACGATGCCCCACCAGAGCGCCCATGAGTTCAGAATGTGAGCGCGACTGAAGGTGCCGTTCGCCCGCGGTGTGATCTCACCGACCGTGATCATGATGGGGACAATCACGATGAAATTCAGGAACATCCCGACCATCATGCTAGCCGCAGAACGCAGGCCCATGAGGCCGCCGGCCCCGAACATCGCGATGTCGAGCGACGGCACAAGGCCCATCTGGCTCAGCGGAGCGCCCGCCAGCTTGGGTTCGCTGATCCAGCCCTTCTCGACGAGCTTGCCGTAGCCGAAGTCGTGCGGCAGGTGAATGGAGGAGCCGAAACCGAGCCACTTCTCCTGCACGAGCTTCATGATCGACTCACCCGAGATGGTCGAAACGAAGGCGGCGATCCCGGCCGACATCGCGAGTACGCGTGCCTTGAACATCCCGACCTTGGCGGACGCGGAGTAGAGCGCGTCGAGTACGACGCCGCAGGCTTGGCCCTCGGGGAAAGGCTGCTGCTCATCGTTGATGAAGCGCCGCTTCATCGGGAACGCCACGAGGACGCCAAGGACGGACAGCACCACGTTGAAGAGCAACATCTGCCACCACGGGATGAGCGCGTTCTCGATCCACATGTAGGCGGCGAGGCCGGACACGAGCGGTCCGGTCATGTAGCCGGCGGCGGTCGCGACGCTCTGGGCAGCGTTGTTCTCAAGTATGGTCATGTCGCGCACGCCGAGCTGCGAGAGCAGCCGGAACGCGGCATACGCGAGGATGACGCTCGTCAGGCCGACGCCGAGCGTCCACCCGGTCTTGGCGCCAATGTAGAGGTTGGTGGCCGAGAGCACGCCGCCGAGGAGAAAGCCCGTGCCCGCCGCGCGCAGCGTGAGCTGGGGCATGTCACCGCGGTAGATGTTGTCGAGCCACCACCGGTCCTTCTGCTCTCGGGTCCACGTGCGGACCTGTTCGTCGTCGAGCTTCTCGATGGCCATGGCGTCCCCCTGCGGGTCCTATACCACGGCCGGCCGCTCGGCGGACTGGCCGAAATGGCGTTCGAAAGTTGTATTATGCAAACGGTCGTCAATGGGGTAGGGGCCTGCGATGCGCCAACGCCACGTAACGCCGCTATCCCTCGCACTCCAATTCGTCTGCGCTGCCATCGTTGGCTGTAGTGATGGCGATGCCGGCCTCACCCCTTCGCTCGACGTCGTTGTTGACGATACCGCCACGACCGACTCGATAGGCGAGGTCCCGTCTGACACTGCGTACTTCTTCGAGTCGGAGTCCGACTCCGCAGGTCGCATCCGAAGGCTCGCGGCGCCCTGACAGCCTGTGGTGTTTACGGCAGCAGCCCCGAGCTCCCGGTGAGCGTGAGGAAGAACTCCAGCCGGTCGGCCGGCTCGAAGGTCTTGCCCTTACGGTCGGGCTTCTGGTTCCTCTGGAACATGCTCCCGACCTCGACCGAGAAGTACGGGCTGAAGGCCCAGCCGAACTTGCCGTCCACTACGAAGGTGTAGCCCTGCGGATCATAGTCCTGCGGCGTCAGGTTCGAGATGACCGAGGATGAGCTCTTGAGGAAGAGCCCGTTCTTGTTCTTCCAGCCGAGCCCGAACTTGCCGCCGACGCGGGGCGTCACGACGCCCGTCGATGACGCCGTATACCCTTGCAGGGCCGTCCCGAGTGTGAGCTGTACGGTGTTCTTCTCCGGCTTGAAGGCGAAAGCGAAGTCCAGCCCGGTGTAGGGCAAGAGGAAGGCCTGTTCGAGCGTCTTGGTCTCAAAGCCAGCGCCGCCGAAGCCGGCTGAGAGCGTGAGCTTGCTCTTGCCGAAGAGGACGTGTTGCCAGCCGAGCGACGCGTTCCCGATCATCGAGGTGTTGTCGTTCGAGAAGGCGCTGTACTCGAAGGCGACCTTCGACAGGAGCTTGTCCGACTTGCCGAGCGAGATCGACGCGAAGACGTTTCCGGCGGGGTTGAGGCGCTCCGGGAAGGCGACTTTTGCTCGCTCCTCGATGGCGCCACTGCGCGTGAACTTCACGCCGAAGCCCACTTTGTGCTTCTTGGCGACCGCGAACTCCATTCCGAAGTCCGTGACCGACTTGAGCAAGAACACCTTCTCGATGAGCGTCAGGCGTTCTTCGAGCAGATCCTCCTCAGTCTCCTCGATGAGCTCGTCCTCACCGGCGTCATCTTCGTCACCTTCTTCGGACTCCTCTTCGGACTCCTCTGATTCGGCCTCCTCCTCCTCGGCCTCCTCCTCGTCGGCCTCTTCCTCCACTTCTGCCTCGGCGTCGTCACCGACGCTCTCGTCCTCGGCGTCTTCGTCCGGGACACCCGAGTCGATACTGGGCACCGTCGTCTTGAAGTCACGCAGACCCACTTCGAAGTCCTGCCTGAACTTCACCTTCACGCCCTTGCCGAACTTGCCCTTCCAATCGAGCCGCATGCGGTGAAGGTGGTCGAAGTCACCTTGTTTCGGGCCCATGGCCGGGAGCAGGAGGCGAGGGTTGTAGGTGAGCGCAAGGTCGTGGTCCCCGAACCCGAACTTCCCCATCAGCTTGGGCCGGAGGTCGATGTCGAGCTCGAGCTCTTTCTCGGTGAGCGTCAGGTCCTTCTTCCCGAGGGTCTGAGCGCTGAGCCCGATCTCGAAGCCGGTCCGCTTCTTCGGCTTCTTCTCCTTCTTGGGCTTCTTCGTCTTGTCCTTCGATTCGGCCCCGAGCACACGTTCGGCGATGGCCGACACGGCAGAGGGAGGCGCTGCCCTCGAGGCGACGCTCACGACGAGGACGGAGGCACACAGGACGCCCAACAGGAGTCTGTTATTGATGCTCATCATTGACCCCCATCCGCCGGCACGTCGCTGCCGTCAGCGCCCGCGTCCGCCGCATCGGCGCCGTCGGCGGGCGCGTCCGTGGCGTCGGCGCCATCGGTTGGCGCGTCCGTGGCGTCGGCGCCATCGGTGGCGACCTCCTCGCTGATCGCGTCGTCGCTGAGGAAGCAGTCACCGTTGTCGTCGCAGCACACACTCAGATCGGCCGCGCAGCAGATGCGGGACCCCACCTCGGCGGAGTCACACACGAAACAGTCCGTGCTGACCTCCGTCTCGAAGCAAGCCCCCGACTCGTAGCCGAGCGAGTCGGCGAACGCGTCGCAGTCGTCGACGAACAGGGTCTCCTCCTCGCAGTAGCGCACCTCGCTCTCGCTCGAACACTCCGCGACGAGGTCCGGCGCGTCTTCACAGACGCCATCGGGATCGTCTACCTCCTCCGCGGTCTCCGAGAAGGTCGTCTTGAACTGGGACTCCGCCGATGGATCGGAGCCATCCGTCCCGCCCTTGGTCCCCTTCTTCTTGTTCTTGCCGGACTTCGGGAGCTTCTTCACCTCGTCCGTAATCATGCAACCCGAGAGCGTCATCGCGGAGAGCCCCGCGAACACTCCAAGGCCAATCAGCGCTTTCCACCGCATCGATGTCTCTCCTCGCATTCGGGTCCGCCGTGACGTCGCTCAGGAGGAGGACACTACCCGGCATCGGAGCGACTTACATAGAATCCGATTGCGAAGTTGTCTCAGGCGGCTGCACTGCTCCGCCGTGGAGGCCCTGGTTACGGCCCCGCAGGCACGAAGCCCGACAAATCCTGCCCGTCTTCGAGGTCAAGGCAGCTCTCGTGCTCGAGGTAGGTGGAGAGGATCGTGCTGAGCTGGGTGAACTCGAGGTCGCCCGCAAGGGCCATCGGCCGGTACGAGTCCTGGACCAGCGCACGAACCCACGCCGTAACTTCGGAGGCGCTCATGTTGGCGGTGCCGCTCGGGCTCGCTTCGGTCGGTTGTGCCGGCTTCTTTCGCCATTTGAGCGGCACGGACGTGTCGTCCGGTTCGGCGAGGAACCAGCGGTCCGGCAGGAGCATCCAGGAGGTCGTCAGGAAGCGGCCTTCGGGCCGATTTGCTTGCATCTTCGTGGGGTTCCACGTTGTGCCCGGCATCACGATGAGCGGCGACGCGGCGACGTGCGTGTACATCTCGTCGACCTCGGTCACCTCGCCCGGTGGTCGGATTCGGTAGACGAACGGGGGGGTGCCGGCGTCGTCGACGTGGTTCGGAGTCCCGAAAGGGCCGTTCCAGAAGTGCCAACCGGGGTTTTCGGCGAACCAATCGGCGCGGGTTTCGTACTCGTCGAAGGTCATGCCGCCGATGAACTTCGGCGGCGCGGCCCCGAGTGCGACGAGCCGGTCGTAGAGCTCCTCGTAGGGGACGCAGCTCTCGTGAGCGTGAGGCACGATCTCGACGTTCCCGAGCGATAGGAGCTCCTCGAAGTACTCGGGCCTATAGGTCGAGACGCCTTCGACGAAGGTCCAGTCCGGCTGAAAGGACAAGGTGGCTCCCTCTTCCGCGAGCATCGCTGCGTAGTCGTACCAGGCGCCCGCGAAGTGGGCGAAGACCCCCGGATCGCCATTGAAGTCGGGGATTTGGCTGCTGCTTCCGGGCGTACAGCCCGCGTCGTCCTCCTCGACATGAATGACGAAGTAGAACTTCAGCGCGGCGAGCGCGGCGTCCGTGTCAGCGCACGGGTCTACTGGTTCGGTGTCGTCGACCGCACTTTCTTCGACCGCACTGTCGTCGACCGCTGCGTCCGGGCTCGTGTCCGCCGCCCCGACCGAATCCAAGTCCGCGGAGTCGGATCCATCGCCCGCGCCGCCGGAGTCCTCGTCACCGGTGCCTTTCGAGCTCGACCCGCCGCAGCCGGCCGCGACGCTCGCGATGAAGAGCCAACGGGCCAAGTCATGTCGTCTCACCGCCATCGACGCTTCCTCCAGTCACTCGGCGTTCGGGAGTAGTTCGAGCGGGCACATGCCCGCATTTCATCCGCCCGCCCGTGTTCACGAGGATTCGGGACGCGGCGTCGCGGCGTAACGAGATGTTTGGAGTTCAGGCCTCTTTCTGCAAGTGGCGCGCGAGGTTGCGCCCCGCTCGACTGAAGAGACGCTTCATGATGATGACCAGGACCGGCCGCATGACGCGCCCAAGTGGGGTCATATCGGACGCGAAGGTCCAGTCGAGGCGTGTACCGGTGGCCGTTCGCGTGAGGCGGTAGTCTTCTGCGATCGCGTTCGCGAGTGGAGAGCTGGTGGCCGTCATCATGAAGGCGAAGCGGGCGGCGTCTCCGTTCGGGACGTCCCAGGCGACAAATCGCTCGTTGAAGTGGCCAAAAAGGCGAATGGACACGGCGCGTTCGGCCCCGACGGCTTGTGTGTCGGTGGTCGTCCACTCCGCCCGGGTCATGAGCGGGAACCACTCAAGCCAAGACGCTGGCTCGGCGAGCGCGGCAAATACGGCTTCGGGAGTTGCGGGCAGGTCGATGCTGGTGTGGATGAGGAGCGGTGCGCTCTCGAAGAACGTGAGATCGACGGGTCTAGTCGGCTTCATCGCCTGAGTCTGAAACCAGTTCGGGATCTTGTCGAACGGCGGCCGAGAACCAGACTCGCGCGCCGTCGCCCACGCGGGCATGATGGTGCCGCATGGACTCACCCCCGCTCCCTTCTCCCCTCGATCCGCTCGAGCTCGCGGGCTTCGACTTTCACCCGGTCGTCGTGTTGCCCTCGGACTATGAGGTCTACGACTTCACCCGCGGATACGACCCGAACCGCGTCCTGCGGTCGCCTTACGGCGTCGGGCGCTACGACGAGAAGCGCGCGGGCATGTACGAGACGCCCCTCTTCGGCGGCGTTCGGAACATCCACGTCGGTGTCGACCTCGCCGGGCCGGTCGGTGAGCCCATCCACGCGTTCTGGGACGGCGTCGTGCACCGATTCGGCTACAACGCCGCTGTGGGGGACTACGGCTATACCCTGGTAACAGAACATCTTTTCGGCCAGCGGCGGCTGTGGGCTCTTCATGGGCACCTGTCGGCGGCGTCGATCGCGGGTCGCCATGAGGGCCAGGCCGTCCGTCGCGGCGAGGTCATCGCTTGGCTCGGCGACCGCCATGAGAACGGCGGCTGGAATCCGCACCTCCACTTTCAGCTCTCGGTCGTGGCGCCCGAGGTCGCGGACCTTCCCGGGGTCGTCGCCGAGGAAGACCGCGCCGAGGCGCTTCGGCGCTATCCGGACCCGCGGCTCGTACTCGGGTCGCTCTACCTCGATCAGGTCCTTCAGGCGACGCCAGATGGGTGGCTCCTGTGATGAACTTCGCACGCCTCTTTCCTGAGCTCGCCGCGTCCGAGGTCCGGAGCATTGAACCTAAGGGCATTGCTGGGCTACCGGATCGACCGTTCTGGCTGACCGAGTTCTACTGCTCGGACTACCGCTGCGATTGTCGTCGCGTGATCCTCATCGTCGAAGACATGGCGACCCGAAAGCAAGTCGCGAGCATCAACTTCGCCTTCGAACCGCCCACGCCTCCCTTCGAGGACGAAGGTCAGATCTTCCTCGACCCCTTGAATCCCCAGTCGGTGTTGTCGGAAGTCTTCCTCGACTTCATCTCGCAGATGCTGGAGGTCGACACGGAGTACCGAGATCGCCTCGAGCGGCACTACACGATGTGGAAACAGGTGGTGGACGACGTATCCCACCCGGACAACCCGAAGATCGCCAACGAATCCCACAAGGACCCTGCCTTCCGGCCGGCGTTCCCGATGGGGGAGACGGTACGTCGAGCTGGTCCCAAGGTCGGACCCAACGACCCGTGCCCTTGCGGCAGCGGCAAGAAGCACAAGAAGTGCTGCCGGCTCTGAGGCGCATTCAGCCGGTGCCATAGCCATCCCAGCGCATCTCAGTACTGGTGACACGGAGGTGCCATGCGCAACGACCCGAACTTCGATGAGACCCTGGCTACATCTGAACCGCGGCAAGTCCGCCTGGATCTACTTCGCCGACGGCTACGCCATCGCGCTCCTCGTCCATGCCGGCACGGGGCTCGCTATGATCCCGGGACGAAAGGGCTTTCTATGGCGCGGCCTCGTGATCTCGGCGGCGGGTGCGGCCGTTCCGATTCTGTATTTGCAACTCGCGGGCGGGCCCTGATCGCGCCGCCCGGGTCGTCATAGCAGACGGGGTGTCGTACCGGTGCAAGCAGGCCCGCGGGGGAGGCCAATCCATCGAACGGCTGGATTTGCAGCATCGGAATCGTTGAGCGATAGTCGACCCCAGTTCGTCGAATGGGGCTCGGGGTGGTCGTAGACTTTCGACTTCGGAATGCGTTCTCCGGGACGGTGGCGGCCGTCGTGACGGCCAGCGTCGTCGCCGGGCTCGGGTGCGCCAAGGCGCCGCCGCCGGATGGCCGCGCGCTCTTTCAGTCGGCGTGCGCCCGGTGTCACAGCGAAGACGGTCGGGGCGGCACGCCGTCCAAGCCCGGCGCGACGCCGCCACGCGACTTACGCAACCCGTCCTGGCAAGACGCCGTCACGGATGACCAGCTCCGCCAGCACATTCGGACCGGCAAGGCCGAGATGCCACCCTTTGCCGATGTCCTGTCACCAAATCAGCTCGACGCCGTCGTCGCGCATGTCCGTTCGCTCCGCTCTCCCGTCGCTCTTCAGGCGGCGGCACCCTCGACCGCCCACCAAGGAGGCACGCCATGACCCCACGCCCGCTCTGGAAGAAGCTCCTCATCGGACTCGCCGCGGTGCTCGTGCTCGCCGTGACGGGGATCGTCATCTGGTTCTATGGCGTCCTTCCGAGGACCGCGCCTCCACGCGACGTGAAGTCCGTCGCGACACCGGAAGCGCTCGCCCGGGGTGAATACCTCGCCACGATCCTCGGCTGCGCGGGGTGCCACTCGGAGATCGACGAGTCCTTGCCCGGCGACCAGATCAAGGCGGGGCGACTCTTCTCGGGTCGCCGTTTTCCGAAGTTCGAGGGGCTCCCGGGCGAGCTGGTCACGGCCAACCTCACTCCCGATGTCGAAACAGGTGTCGGCGGCTGGACCGACGGCGAGCTCATGCGCGCCATTCGGGAAGGGATCGGCAAGGACGGGCGCGCGCTCTTTCCGATGATGAACTACCCGAACTTTCGGATGCTCCCGGACGACGACGTTCTCGCCATCATCGCCTACGTACGCGCCGCGCCGCCGATCCGGAACGCGCTCCCGAAGTCGAGCATCGACTTCCCCGTCTCGATGTTCATTCGCGGGGTGCCTCAGCCCGTCGAGGGCTCGCCGCCGCCGCTCCCGACCGAGCCGAGAGCCCGTGGTGACGCGCTCCTGAAGCTCATGAGCTGCGGCGACTGCCACACGCAGATGGTGCGCGGGGCGCCGTTGGAAGGGATGCACTACGCGGGTGGCACGTGCATGGAGATGCCTGCCGGGACGATCTGCGCGCCCAACATCACGTCCCACAAGGCCGTCGGGATCGGAAGCATGTCCGACGACGACCTCCGGCGCGTCTTCCGAGAAGGCAAAGGCAAGGACGGCCGCACCCTCTGGCTCATGCCGTGGAGCTTCACCCAGAAGCTGAACGAGGCGGATCTGGAGGCGCTCATCATCGCGCTTCGGGCCGTGCCGCCGAACGACTTCCTCGCGCCCGCGACGGAGTTGAAGCCCGAGTTCAAGGGCAAGTAGCGGCGCGCTGGCCGGGCCGTCCAACGGGAGCTGGAAAACGACACCCACGGGCTCGAGTACTCGCTCCACTTCTGGCGCACGCAGTCCGGCACCGAGGTCGACTTCATCCTCTACGGACCGCGCGGCTTCCTCGCGATCGAGGTGAAGCGGTCATCGCGGTTTCGCGACGACGATCTCCGTGGTCTGCGTGCCTTCCGCGAGGAGTACCCGGAGGCGCGCGGCGTGCTTCTTTATCTCGGCGACGTGCCGTACCGCTTCGGCGACCTGCACGTCGAGCCGCTGGCGCGCTTCCTCCCGGCGCTCCCGGACTGGCTCGCGACCGGCGCCTCGCCCGCTCGCTGACTGGACCACCAGCGGGCTCAAAGTTCCTGGCCCGCTTCGCGTTAGGCTGACCGATGCGTTACAACGTTCTGAACCGGAATGAGGGACGCATGACGAGTCGAAGCCGCATCATCAAGGTCGCATTTCTCGGAGTGAGCGCGCTCCACCTCGTGATGGGCTGCGCGACCGAGAGCGTCGACCCGCCGAACACAGCGGAGCATGACACCGCGACTGGCGATGACGCCGTAGTCGATACGTCGGCGCCGAGTGACGACGTCCCCATTGCCGAGACTGACGCGGACGTTCCCGACGAGGAGGTACCGACGCCCGACGACGTGTCGGACGTCGTGCTGTTCCCGGACACGCAGCCCGACCCGGACACGCAGCCCGACCCGGACACGCAGCCCGACCCGGATACGCAGCCCGACCCGGACACGCAGCCCGACCCGGACACCGCGACCTGCGGCGACTGCGACGACGGCAATCCGTGTACGGTGGACGAGTGCGTCGAAGGCGTCTGCCAGCACCCGACCGCGGCCGACGACACGCCGTGCGACGACGGTGACCTGTGCGATGGGCTCGAGTTCTGCGTGGAGGGCGTCTGCGAAGAGGGCGAGCCACTGGTGTGCAAGGATGACGACCCGTGCACTAAGGACACTTGCCTTCCGGAGTCCGGATGTCGCTCGACCTATGACGGGGAGTGTGGTGTCGACAGCGATGGCGACGGGATCGCCGACGCCTTCGACTCCTGTCCACAGCACCCGAACGCGGATCAGGCGGACGTCGACGGCGACCAAGTCGGCGATGCCTGCCAGCTCTCGGTCTCGGGCGTGCTCCTCCCGATCGCCGTCCTGCGCGGTGAGCCCGTGACGGCGCGGGTGACGGCGCGGGTACCGAAGGGCTCGGCGGTCGCCACCGTGGACTTCGGCGACGGCCAGAGCGCCGAGCTGTCGCTCGCGGACGGCGCGAGCAAGGCGGCTAACACGACCTTCGACACCGCAGGCTCCTATACCGTCGTCGTAAAGGCATGCGACGGCGTCTCGCCTTGTGCGCAGGCGACACTCGGGACGATCACCGTCGTCGATACGAAAGACGAGCTGCCACCCATCAAGCTGAACGCCGAGAACCCCGCTTCGGAGGGCGTCGCAGCGCGACTCGCTCTGATGAACGACTGGCCCGAAATCGATGGTGACGTACTCGATGCCGACGACCTGGTGGTAAGGCGCGTCTCTTTCGATCCGCCGTCGGAGACCGCGCGAGCCCATGTGCGCCTCCAGCAACACCATGACGGCGTCCCGGTCTGGGGCGGTGAGGGCATCGTCCATCTTCGCCTTGACGGCCGAGGCGCCGAGGAAACCGACGCGCTTGTCCGCAATCTCGACGTGGCCACGGTCCCGACCCTGGCCGCGCCCGAGGCGATCGACGCGGCGCTCACGGCGTACGGCTGCCCGGATTGCCTGACGGAGAGCCCAACGGCCGATCTTTGGGTGTTGCGGCGTGACGCCGACCACCTTGTCTGGCGTGTGCAATTGCGCCGAGAGGACGGTACGAAAGAGACGTCGATGCCTGTGCTGTTCATCGATGCCCACACCGGCGCTCTCGTATGGGAATACGACAACTTGCAGACCATCGGACCCAAGACCGGCTCGGGACAGGGGCACTATAGCGGGCCAGTGGAGTTTCCGACGTACCAGACCTGGGTTTACGTCCTTCAAACATTGGAGATGAGCTACATTACCTTCGACATGGCGCACTCGGACAGCTCGGTCGCGCCGAAGCTCGACTGGAACAACGTGTGGGATGGGGCGCATCAGAAGTCTGCCGTCGACGTCCACTGGGGCTCGCTGCGCTTCCTGGACGTTCTCCAGTCCCACTTCCAGCGGCACGGGCTCGATGGCGCCGGCGGCCCGAAGACCCGACCTGCCTATGGGTTTCCGTCCCAGATGATGCTCTGGTCGCAGGTTCGCTACGGCGCCGAGTACGCCAACGCCTTCTGGAACGGCCGCGGTTGCACCTACGGCGACGGTGATGTCTACACTCTCAGAGAGCCGACGAGCTACGACATCGTGGCACACGAGATGGCTCATGGCATCACGGGGTCCACCTCGGCTCTCGTGTACGCCGACCAGTCAGGCGCTCTGAACGAGTCCTTCTCGGACATTCTGGCGGCGGCGACCGACGGGATCCTGAACGGCATCACGTCCAAGACCTGGCAGATCGGCGATGGCGTTGCGGGCTACAACCTCGGCGTCGACTTCCTCCGCTCCTTGGCCGATCCCCATGCGGGCTTCAACGAGGGCCTCACGAACAACGATCAGCCCGACCACTGGAGCGAGCGTTATTTCGGCGATGAAGACGGCGGTGGCGTGCACGTCAACAGTGGCATTCCGAACCACGCCTTCTACCGCCTCGCTATGGGCGGGACTCACCCGCAGACCGGCATCTCCGTTACCGGGATCGGCCTGACGGACGCCACCGCCATCTTCTACCTCGCCTTCACGCAGTACCTCACCTCGACGTCCACGTTCAGCGACGCGTGGTGGGCAACGCTGCGTGCCTGCGTGCAGCGATTCGGTACTACGGCTGCAGGGATTCAGAAGCTCATCTCACTCGTCCGAGCATGGGAGTCCGTCGGCGTGACGGCGACCACGAGCCAGGAAGCGGTAGACACCATCAGCCAAGAGCTCGTTACGAACGGGGACTTCGAAACGAACATTGTGAGCCCATGGTCGAGGACCGGCTCCGGGGTGAACTGGTCCTACCTCGGCGCTTACCCGGCCACGGGTGAGAGCTACATGACCTTCGGTGGGAGCAACAACGTCGACGGCAGGCTAGTGACAACGTTCACTGTGCCCGCGATCGCACAGGGCATGAAGCTCTTCTACCGCATATCGATCGCGTCGGAGGAACCGCCCACCGTCAAAAACGACTGGCTCTCTGTGACCGTGACCTCGAATGGCGGAGGCACCTATACCCACAGCCACGACAATCGATTTGCCGCCGGTCCCGGTGAGTACTCGATGCATGACATCCCAATCCACACGCATGCTGGCAAGACGGTGACGGTGACCTTCTGGGTCAAGACCGACGCCGGCGCACCGACTACCTTCCGCATCGATCGCATGACGACGATGCCGCCGTCCGACGCGGGGCTCTTGCCGTCCCCCGACTGCGCCACCCCCGGCTCGTGCCCCGTCTGCGACGATCCGGCGTGCGGCGCCCCGACGCGCTGCCAGGACGCCGTGGGAGCCCAAGGCATTGCCGTGCTCGCGCTCTCCGACGTCCTCGACCTCGACACCGGCATCAAGGCGGTGGCCAAGGACCTCGAGGACCCACCCATCTCGGGTTGGGATCTCGTCGTCGCGAACAACCAACAGACCGGCGCGCAGCTAAAGCCCGGGGGGACCGCCTCGATGACGCCGGCGGCTCCGTCGTTCGAGACGCTCAATGGCTGCGCAGCGTTGGGTGCCACTGGCGTCGCGACGACGCCCGGTGTGAGTGTCCTCGAGCCGACGACGGTCCTCGTTACGAGCGACCTGGGCTACCGCTACGGTGTCCGAGTGGGACCGGCCCCGGTCGGCAAGGGCACGCAGGTTGAGTGGGTAGCGCTTCCGGCTCTCGCCGCCGGTAACTCCAAGGTGACCTGCCTGTGCGAAGGCGGACCGAAGGTCTCATCGATGCTCCTCGCGAGCTGCGCCGAGGGTTGCACGGGCGTCGCGGGCTGCGCGTCGGACGGCGACGCAGCGCTCGGCAAGCTGTGCAGCGCGGCGTGTGGTCTCAGTGGAACGGCGTCGGCGGCACCCAGTTGTGAGACCTTGGCGCCGTAGTCCGGAGCCGCGTTCCGCGTACGCGAGGTCCGTCACACCGCCATCCTCGCATTGTCGCGACCTTGCGGCTACGCTGCTTCCATGCGGCCTTCAACTCGTGTGCTCCTTCACCTCGCGGTGTCGTCCCTCCTCGCGTGCGGCAAGACCGGCGGTGGCGGTGGTGGCGGCGATGACGATATCGAATCGGCGATACTCAGCGGGCTCGACGAAGCCGCCCTCATCACGGAGGCGGAGCTCGATCAAGAGTTCCCGCTCGTCGATCCTGTCGATCCGGCGGAAGACGACGACACGGCGCCGGACCCGACCCTCTCCGACCCGACTGCCGGTGGTGCGCTTGAGGCTCGCTTCGCCGCCTTCACGGCTTCACGAACGGCAGACGGGCTCTTTGCGGTGCCTGCCGTCGAGGGAGTCCCTGCGGAGTTCAACGCGACCGTGACGCGCGGGATCCTCTTTGGTCTCGACCACTTCGCGGCTCGACTCCCCGACTTCGACGTCTATGCCGCCGTGGCGGCACGGCCCTTCGTGGTCACCATCTTCACGGCAGCGAAGCCGATCACGGGCTTCCGGGCGTCCGTCGCCTCCTGTCCGAACAAGCCAGCGGATTGGAACGCCTGCCAGCCGGCGGTGAACATCCCCTACGAGGTGGTGAACGGTGTCGTGAAGCCCGTCCGCGCGGCGACCTACGTCCACGAGATGGGGCACCTTGGCCACGTACTCTATACGCTGTCGACGGCCTACCAGGCCGCCGGTGGCCTCGCCCTCGGATCGTTCCGGCACAACGAGTTTCGGTGGCAACGTGAGGGGTCGGCGCAGTTCCTGACGGCCCGCGCCCCCGATTGGGCCGCCTATGACCGCCTCGGCGCTCAGGAGTGTGCCTTCAAAGCCTTGCAAGCCGGCGCTTTCGCATGGAAAGACTTCTCGCCGTCCGGCAACGCCATCGTCCTCCCCTACCAGATGTCGCTGCTCGTCGATCAAGTGAGCTGGTTCCACTACTCGGGCGGCACGTCCTGGCTCCTCGACTGGTGGATAGCCCGACCCGACGCCCGCGATAGGGCGCGACCCGAGTCCGCCGCCCGATCGCTCATGCGGCTGCTATCACCGTCGAGCAGCGCTACCGATCTGTCGGCGCTCAACCAGCTCATCGTCCGCGCCGGGATTGACCTCTATGTTCGTGGCCGAAACCCGTGGACGACCCGCACCCTCACCGCCGACTGCTTCGACCCGGCTGGCGCCACGCTGACCGCCACGACGCCCGGCTCGGCGACCGTCTCGGTGCCGGCGATCGGCTTCCGAGCCGTCGCCATGCCGGTCGCACCAGACGCCCTCGATACGGTCTCGGCGCTACAGCTCACGTTGACGTCCGACCGGCCCGCCGTGCGCGCCGCCGTCTATGCCATCGCCAGAACCGAGTATGTCGCCTGTGTGGGCGCCCTGACCGGCGGCGTCCTCGGTACGGAGTCGCCACGCAAGGCATGCAATGAGGCCCACGCTCTCCCGCTCGGGCCGCTGCAAGCGTCGAACGGCTACCGAGCGCTGATAAAGCTGACGCCGGACCTGAAGTCCAAGCTCACGGGCAAGGATCTCGTCGCGGTCCTCTTCCACCCGTGGACCACCGGCGCACCTCGAACTCCCGCCACCATCACGTTCACCGCCGGCCCACCCGGTCCGACCGACCTCACGGTGACGCTCCGCAATGCGTCGTCCGAGGACCACGTCCACTTCGAGCTGACCTCGAACGGCAACACCGTCACGGTCGACCGCGGCCAAACCGGCAGCCTCGTCTTCTCCGGCGCCAAAGCAGGCGATCAACTGCCCTTCAACGTCGAGAAGCCGGGCGACTTCGGACCGACCTTCGCGGGCTCGGCGACCTGTGTGGTCACCGACGCGCCGAACAACCCGACCGTGACGTACTCCGGCTCCGTGACGTGTTCCGGGTTCTGAGCGGGCGACGGCGCCGGAGACTCGGCCACAGGCCTCTCAGAGCCGGAAGCTCAACGTGAGAATGGTTCGCCACGAGAGGCCATGCTCGGTGCGGGTCGTGTCAGAGTCCACACGCGGACCGGAGAACCGATGACGGTGCCCGATCCTGCGATCAACCCCGTGGCGCGCTACGGGATCTACCGCGTTGCCGCGCTCGGCGTCGTCGCCGTGCTCCTCATCCTGGCATGGCAGACGGGCGTCTTCGAGCTACTCGGCGAGCCACAGCGCCTCCGGGCAGCCTTGCTCGACCTCGGCGCCTGGGGCTGGGTCGCGTTCGTCGTCGCCTACACGGTGCTCCAACCCTTCGGCGTGCCGGGGACGGTGTTCGTGATGGCGGCGCCGCTCATCTGGCCATGGCCGCTCGCGTTTCTGCTCTCGATGGTCGGCACGATGGCGGCGAGCGTCGTCGGCTTCAGCTTCGCGCGATTCATGGCGCGCGACTTCGTATTGGCGCGCCTGCCAGCCAAGCTGCGCAAGTACGAGTCCGCCATGAACGAGCGGGCGTTTCTGACCGTCGTGGTGCTTCGTTTCCTGCTCTGGATGCCGCAAGGGCTCCACGCGTTCTTCGGCGTCTCCCGCGTCGGCTTCTGGACGCACTTCTGCGGATCGCTCCTTGGATACATCCCGCCGCTGCTCGCGACGGCGTACTTCGGTGAGCAAGCGATGACGTGGATCCTGGAGGCGCCGACCTGGGTGTGGATCACCACAGGGGTCGTCCTGCTAACCGCGTGTGGGGCGTTCTACGTGTGGCGGCGCAGGTGCCAAAGTGGCAGCGACATCCGTGCCCCGAGACGGCGCCTGCGGCCAAGTCGCGCGGACCTCGAGCACAGAGAACCCGGAGCGCACTGAAGGTCGCGCGCGAACGTCGAGCGCGACACCATAGTCGGCGCGCAAGGTCAGGAGCCCGAGACCCGAGCGCGCGGTTGGGCGGTCGGGCGCCGCGTTGGTCTCGTGCGCGTTGGCCTCGACGCGTGCGGCGAGAGCATCCTCCGCGTCGGTCGTGAACAGCCGCGCGAGATGCGCCAGCAACGCCGTCATCTGTGCCGTGGGAACGTCATTCGACGTACGTATCACGACCCGCGCCGAGCGAATGCCCATCGTCAAGCGCACGCTCGCGCCGTTCGCGTCGCGCAATGCATTGTCGAGGAGCTCTTCCGCGATGAACGACGCGTCCGCCCGTGCGACCTGGTCGGCAGGCTCAGGCCAGACGCGCGCGAGCACGGCGGCGACCGAAGCCTGGCGCGTGTCCGAATCAGTGTGTGCCGCCAGCGTGCAGGTCACCCACTGGCCGGGGGGCCTCCTCGGAGTCACAGCGGCCACCTGCGCCTCCGGTGGTGGGATCGGCAGCTTCCGATGAGCTGACGCGGGCGCCACGCGTCATCGGAGCTGACCATTACTCGGCCTTGGCGAAAGAAAGACTGTGGACGTCCGCGGGGACGTCAGTCGTCAAAGACGACCTCGATGTTCCTGTTGAACTTCTTCAGGTTTGGCAGGGACTTTACCTGCCAAGGCACGTTCTTGGCGGCGCGGACGACGATCGGCGTATCGCCCTGCTTGCGGGCCGAGATCGCGAACTTGTACAGCACGTTGAGCCCGCTGCTGTTCAGGAACGTAAGATCGACGAGCTTCAGCGTCAGAGAATCCGAGCCCTTCTTCAGCGCCAGGTCGAGCAGCTCTGCGATCGGGTCGTACTCCGACACATCGAGCCTCAGGACGCCCTCGAAGTGGATCGTGTCCTCGGAGGGGTCGAAGCGGACGAGATAGTTAGCGCCGCGGACCTCTCCCGTCTCGGCCCGGATGACGGTGGGGGGCGCGATGCCTTCGAGCGCGTGGACCTCCGAAGTGGCGAAGCTCCCGCCCGCGGCAATAGCGGCGGTTCCGAGGCGTGCGAGGAATGGATGGCTCGACATATTGAGACCTGTCCCTATGTGAGGGGGCCAGCGCGCCCCCGTAGTATCGCTACGTTCACGAAGGTGTCGCCTAGAACCGATTGGTCACGGACTCACCATCGAGTGTGCAGGCTATCAGGCTGAATGTCCGAGGGCAACGGCTGCTGAGAGCCGTGCACCGTCGATCAAGGAGCAACGGCGTGGCGTTTTGTGCACCTGCGCGACGTCCGGCTCACTACCGGGCGCCGACCAATGCGATCACATGGTCGATGAGCGTCTGGCGCTTCATGGGCTTGGTGAGGTAGCCGTCGCACCCGGCCTGTCGGCACAGATCGTCGTCGCCGCTCATCGCGTGGGCGGTGACAGCGATGATGGGCGTCGCGACCCCGAGCTCCCGCAAGCGGCGAGTCGCGTCATAACCGTCGAGGCGAGGCATCTGCATGTCCATCAGAATGACGTCGAAGAGGCCACCCCGCTCGATATGCTCGACGGCTTCGAGGCCGTCACCGACTGACGTCACGACAGCGCCTGTGCCAGAGAGCAGCCATTCGATGAGGATCCGACTGTCTTCGCTGTCCTCGGCGAGGAGCACACGGACCCCCGCCAGGGCCATCGCGGGTTCTCCGTGTTGGGCTTCGGCGGCGGCTCCGGGCGGCGCTCCGACCATAGGGGAGGCGGCCCCGGTGAGCTCGGCGACCAGGGTGAAGGTGAACGCGCTCCCTTTTCCAGCTTCGCTCTTTACGGTGACGTCTCCCCCGAGGAGCCGCGCCAGTCGCCGGCTGATCGCGAGCCCCAGCCCCGACCCGCCGTAGCGTCTCGAGGTGGACGTGTCCGCCTGCGTGAAGAGCTCGAAGACCCGATTGAGCGCCTCCTCGGTCATCCCGATGCCCGTGTCGACGACGTCGTAGCGGAGTAGGACTCGGCTCGGGTCGTCGGTGGTCGCTGCCGTCAGCTTGACGTCGATGCGGCCGGTCGGGGTGAACTTGATCGCGTTGCCGACGAGGTTGAAGAGCACTTGCCGGAGACGCACGGCGTCAGTGGTGACCCGGCGAGGCACGTCCGCCAGGATCGTGGCGTCGAGCGCGAGGTTCTTTCCGGCGCAACGGTGCTTGAGGAGGGCCAAGACGTCAGAGAGTGTCGCGACGGGGTCGGCCGGGCTGTGTTCGATGGGAAGTCGGCCCGCCTCGATTCGAGACAGATCGAGAATATCGTCTACTAGGCGAAGTAGGTGCTCGCCATTGCGCGTGATCTGATGCGCGAAGCCGACCAGCCCAGGATCTCTGAGCTCGCTGCTCAGCAGGTCGGCGAATCCCAACACCGCCGTCATGGGCGTTCGGATCTCGTGGCTCATGTTGGCGAGGAAGTCGCTCTTGGCTTGATTGGCGCTCTCAATGCGCCCTTGCGCTTCGAGGAGGCTGCGTGCCTGGGCTTCGAGCTGCTCGGCCTGCGCAGTCAGTCGAGCGCGCGACTCTTCGAGCCGGTCGGCGTGAGCGCGAAGATGATCTTCGATGCGGCGACGCTCTGAGATGTCTCGAATGATGCCGGTGAAGCTCCGCCGATCGCCCTGAACCACCTCACTTACCGAAAGCTCGATCGGGAAGCAGGTCCCGTCACTTCGCCGGCCGGTCACTTCGCGGCCAATCCCGATGATGCGGCGCCGCCCCGTCTCGAGATAGCTCCCGAGATAGCCGTCGTGTTGGGTTCGATACGGCTCCGGCATGAGCGCCGTGACCGGTTCGCCGAGGAGCTGACTGGCCGAATAGCCGAACATCCTCTGTGCAGCCGGGTTTACGGCGGTGATGTGACCGCGTGAGTCGATGGAGAGGATGGCGTCGACGGCGTTGTCGAGCACCGCTCGGGCTCGCGCTTCGCTCTGCCGAAGTGCCTCCTCGGTCCGTTTTCGGGGTGAGACGTCGCGAACGGTTCCGAGGAAGTGGGGGTGCCCCCGCCAGTCGATCTGGCTGACGGACAGCTCGATGGGAAAGCGGGCACCATCGCGCCTCTGGGCGGTGACCTGCCGACCGATCCCGATGACCTTGGCCTCACGAGTCCGAAAGTAGTGCTTCAGATAGTCGTCGTGGTGCTGGGCGTAAGAGTCCGGCATCAGCATGCTGACGTTGTGTCCGAGGATCTCGTCTCGGAAGTAGCCAAAGAGCGCTTCGGCCGCTGGGTTGAAGGCCTTGACGCGCCCGTTCTCGTCGATGAGAACGAGCGCGTCGACTGACGACGAGAGCACACTCTCGAGCCGCGCCTCCGAGTCAGTGACGTCCTGCAGGAGCTGGATCTCGCGCGATGCGTCCGTGAGCCAGAGCTGGACGACGGCGCCGGTGCCGGGCCAGTCTCCGAGCCACTTCGCCCGGCAGTCGAGGCTACGGACAGGCTCATTGCCGCACTCATATTTGTGCCGCACGCCATCGGCGCGCCCACGTTCGTGAATCGCGAGCTCGATCAAGGCTCGGAGTCGGCCGAGGCCCACGAGCTCCCGGACCAACGTGTCCAAGCGCCGGCCCTGGATCGGCTTCTCTTCTCCTACGAGGGACGCGAATTGCTCGTTGTGTTCGAGGACGACGCCCTCGGGACCCACGAGGGCGGTCGGGAGTGGGCTTTCCGACGACAAGAACGCAAAGGCGGCCCTCAGCTCGGGCAAGGAGAAGGGCGCGCTCGTCGATTCGGAGCTTCGGCTCATGTTGCCTCCGGATTACCAGCCCCGCGGGCGTACGTGATGCTGCGTTGTCGAGGGGCGTCGGGACCACCCCGGGACATGGGATCTTCCGCCCCAGAGTTCGAGCGACTACTACCATGAACGTGGCAATCGATCCCACTTCGTCCGTCCGACGACGGGATGCAAGCGTGCCCGGCGCGCGCCTCCGTCAAGGTTCGACCGGCTTTTCGAACACGTCGACCGAGGCATCCGAGGCTTCGGCGACTCGACTGAAGCCAAGGTGGGCCCAGAAGGCGATGAGCGCCGCCACCTCCGCCTCCGAGCCGGCCCGCAGGACGCCCAGCCGCAGGGTGGTCGCGGCGTGAGCACGCCGGCAGTAGTCCGTCACGAGCGCCATGGTGCGTCGGGCGAGGCCCTGGCCGCGGCGGTCGGGGTTCAGCAGCAGGAGGCCGAGATAGCTCGTCTTCTCGGCGGGATAGCCGTGTAATAGGTCGACGACGCCAATCGCCTGTCCCTCGAGCTCGACAAGGAAACACTCCTTGACCGCGTCCGGGTGAAGGGCGGCCTTGGGGGGCCGTGCGAGCGCCGCTTCGGCGTGGGCGCGCGTGGGCGTGGGGTCTCTGGAGGTGCGGCTCAGGTAGTCCGGCGATTTCGCGAAGACGTCGAGGAGCCGGTCGGCGGCGTCGTCTCCGGTGAGCCACTCGAGTCGAAGGTGGCCGGGGCGGAATTGCTCGCGTAGCTGGCGCGGGCGTCCGTCGTGGTTGCCCAGGGGTCGGTCGAGCGTGTCGAGCCAGAGCGTGTTCTTGCGCGCACACCCGGCGTTTCGGAGTGGGTGCTTCGGGTAGACAATTCGCTCGCCTGGGAAGTCGGCCGTCTCGCCCACCGTGATGATGATGGCGGGCTCGCTTCCGTCGTTGATGAGCGTGTGCGCCGCACCCGTCCCCGGCGTGAAGCCGACGCTCTCGCCCGCCGCGATCGGCCGGACGTGGCCATCGAGCCACACGTCGGCGGCGCCGCGCGCGACGTAGACGAGCTCCTCCTCGTCGGTGTGGGCATGCGGCCAGGACGTGCGGTAGCCCGGGAGGAGGAGGTCGACCCAGATCCCGAGCGCGCGGAGCTGAAGCGGGCCCGTAATGCGCAGCCCGTCCGCGAAGCGCTCGTCGTCGCCGGGGTAATGGCCGGATCGGCGAGTCTCGGGGACGATCGCGGCGCTCGACTCGGGCGGTTCGCCGAACGCGCTACAGAAGACGATGCACTCGGGCCAAGGCCCTTGGCGGAGATCGCTCGTCGTCAAATGGCCGGGGATCCCGTCGTGAGGGCCGAGCGGACGACGCGGCGGGTCGGCCCACCAAATCGCGGCCTGATCGGGTGTCGGTCCTAGACCGGCCGCGAGACGGAGGGGCCATGCACAGCGGTTGTCTGGCTTCGTGCGTTCGCCGAATACCAGGAGGCGCACCGGCGAGGCGCTCTCATTCAGAAAGCTGTGGCCGACTCCCGTCCCTGCGGGGAACCCGACGGCGTGACCGGGGCCAAGTGGGTAGATCCAGCCGTCGATCCAGGCGTGGACGATGCCTTCGAGGACGATGACGACCTCCTCCTCGAGGCTCTCGGCGTGCGGTTCGGAGCTGCGCTCACCGGGCGCGAGCGTCACGAGGTGCGCGGCGATGCGCGCGAAGGACCACGGGGTGCCGAGGTTCTGGGAGACTGGGTCGGTCATGGGCTGCTCCGGCGTCTAGGCGACCAATGTATCCCTCTTGTTGGCGAATATCGAATGGTGGCGCGTGCCGTTGCTGAATCGCATCAATGCGGGTAATGGACCGTTGAATGGGACCTCAGTAGCGCGAACAGGACTACATGCATGCCTCAACCCGACTGCAGATACCGTGGCCTTTTCGCTATCGTCGCCGTGATGCTGTTGGCGGTGGGCTGTTACTCGGTGGCGGAAAAGGCCAGCCGCTGTCGCTGGAGCTGCAATCGGCAGGGCATGGAGATGGGCGGGATCTCCACGATTCAGTCTGCGTACGGCCTTGAGGGAGGAGCCAGCGCTTGTCAGTGCGTTCCGCGGTCCTACTCCTCTGCTCCCCTGTCCACGACGGGCTGTTCCAAGGATACGGACTGTAAGGGCGACCGGGTGTGCAAAGCGCGCCAGTGCATGGATCCGTCGCCGAGTGCGGCAGCGGCGCCCGTCACGCAGAGGCCTGCCCCTAGCGCACCCGCTATCTCGCCGCCGGCCACATCCGTAAGTCTCGGCACGATCGAGTCAATCGGGCATGCGCCGGTGACAATGGCGAATTGGGTCGGAAAGAACGTGCGGTGCGTCGACGGCAGCGGCGCCCTCATTGAGGGACCGCTCGTTGGCGTGAGCTCCACGCAGGTCATCATTCGGAGCGGTGGTGTGTCCGAGTCGCGGGATCTGCTCGGCCTCGCGGTCTGCGAGCTCGCGAACTGATCAGCGCGGGGCGATCCGAATTACTTCGGCGCCTCTTCCTTCTCGCCCGCTTCCGCCTTGTCGTCGGCCGGCTTCTCGGCGGGCACTTCCTTCTTGCCGATCTTGTCGCACGCGTCGGCCTCGTCGAAGGACTTCGCGTCGATCATGCACTGGACCTTCTTCGGGTCGTCCTTCTTGCAGTCGTCGATGGCCTTCTTGCGCATCTCCGGATTCTCGAGCATCGCGGCCATCGGAGCCTTCTCGGCATCGGCCTTGATGAGCTCAATCGCATGGTCGAAGGCCTTGTTGCACTGGGCCTCCGGGTCGGCGGGTTTCGCAGCGGGGGCGGCGCCGGCAGCGGCGGGGGCGTCTTTCTTGCCACAGCCGATGAGGAAGAGGCTGGTCAGGGCGAGGGTGGTGACGAGGTGCTTCATGCTCAGGCCTTTCACTTGGGGTTGATGATTCCCCATGGCCGTTCGAGCGTGACCGACCCCGGAGAGGCGCGCAGCATAAGGACGTCGCTTCGGGCTGGCTAGCCTCATCTCACTCGAAGCCGTCCGCGAGGCGACGGGCAGCGGCGCCAGTCGTAGAAGGCACTGAGCGCCGCAAGTGTCGGCTCTGCCATCCGCTCGACGACGACGACCGTCTTGAGGTGCACCCCGTCGATTCCGCGCGCACGAACGCGCTTCACGGCGCCTCGCGGGAGGTAGTCCACGATCGGCTGGCCGCGGTCGTCGAGCGTCGCGGAGTAGACGTCGACGTACGACGCGGGGCCCTCGAACGCGGCGACGCGTTCGGCCAGGATGCGGTGGATACGCCGCCCGATGACACGGGAGCCGCGGCCCCGGAAGGCGTAAGGCCCAATCCAGATCACGGCCCTCTCGTGGCCCGGACCACTCGCCACGTCGAGATAGGCGTCGACCCGCTCGGCGAAGGCACGGTCCCAGCGCGGGTCGGTGGGCGGGATGAGCTCGCGCCCCCGCCTCATGGGCTGGTTGTCGTTAACGCCGAGCGAGATGACGACGGCCTCGGGGTGAAAGCGGGGGATGAGGCGCTTCAGCTCGGCGAGCCAGTCGTAGTAGTCCGGCCGTACGACGGACGTTGAATGGCGCGCCCGCACTTCGAGCCCAATGCCATGGGCCGCGAGACCCCGTCGGAGCGGCCCTTCAAGGGTGGCACCGAGCGTCGATGCCCCGACGGCCAGTACGCGCGATCGGGGGCGGCACGGGGGTGGAAGCGCCGAGCTGGGGACCGCGTCACGACGTGTCAACCGGGCGCCCACGTCGGCGGCTCGGGCTTCGGGTGGGGGCCCGGCCGGTGGTCGGGGACGAACGGTCGTGGCGCAGCCCGCGAGCACCAACGCGACGCAGACGACCGCCCAGGGCGGTACGCGACGCAGGTCGGAGCGGGCGGCGATCACGTCGTCACGAATCGGACGGCCCATCGTGCCAGTCGGCCGCCGTCGCGCCCTTCACCCAGGACGGCAGCGTGATCGGCCGCCGCTCCCGCATCGCCTTCAGGATCCAGGCGCCGGGCTGACCTTCCGTCATTGACGCGAGCACCGGTTGGTCGACCGTGAGCGCGTGGGCGTAGACGTCAGCGGCCTCGGCGTCCCATCGCCGAAAGTCGGCCTCGGACGGCATCGCGCGCGAGTCTCGTCGGCAGCGAGGCGCTCCACACGTGCAGTCGAAGGGGATCGTGAAGAAGCCGATGCCGTACTCGCAGGTGATCTCGTCGCCCGGCGCTAGGTCCCGGTTGGCGACCTCGAGGAAGTTCCCGATGGTGGTCGTGGTCGGCTCGCACGAGTGATTGACCTGGCGACCATGGTCCCACGGCAGGATGAGCGTCCCATCGAGGTCCACGTAGGAGTAAAGCTCGAGGTGGAAGCGCAAGGTCGGCGGCAAGGCCGCGAGCCGCTCTCGTTCGAAGACCTGGTCGAGCGCATCGCGCATCCAAATGACTGTGCCCTTCGGGATGTGGCGGGCGGCGACGACGCCGTTGCCGATGCGGTCGTCGATGAGCTGGAGGCGGGTGTCGGGGTGGATCATCGGGCGTTCCTGCCCTGGACTTGGCGGCGAGTCAACACCCTCGACGAGGTGTACTGATCCGGGCCGGCGGGACTATTCTGGACGCGCGGCAGCCCGCCCCCAGCTCGGAGGCGGGTGCCCGCGTGTACTTTTCTTAGGAGGCCCCGATGGCCGATGTCAGACCGTTACTCGCCGTCCGTTATGCGCTACCCGCCGGTGCGGACGCTTCCGCGCTCTTTGCGCCGCCGTACGACGTCATCGACGCCGCCGGGCGTGTCGCGCTGGCGTCGCGCCACCCGCACAACGTCATCCACCTCGATCTCCCGGTCGGCGACGATCCCTACGGCGACGCCGGACGGCGCTATCGCGACTGGCTGGCACAAGGCGTCCTCGTTCGCGACGAGGCTCCCTCCGTCACCGTCATGCACCAGAGCTTCGTCGGCCCCGACGGCGTGCGCCACGTCCGGCGAGGGCTCGTCGCGGGGGTGACGCTCGAACGCGCCGACGCGGGAGTGGTCCTGCCCCACGAGCACACGCTCTCCGGGCCGAAACAGGATCGGCTCGCGCTCTTCACCGCCTGTGGCGCGACGGCGAGCCAGGTCTTCTGCGTCTACGACGACCCGGACGGCGTCATCGACGCCCTCTTCGCCACGGCGACCGCCGGACCGCCGCTCCTCGAGGCCGACTCGGAAGACGGTGTGCATCTGCAGGCATGGCGCGTGGAGGACCCCGAGACGCTCGCAGCGATGACGGCGTTCTTCGTGGGCCGGTCCCTGCTCATCGCGGACGGCCACCACCGCTACGAGACGCATCTCGCCTACCGCGACCGGCAGCGCGAGCAGTTGGGGAGAGACGACGTCCCCGGCGGCCAAGTCGGCATCTACCTCGCGAACCTCGCCGACCCCGGCACGGCGGTCTACCCGATTC
>JADMJS010000339.1 GCA_018780435.1 Myxococcales bacterium
CGCAAGTTCAGGAAGTTCTTGTCATCTTTGAGCTTCACGTTGAAGCGCGGCTGGTGGGTCTTGATGAGCTCGTTCTCGACCAGCAGCGCCTCTTGGGCCGTGCGCGTCGATACGATCTCGATGTCCCCGAGGACCTGATCGAGGAGCTTCACGAAGAAGCGCTCGTCCCCGCCCGAACGCGCGAAGTAGGAGCGCAAGCGGGCGCGCAGGTTGCCGGCCTTACCGACGTAGACCACGACCCCCTTCTTGTCTTTCATGACGTAGACGCCGGGCGTCGTCGGGAACTCGCGGATCCGGTCGCGGATCGCGGGGCGTTCCTTCACGGGGGCGGTGGGTTCAGCGGGGTCGTCGGACATCGCGGGCGAAGATGCCAGCCGGGCCCAGGAGGTACAAGGCGAACTCATGTCGCGTCCTTGAACGACTACCGGTCGAGGCGCGTTAGGCCGGCATGACGCCGAACGCAAATCACGACGAACTTTCGCGCCGAGAGATCGCGCCGCGGAGACACCCGTTTCAGCCAACCCGGAACCCGACTCGCCGTTTGGGAGCCGCGGTGAAAGCGCGAAACGAGAGGTGATTATGCGTCTGCCTTGGCTGAGCCGAGAAACCCAGAACCCACGCCCACCCGATCCGGGTGAACGATTCCACCGGGACCTCATGCCCCACGCGGACGCGCTCTACGGGTTCGCGCTGAAGCTCTGCAAGAACCCGAGCGACGCCGAGGACCTGGTTCAGGACACGCTCCTGAAGGCCTTCGGCGCCCTCGAACGAACACCGACTGACAGCCACTACAAGGGCTGGCTCTTCACCATTCTCCGCAACACGTGGCTGTCGCGCATGCGGCGCACGGGGCGGGTCGAGACCACGGCCGAGCCTCCCGACGTGGCCGCCCCCGAACCGGAGACCCCGGTCACGCGCGACGTGTTCGACGACGTGGTCGCGGCGGCTCTCGAACGATTGCCCGAGCCGCAACGGACGGCCGTCGTCCTCTGTGACGTCGAGGACATGCCCTACGACGTCATCGCCAAGATCTTGGACTGCCCAATTGGGACGGTCCGTTCACGAATCTTCCACGCTCGCCGCGCGCTCCGAGAGGCGCTCGGCCCTTACGCCCGAAGCCAGGGGGTGGTTCGAAATGGAGCCGCTACGTTGTCATAGAGTCGATCTCGCGCGAGCAGGGCTCCCGCCCGGCGCGCCGCTCGACCCCGTCTCCGCCGCTCACGTGAAGCGGTGCGTACGCTGTCAGGAGGCCATTCGGCTCGAGGCGATGGCGGCCGAGGCGCTCTCGCGCGTGAGGCCGGCGCTCTCGATGGCCGCCCGCGCGCGCATCGCGGAGGCGGCGGCGCTCGAGTCGCGTCGACAGCGGCGCCGTGCTCGGTCCACGCCGATGGCGCCCGGCCGCATGACGCTCGCGCTCGCGGCGTCCGTCGTGCTCTCGATTGGGTTCGGCGGGCTCGTCGCCCAGGCGCGCGACGCCATCGAGCCGCCGACGCCGCCACAGTCCGCCGAGACCGCCGCCTCGACGCCGCTGCTCGAGGCCCTCCTCGCGCACCATCAGAATGGGGATGTGCCACTCCCGGCTGGCGTGCGTTTCGCGACTCGCCTGCCGGAGACCCTCGCCGTGGAGGCGGTGCCATCCGAGCTGCTCTCGGATCGCACCGTGACGGCGGCACACGCGCTAGGCGACGAGACGGCCAGTGGCGAGGCCGACTACGACGATCCCGCGCTCTTCTGCGAGTGCGGCGTCACGGAGCGCGCCACGATGGCGACCAGCTTCTTCGTGCTCGACCGGAAGGAGGTCGACGTCGACTCGGACCTCGAAGCCGAAATGGCGGCGGAAGGCAGCGCCGTCGTGCACTTCGGGACGTCCCGGGTCACGGTGACCTCGCGCGATCAAGAGCTCTTCGTGACGATCGCGACGACCAAAGCGTCGGCGGTGGTGGCGGCGCGCTACCTGTAGTCGGCGCGCGGACGTCTTACGCGTCGTCGCCCGTGCGAGGGGCCGACGGGACCCGAGAGAGGACCCTGGCCACGAAGTCGGGTTCGACGGGTGGCGGGACGGCCAGCCGCTGCCGCACGTCGGCCACGAGGCCTATGACCGAGCCGCCGAAGCGGGTGCAGGCGTCGCATGCCGCTAGATGTGCACGCACTTGGGCCACCTCGTCGGCCGGCAGGAGCCCATCGAGGACATCACTGAGGCGATCCAAGACATCGAGGCACGAGAGCGGTTTCGAAGCGGGCTCGATCATGAGATCACCTCCTCACGAACGGACGCGGCGAGCGCGAGCCGCGCTCGATGGAGCCGACTGCGGACTGACGGCACCGAGAGGTTCGTGATCGCCGCCGCTGCGTCGTAGCTCAATGACTCGAGATCGACGAGCACGATGACCTCGCGGTAGTGGGGGCTCAAGCGGTCGATGGCGCGATGCAGTCGAAGCAGCGACTCTGCCTCCGAGAGCTGCGCCTCAGGGAGCGACTCGGCACCGAAGCCGGCGGCCCGAGCCAGAACGGCCAAGTCGGCCTGATCGGCGAGCTCACAGGCCCGGGCGTCGTCGAGAGGGTGGACGGCGGCATGCCGATTTGCCCTGAGCAGTCGACGGCGGCCCGCGGTGAAGAGCCACGCTCTCACAGACGACGACGTGAGGGTGGGCGCATGGGTCCAGAAGTCGACCAGCGCGTCTTGAGCCGCGTCGTCGGCCTGTGCCGAGTGGGCACCGAGGCTACCGAGGTAGCGCAGCAAAGCGGCGCTGTGACGCCTCACGAGTACGGCGAACGCCGCCCCATCGCCCGATGCGGCGAGCTGGGTCAGCGTGGCGTCGTCCCGTTCGTCGGCTTCATGGGACATGTGCTGATTCCGAAGAGCGTGTAGATGGGGCAACTACCAATGAGGCCCGTCGCGAGCGGGATGAGCCCCAGCCACCCCCACGGGGTCGCCGGCCCAATGAATGCCAGAGACAGCACGCCAGCGCCAACCAGGACGCGGATGATTCGTTCGACGTTGTGTTCGTTGCGGGGGAGCAGGTTCATGGCGGCCTCCGGCCAGGGTTGCGCGCGGCTGGGTTGCCGGGCTCAACTCATAGAGACCGTAGGGCGGCGGGTCGTTTCGCGTGGCGCCTCTTTTCTTCGAACTCGTTTTGCGTCGGGTCGTCGAGCGCGAGGAGGCCGCTGTTTTTCGGACCGAGCAGGCCGAAGCGATGCCGTACGGGAGCAAGGAAGATGTCGAGAAACGCCCGGAGCGTACCCAAAGGTACGTGAGGACGTA
>JADMJS010000051.1 GCA_018780435.1 Myxococcales bacterium
CCTTGTTGTTCTGGATGCGGTAGTGGCCGAAGAAGGCGTCGAGGTTCGTGTCGACGGACTTCACACTCGACCGTGGATCGCCGTAGGGCGGCTCGTCCGGCCACTGGTTTACTTGGACCTCAAAGTTGTTCACGAAGAACACGACCGGCTTTCCAGTGAGCACAAACTGATCGAGGTCGTAGAGCTCGAGCTCGCTCATGGGCTTCCGCGGCCCGTAGACCACGAGCGCGTCGATGGTCTCCGGGATGGGCTTGCCTGCATCTACCTTCTCAAAGCGATAACCCTTGGACAGGAAGAATTGCCGGATGGCCTCGCTGTGCTGATTCAGGCGATCTTCGAGGTTCTTGATGTCGTCGACCGCCTTCTTGATGAAGGGCTGCGACTCGAAAGCCTGAGCCATCTCGGGCGGGATCTTCGAGTTCGGATCGGCAAAGGGACACATGGCGCCAGCGCCGCAGTAAATGCCGATGCTCTTCTTGCCGGGGGAGTCCTTGAGCGCCGTGTAGGCCTGCCCGATCTCCGTCTTTAGGTCCTCGAGCGTCTTCAGCGCCTCGATGGCGCCCGGAATCTCGACGTCACCGAGACGATCGAGGCCGGCACGTCCGAGCGCCTTGCGAACGCTGGCGCCTCCTTGCTGAGGCGGCGGTGGATCCGCCGGACCTCCGGGCGGCGTGCCGGCGGCCGGAGCTGCGCCTTCCGGGGCGGGCGCCGGAGCTGCGCCTTCCGGAGCGGGCGCCGGGACCGCGCCTTCCGGAGCCGGAGCCGGGACCGCGCCTTCCGGAGCGGGCACCGGGACCGCGCCTTCCGGAGCGGGCGCCGGGACCGCGCCTTCCGGAGCCGGAGCCGGGACCGCGCCTTCCGGAGCGGGCATCGGTGCCGCGCCTTCCGGAGCGGGCGCCAGCGCCGGTGCATTCAGTTGCGCGACCGCGGCTTCGAGCGCCTCCCGCGCCTGACCCGGCGGCAAGGTCGCGAGAATGGCGCGTACCTTCTCTTCGGAGGCCTTGTCTTTGCCGAGGGCGAGGCCGTAGGCCGCCATGAACTGAACCTCTCGGTTCTCGTCCCCGAGGAGCGGCCGAATGACGGCCAGGTCGGTGCCTTGCTTCTTCTCGATCAGGTAGGCGAGCGCGATGCGCCGCACTTCCCAGCTCGGGTCCTTCAGGAAGGGGATTACGGCGGCCGGCTCGACGTCGATGCGAAGCTGCATGGCGATATCGAGCGCGATCTCGCGGACCTTGCCGTCGGTGTCCTTCAGCGCCTTCAGGATCTCGGCCGATGCTTGAGCGCCAGCGGTGCTCGCGATGACCTGGACGGCTACGGCGCGAACGGTCGGATCGGTGTCCGAGAGCGCCCCCTGGATGGCGCGGACCGCGATCTCGCTCGGCGGACCCTGCAACGGCGGCGGGTTGCCCTGGGTGCCGCGAGTGAGCTCGCCGAGGACACGGAGCGCCGTGGTTCGGGCCGGGATCTCCGGGTGCTCAAGCTGCTTCACGAGCCGGTCGAGGAGAGCACCCGCGGTCTCGCCGCTGAGCAGCGACTTGCTGTCGCCAATGAGACGCGCCACCCACGCGCCGTAAATGCCGTGGAACCACCCGATGCGCGACATGAGGCGCTCGTAGTGCTCACGGCTGGTCTCGCGTTGGCCCTTCGGCCGCGACTCGAGCGCTTTCCGTTGGGCTTCGAGGAGCGTACCGACCTTGGTGCACGCGGCGTCGATGGTCGTGAGGTTGGAGATGTAGGTCTCGACCTGCTCGATCCGATCATCCTGCTGCGACTGAACCTGCTCGACGAGGCCGCCTTCGATCTCCTCGTCTTTCTTGGCCTCGGCCTTGTCGAACTTCTTGATGGATTCCAGGCACTTCTCGACAGCCTCATTGAGCGCCTTCCCGCTGTCGAGGATGTCGCGTTGCACGAGCGAGTCGGCCTGCTTCGCCCGGAGGCGTAGCAGCGCCTTCGTGATCTCGTATTCGAGCGTCTCGGGCTTGGTCAGAACCGGGATGACCTCTTCGGCGGTCCGGTAGTGGAGCGACAGCGCGAGATAGAAGCGCTTGTTCTCCATCTCGGGATCCGAATCGGTCGAGCCCGCCTTGTCCTTCGGGATGGTGAGTCCGACGAGGTTGAGCGAGCCGGAGAGCGTCTCGAGGTCCGAGTCGATGGTGGTCCACGCGAGCTTGCCTTCGGACGAGCGCTTGTACTCCTCAAGCTTGTCCGTGATCTGCTGCAGGAAAAGCGGCACGTTCTTGATGCCGCCCTGGTCCACGGTCGCGCCTTCTGGCGCGATCTGCTTCGGTAGCTTCGCCGATCGATAGAAGCGGATCTCGAGGCCCTCCATCGACCTCGCCGCCTCGATACTGGCATCCGACAGGCTGTTCACCTTGTTCTGCGACAGGTCGAGGCGCCTGTAGTTCATTCGCGAGAACCAGTTCGCCGCCACCAGCAGCGCCAGGACCGCCGTGATCATGATGAGGGCGTTGGCGCCGCTCCAAAGCTTCGTACCGCGCGTAACGGTCGTTGTGGCACCGCTCATCGGGACCACCTCCGGCTCTCGAGGCTGTACGTGCCGATCAGCACGGACAGGATGGTGATGGACAGACAGTAGATGAGGCCGCGGGTGTCGATGACACCCTTGGCGAAGGTCTCGAAGTGGTCACTCAGCGAGAGTACGGCGACCGTGTCGCGAAGACCGGGCGAGAAGACGCCAACGAACTTGTGCAGCCCGAAGAAGAAGGCGCAAAGCACGGCACCGAGGAGGAACGCGACGATCTGGTTCTTCGTCCATGTGCTGGCGAGCAGGCCGAGGCTCAGGAACGCGAGACCCACGAAGAAGAGCCCGATGTAGCCGCCGAGGACGGGGCCAAGGTCGAGCGAGCCGTACTGCTTGATGACGAGCGGGTACGCCAGCGTCAGCACCAAGGTCACGACCAGGAACAGCGACGCGCCGAGGAGCTTGCCGAGCACGAGCTCAACGTCGCGGATCGGCATCGTGATGAGCATCTCGAAGCTGCCGGTTCGCTTCTCCTCAGCGACGAGGCGCATCGAGATGGCGGGGAGCAGGAAGATGAAGAGCCAAGGCACCCACTCGAAGAAGGTGCGCATCGTCGTCTGTCCCTGGTCGATGAAGTCTTCCCACCAGAAGAACATGGCGCCGATGGCGAACAAGAACAGGCAGATCGCGAGGTAAGCGACCGGCGAGTTGAAGAAGGAAGCGAACTCTCGCTTCCCGATGGCCCAGATGG
>JADMJS010000032.1 GCA_018780435.1 Myxococcales bacterium
ACCGAGAGGCCCTCGCGGAAGTTCGCCTTGATCGGGCTCTCGATGATGTCGCCCGACGGCTTCGCCATGAGGCCGCGCATGCCGGCGAGCTGCCGGATCTGCGCGGGAGACCCACGGGCGCCCGAGTCCGCCATGACGAAGATCGGGTTGAACGACTTGTCCTTGCGGACCGAGCCGTCCGGGCCCGTGAACTCCGTCTCCGAGATCGCGTGCATCATCTCCTTGGCGATCTCGTCGGTGACGAGCGCCCAGATGTCGATGACCTTGTTGTAGCGCTCGCCCTGGGTGATGAGACCCTCGTTGTACTGCGCCTCGATCGACTCGACCTCGTCTTCGGCCTTGGTGAGCAGGGCCTTCTTCGCCTCGGGGATCGTGAGATCCTTGATGGAGAAAGAGATGCCCGCCTTGGTCGAGTACTCGTAGCCCCACGCCCGGAGCGCGTCGGCGAGGAGGACCGTGTCCTTCGAGCCGCACTTTCGGTACGTGATGTCGATGAGGTCGGCGATCTGCTTCTTGCCGAGGACCTTGTTGTAGAAGGACGACGGCACCTCGGTGGGCACGATCTCGCGCAGGAGCGCGCGGCCGACCGTGGTCACCTCGCGGAGCCCGTCAAAACGCACCGTGACGCGGGCTTGGAGGTCGACGGCGCCGGAGTCGTAGGCCATGCGGCATTCCTGCCACGAGGCGAACTTCATGCCTTCGCCCTTCGAGAAGGGCCGCTCGCGCGTCAGGTGGTAGAGCCCGAGCACGATGTCCTGCGACGGCAGGATGATGGGCTTGCCGTGCGCCGGCGAGAGAATGTTGTTCGTGCTCATCATGAGCACGCGCGCCTCGACCTGCGCCTCGATCGAGAGCGGAACGTGGACGGCCATCTGGTCGCCGTCGAAGTCGGCGTTGAACGCCGTGCAGACGAGCGGGTGTAGCCGGATCGCCTTGCCTTCGATGAGGACGGGTTCGAAGGCCTGCATACCGAGCCGGTGCAGCGTGGGCGCACGGTTCAGCATGATCGGGTGCTCTTTGATGACCTCGTCGAGGATGTCCCAAACCTCGGGACGCTCCTTCTCGACCATCTTGCGAGCGCTCTTGATCGTGGTCGTGAAGCCCTGGGCTTCGAGCTTGTGGTAGATGAACGGCTTGAAGAGCTCGAGCGCCATCTTCTTCGGCAGGCCGCACTGGTGGAGCTTGAGCTCCGGCCCGACGACGATCACGGAACGGCCCGAGTAGTCGACGCGCTTGCCGAGCAGGTTCTGGCGGAAGCGGCCTTGCTTGCCCTTGATGGCGTCCGACAGCGACTTCAGCGGGCGCTTGTTCGGCCCGGTGATGATCTTGCCGCGGCGGCCGTTGTCGAAGAGGGCGTCGACCGCCTCCTGCAACATGCGCTTCTCGTTCCGGATGATGATCTCCGGCGCGTTCAGCTCCTGCAGGCGCTTCAGGCGGTTGTTCCGGTTCAGGACGCGACGGTAGAGATCGTTCAGATCGCTCGTCGCGAAGCGGCCGCCTTCGAGCGGGACCAGCGGCCGGAGGTCGGGCGGGAGCACGGGGATGGTCGTCAGGATCATCCACTCCGGACGGTTGCCCGAGCCCTTGAGCGCGTCGGCGACCTTGAGGCGCTTGCCGTACTTCTTGCGCTTCGCCTCGCTCGACGTCTCCTTCATGAGCTGGCGCATCTCGGCCGACAGCCCTTCCGGGTCGATCTCCTCGAGCAGCTTGCGGATCGCGTCGGCGCCCATGCCGACTTCGAAGAGGCCGTCGCCGTGCTCGTCGAGCAGCTCTTCGTAGCGCTCTTCGCTCACGATCTCGCCGCGGTCGAGGCCGGTCGGGCCCGGATCGAGGACGATGTACGCCACGCAATAGAGGACGCGTTCGAGGTCCTTTAGCGTGATGTCGAGGAGGTTGCCGATACGGGTCGGCAGCGACTTCAGGAACCAGATGTGGGCGCAGGGGGTGGCGAGGTTGATGTGGCCGAGGCGCTCACGGCGCACCTTCGACTGAATGACCTCGACGCCGCACTTCTCGCAGACGATCCCGCGGTGCTTCATGCGCTTGTACTTGCCGCAGATGCACTCGTAGTCCTTCACGGGCCCGAAGATCTTGCCGCAGAACAGGCCGTCCCGCTCGGGCTTGAAGGTCCGGTAGTTGATCGTCTCCGGCTTCTTCACCTCGCCGTAGGACCACTCAAGGATCTTCTTCGGCGCCGCCAGGCTGACGCGCACCGCGCTGAACGAGATGGGATCCTTCGGCTTCTCGAAGAAGTTGAAGATGTCTTTCAAAGGGACCTCCGCGACCGGATGGGACTCGCCGGCGAACACGATGCCGGATGGGCCTCAGGGCAGACCCGGCCCGGGTCCACCCAGACGGCACGTGCAGGTCGGCACGGGACGTCCATGAGGGCGCGGGATGCTACCGGAGCTTTGCTTGGACGGCAAGGTAACTGTGACGTTCGCGCGAGTGAGGCGCTGGGATGGCGTTGGGAACGAGGTCGGCGTGTCTTTCGGGGTCGTGCTGGCGCCCCGAGGACGCCACGCCGAGGCGGCCGGTGCGCCGATCAGAAAACTTTTTCTCACCCGGTGCGAAATTTTCTGCGCACGTCACGGCGTTTTTAGATAAAGTTGGAGTTGCAAGGCTCCGATACGCTCTTTGGCGGCCCGGAGCCAGCACCCTCAGACCCTGACCCCCGAACACGACGTTCGCCGTCAGCGCTCTGCACTTGGAGGTTCTGCGATGACGACGCACCTCACTCTCGTGACCTCGCTCCCCTCAGTGGAGCCCCTCTTTCCCTTGTTTCAAACCACGGCGCCTCTCGCGCTGTTCGGGCTAATGGCGGCCACGCTCGTGCAGCCGCTCACGGACGGCATCGTCCGCCCGGTCGCCGACGCCCTCGAAGCCGGGGCCAAGGCGTCGTTCGCCGCGGCGCAACGTCCGGTCCGAGCCTTCGACGCGAAGCTTGAGCGCATGCGACAGGCATTCCGTTCGGACGATGGCCAGTAGCGAGTTCGCGACGTACGCGTGAGTGACGGCAAGCTCATCCCGTCGCACGCCGCCCGCTATTTACGCGTGACTGAGCTCCGCGAGCGGGCCCGCCAGCTCGACTTGGCACGCGCCACGGCCGTCCGCAACGCGGCCCAAGCAGACCTAGACCAGCGCTCACGAGATCACGAGGACGCCGTCACCGAAGGGGCGACGATGTTACGGACGCGCACCGACGCGGCGACGCTCGCGCTCGTCGCTGGAGCACTGCAGGTGAGTGGGCGCGCCATCACCACCGCCGAGGCGGCCTTGGCAGCGACGCGCCCCCCTGAGGACACCGCCCGAGGTGCGCTACAGGATGCGGCTCAACGTCGGCTCGCTGCGGGGCGTTGGACCGCCGACATGAAGCGTGCCGCCATCGCCGAACACGACCGACAGGATGACCGCGCGGCGACCGACCGCGCCGGCAGTGAACGCAGCGCCGCGAGCCGGGAAGCGGCGCGCGACGGCGACTGAGTCGGCTCAGGCCTGGAACGTTCGAACGACGTGGGTAAGAGGGCAGGGGAGGCGCCCGCCGCGTGACCGCAACGAGCGCCGGCTACCCGCGTCAGAACGCCTCTTCGGGGAGATCCATGTAGGGCGAGAGCGAGCTGGACTCGACGAGCTTCCGGGTGAGCGTCGCCGCCGGGAGCACGTTCTGCGACCAGTAACGGACCACGGCGAGCTTGCCCGCGTAGAAGTCCTTGTCCTTGCCCACCGCGGCGCCAAGCTTGCTGTCCGCGATCTGGGCCGCGACCAAGAGGCGCCAACCGATGACCACCTCCGCGAGCAGGAACAGCAGGCGATTGGCCTGGAGGCCGATGTGGTAAATCGACTCCTGGCCCTTCTGGAGAAGCGCCATGAAGAGACCTTGCAGGTCGCCGAGCGCCTTCAGCAAGGCCTGGGCGTCGGTTCCGAGGACCGCGTGGCCCGTGAGGTCCTTCGCCGTCGTCTCGGCCTCGCCGAGCAGCGAACGTAGGGTGGCGCCGCCGTCGCGCATGACCTTTCGGAACACGAGATCCTGCGCCTGGATGTGGGTGGTCCCTTCGTAGAGCGAGTCGATCTTCTGATCGCGGATGTACTGCTCCATGGGGTAGTCCTGAACGAAACCGGAGCCCCCGAAGACCTGCAGCGCTTCGCCGAGGAGGTAGTACCCGCGATGGGAGCAGAAGCCCTTCACGAGGGGGAGGAGCAGGTCGTTACGGCGATCGAGAGCGGCAGCGTCGCTGTTGCCGTGCCCACCGAGGATCTCGACCTGGTCCTGCGTCGCCGACGTGAACATCACGAGCGCGCGCATCCCCTCGGCGTGTGCCTTCAGCTCGAGGAGCATGCGCCGGACGTCCGGGTGTTCGATGATGCGGACGCGCGGCGCATCCTTGTCCGTGGCGCGCTTCAGATCGGCGCCTTGCACGCGCTCCTTCGCATAAGCGAGCGCGTTCAGATAGGCGGTCGACACCGTGGACATCGACTTGATGCCCACGGCCATACGAGCGTGCTCGATGACGTGGAACATCTGCCGAATGCCGTCGTGCACGTTGCCGACGAGGAGCCCCCGACAGGGGATCGCGTCGCCGAGGGTGAGCTCGGCGGTGGCGGAGCCCTTGATGCCCATCTTCTTCTCGATGTTGGTGACGAAGACGCCGTTGCGTTCGCCCATCGAGCCGTCTTCGTTCACCCAGAACTTCGGGACGAGGAACATCGAGAGCCCTTTGGTGCCCGGCGCGCCGCCTTCCGGGCGCGCGAGGACGAGGTGGACGATGTTCTCGGTGCCGAAGTCGCCATTGGTGATGAAGCGCTTGGTGCCTTCGATCTCCCAGACCTCACCCTCGATGTGCTTCGCCTTGGCCCGACCGGCGCCGACGTCGCTGCCGGCGTCGGGCTCGGTGAGGACCATGGTGCCCCCCCAATGGCGCTCGATGAGATTCTCAACGAAGCGCTTCTTCTGACCGTCGGTACCGAGCCGGTCGATGACCTTCGCGATGAGCGTCCCGAAGAAGTAGAAGGCCGCGGTCGCGTTGGCGCCCGCCTGCATCTCGAACGAGCTCCAATAGATAGACGGCGGCGCGCCGTAGCCACCGAGCGACTCGGGCAGCTCAAGTCGGTGCCACTCGCCCTTGAACCAGGCTTCGAGTGTGCGTTGGAGCCCCGCGGGGAGCGTCACGTTCCCGTGCTCGTCGAGGATGAGCGGGACGCGGTCGGCCTCCACGAAGCTCGACGCCAGCTCCGACTTCACGACGCCGTCGAGCGTCGTGAGTGTGTCGCGCGCTGTCGTGGTGTCCATGGACGTGAAGGGGCCGTGCCCGAGGGCCTTGTTGCCGACGTCGAGGACCTCGAAGAGGTTGAAGAGGATGTCGCGGAGGTTCGAGTGGTAGTGCGGCGCGTTGCTCATGGATGCCCTCGTGCGGGTGCCTGGCATGCCCCGCGTCGTGATGCCCGAGACGGCTCATTGGTGCGCCATGGCGCGGGGCCGTACCCGCCCGCAGATAAACCGGATTCGGGCGCCTTACGCAAGTATGAATGAAGCTTCAGCCAACTTTTGCGAGAGGGCCCCCGCGTGCGTTCTCATGGCACGTGATTTGACGCCCTGATGGGCGACGGCGAAGCTCCACGCGTGAAGAACGTCCTTCGTTTCGTACTGACCACCGTCTTTGGGCTCACCCTGGCCACGTCGGTGCCGGCGGCCCCGCCTGAGCCTCAAGGCGCTCCGCCCGTGACGGGGCCGCCCGCTGTGCTCACACCGTCGACGGCGACCACCATGAAACGAATCACCGACGCCGCGCTCGCGAGTCCGCGCGCCTGGGAGCTGCTCGCCGAACTCTGCGACGATATCGGGCACCGCCTCTCGGGGTCGCCCGGTCTCGACGAGGCCATCGCGTGGGCACTCGCCCGGCTGAAGGCAGCGGGGCACGAGAACGTGCGCGCCGAGCCCGTGCAGGTGCCGAAGTGGGTACGCGGCGAGGAGTCGCTGTGGCTCGAATCGCCGCGGCGCCGGCTCTCGCTCCTCGGGCTCGGTGGTTCGATCGGAACGCCGCCGGACGGCGTCACGGCCCGCGTCGTCGTGGTCGCCGATGAGGCGGCGCTCGAAGCACGGGCAGCCGAGGTGAAGGGCGCCATCGTGCTCTTCAACAACAAAATGCCGCCGCACCACCCGGAGAAGGGCCCCGGTTACGGCGACGCGGTCCGCTTCCGTGCCCGCGGGCCCGCTCTCGCGGCGAATTACGGGGCGGTCGGCGTCCTCGTCCGAAGTGTCACCGCGCGCAGCCTCTATACGCCGCACACCGGAGCGACGTCGACGCGCGAGGGCCCCCCGCCGATCCCCGCGGCCGCCATCCCGCTCGAAGACGCCGAGCTCCTCTCTCGCCTCGACCGCCGCGGGAAGAAACCCGTCGTGACGCTTCGAATGGGGGCGAGCGATCACGGGCTGGTCCCGTCAGCGAACGTCGTCGCCGAGCTGCGCGGCGGGGATCGACCGGAGGAGATCGTCGTCATCTCCGGTCACCTCGACTCGTGGGACGTCGGGCAAGGCGCCCACGACGACGGCTCGGGCGTGGTCATGGCGATGGCGTCCCTCGACCTGCTCCGCGCGTTGGGGCTCACCCCGAGGCGCACGATCCGAGTCGTCCTCTGGACCAACGAGGAGAACGGCCTACGCGGAGCCTTCGGCTATGCGGAGGCGCACGCGGCCGAGCTCGCTAGCCATGTCGCCGCGATCGAAGCCGACACGGGCTGCTTCGAGCCGGTCGGGTATCGGGTCGAACATCGCGACCCAGCAACGTCGGTCGAGGCGGTCGCGCTCATGGAGACCTTGCTCGCGCCGCTGGCGCCTGTCGGCGCCACTCACGCTGAGCTCGGCTTCTCGGGCGCCGACCTCATCCCATTGCGGGAGGCCGGGGTGCTCCTGCTCGGCCACCACATGGACCTGGCGACCTACTTCGACTTTCACCACACGGCCGCCGACACCCTCGACAAGGTGGACCCGGCGCACCTCGCTCAAAATGTGGCCACGATGGCGGCGACGGCGTGGGCCCTGGCCGAGACGGAGGCGCTCCCGCTCCGCACGGAGTTGGCGCCGTGAGCCGCGCGCTCGCCCTCCTGGTGCTTCTGCTGACCACTGCCGGCTATGCCGACGAGCTCGTACAGCGCACGGAGGACAGCCTCGGCGTGACCCTCGTCTACCGGATGGCCGACGCGCCGTTCCCAAGTGGCCGTAGCCGCTACAAAGACGACACCGTGTTGGTCTTCGTACCGAAGGGCTTCAAGGCCAAGGTCGGAGGGCTGCTCGACGTCGCCGTGTTCTTTCACGGCCACTTCGATACGGCCGAGAACGCCACGGCGCAGAAGGCGCTCCGTGAGCAGCTCGTCAAGAGTCGACGCAACGCGGTCCTCGTCGTCCCGCAGCTCGCTACGAACGCCCACGACTCGTCCGCCGGAAAGCTGGAGAAGCCGGGCGGACTCGCGCGTCTCTTGCTGTCGGTCCAAAAGCGGCTCGCGGTCGACGTCCCGGCGCTCGGGCTACGCGCGGCGGGGCAGGGCGCCGGTGGCATCGGAACCGTCGTCGTGGCGGGCCATTCCGGCGGCTTTCAAGGAGCGGCCTTCGCGGTCTCGTCCGGCGGCGTCCCGATCCGCGCCGTCGCTCTCTTCGACGCGATGTACGGCTTCTCGGCGCGTTTCGCCCGCTGGCTCGCGGACGCCCCGCGCGAGCGCCGCCTCGTTCACGTCTTCAGGCCGGGTCCCGGCAACGCGATGGTCGTGCGCTGGACCGGAAAGCTCCGGAGCGCACTCGGCTACTACAAGCTGGCCATCACGGACCGCTCAGGCGGACGCTACGCGCCCTTCGACACCCCGGCGCTCTTCCTCGAGACGACGACGCCGCATTCGGACGTCCCTCGGGTGAACGATCTCTTCGGCGAGTTCCTCTATCACTCCTCACTGCCGTGACGCGCGCAGTGTGACGACGACGAGCGGGAGCGTCAGGAGTAGCGCGAGGCCGAGGAACGCCATCGCGGCGACTGCCCCAAGCGTCCAGGCGCGACTCGGGAGGTGAGTCTCGAGGAACCACGTCGCCGCCGCCTCTGACGACGCGCTGAGGCCGCGCGGGGCCGGGACCGCGCTCACGCTCTCGAGGAGCCCGACGTAGCTCGCCGCCAGGGCGTCCGCTTCGACGGCCAGAAGCCAAGTCGCGAGGCCGCGCAGAGCCCGTGGGAGCGCGTCGCGCCGTTCAGCCCCGCTCGGCGACAGCCCCCGGTCGATGGCCGTCAGCACGGTCGCGCCATCCAGCCGACGCGAGACCTCGTGAACGAACACCGGGTGAGCGAGCGGGTCCAGGCACAAAACACCGTCGGGGCCTTCGAGGCGCAATAGGGCCTCGTCATCCCGCCCGCCACTCGTATAGATCCACCACGCCGGCAGGAGGAAGAGCCCCCCCATCGTCGCTCGGCGGGCGTCACCCGCGTCCCCGAGGGTCCAATCCGACACGGTGCGGACGGCCAGATGCACCGAGCCGGGCACAGCCGCGCCCGCGCCGATGGCGAACGCGCCGACGGCCGCGAGGCCGATAGGCCATGCCGGGAGAGCCAGTCGCCTCCGGAGCACTCGCAACGCCCCGAGCAGTAATGCGGTCACTAGGAGGGCGGGGAGGAGCACCATCATCAGCGCCGCCCCTGTCGGAAACCCGGCGCCGCTCGACGCCAACGTCCCCGGGGTAGTGGTTGCGAGCGTGACGCAAAGCCATGACATCGATGAGGCTGGACTCCCGGTCTTCGTCCGTTATGGTAGCCCGCCACCCCGCACCGGTGCCACGAGCGGCCGGCCGGAATCTTGCCCGATTGGGCAAAGGAGCGCTGCTTTGAACGTCCTCGAACGTCTGCTCGAACAATCCCTTGGCGAGAAGAACAAGAACGTCGCGCTCGCGGGCCTCGGCATGGGGGCGCTGCTCACCGGCCAGAAATTGCCGGCGCTCGCCCTCTTCGGCAAGGGTTTTGCGGGCCTCGAGAGACACTGGCGAGCGGCGCATCCCGAGTTCGCTGGGAACCTCGAAGACCGCTGGGAAGAGGCCATCCGCTTCTATGAAGCGACCCACCAGGAGAAGGTCAACCGCAAGCTCCACATCGTGGGGATCCCCATGATCGTCGGCGGCGCGGCCGGCCTCCTGCTCTTCTCACCCTTCCGGCCTCTCTGGTTCGTGGCGGCCTCGTCGTTCACGGCGGGCTGGGTGCTCAACTTCATCGGGCACGGCGTCTTCGAGAAGAACGCGCCCGCGTTTGCGGACGACCCACTCTCATTTCTCGCCGGCCCGGTCTGGGACTTCCGACAGCTCTTCCGGAAGGAGGGCGAGCGTACGTCGACACCTCCGACCGTCGAGACCACCCCGTTCCGCGTGACCGGCCCCGCGGCGACGATCCGGAATTAGCCTCCAGCGGGGCCACGAGGCCACGTTCACGACAGGGTGACGCTCCATGACCGCAACTGACGACGATGACGACTTCTTCGGTTTCGACTCGAAGACGGCCGCGCCCGCTCGGCCGCCCGAACGACCGCCGGTGAGCGGCCCGGCGCTGCCCGAAGGGGAGGGCGCGGACGCGCTCTACGCCCACCTCGCCGCCACGATGAACGAAGAGCAGCTCGCAGCGGTCATCCACTCGAACGGGCCGCTCCTCGTCCTCGCGGGTGCGGGCAGCGGCAAGACGCGCGTCATCACCCACAAGATCGCCTGGCTCGTCGACGCCTGCGGGCTCGAACCCTGGCAGATCCTGGCCGTGACCTTCACGAACAAGGCCGCTGCCGAGATGCGGGTCCGTTCGGAGAAGCTGCTCGGGCCACGGGCCAAAGACGTGTGGCTCGGCACCTTCCACTCGACCGGCTTGCGCTTACTCCGGCGACACGCCGACCTCATCGGGCGCACGCGCGACTTCGTCGTCTACGATCAGGACGACAAGGAGCGTCTCCTCGGGAAGGTCCTGAAGGAGATGCGCGTCGACAAGGAGTTCCTGTCACCGAAGAAGGCCGCGTACTACATCGAAGATCAGTGCCACGTCCTGCGCGGTCCCGACTCGCCCGACCTGCCCCGTGGCGACGCTATCGAGCGTCAGTGCGCCACAGCGTATCGACACTACGAAGAGGCCAAACTTCGGTCAAATGCCGTCGACTTCAACGACCTCATCGTCAAGGTCGTGAAGCTCTTCGAAGACCATCCACCGGTGCTCTCGGAGTGGCAGTACAAGTGGCGCTACATCATGGTCGACGAGTTCCAGGACACCGACCGCGCCCAGGTGCGGCTGCTCCGGCTCCTGGCGGGCGACCGGGCGAACCTCTGCGTGGTGGGTGACGACGACCAGTCGATCTACCGCTGGCGCGGCGCCGAGGTGCGGAACATCCTTGAGTTCCCCGAGTCGTTCGATGGGCGTGAGGTCGGCGTCGTCCGGCTCGAACGCAACTACCGGTCCACCGCCAACATCTTGCGCGCGGCCTCGAGCCTCATCGCGCACAACCGCGAGCGCCACGACAAGACCTTACGCACCGACCAGGCGGCCGGCGAACAGCTCCGCCTCTTCATCTCGGAGACCGAGACCGGCGAAGCGCGTTGGGTGGTGAAGCGAGCCCTCGAAGCCAAACAAGCGGGCACCCCGCTGAACGAAGTCGCAATCTTCTACCGGACGCACTCCCAGAGCCGAGTGTTCGAAGATGCGCTCCGGGCTCAGGGGATCCCGTACAACGTCGTCGGCGGGCTCAAGTTCTACGAGCGCAAGGAGATCAAGGACGTCCTCGCCTACCTCCGGCTCATCCACAACCTGTCGGACGACATCGCGCTGCTCCGGGTCCTCGACGCGCCGCCGCGCGGCATTGGCGAGAAGACCCTCGAACGGGTGGGCGAGGTGGCGAACGCGCTCGGGCTCGGGCTCTTCGAGGCGATGGAGGTGTACGCCCAGTCGGGCGACGGGTCCCGCGCTCGAAAGGCCATCGAGACCTTCCGCGCGCAGATCCTGAAGCTCCGCGCCATCGCGGAAGCCAAGCGGGACGCGCTCGAAGTCGCGACGGCCACCATCAAAGAGACGGGCTTCGAAGACTGGCTGAAGGCCGACAAGACCCACGAAGCCGAGACGAGGGTCGAGAACCTCCAGGAATTCCTGCTCAGCGTCGAGGAGTGGCGCAAACGGCAGAGCGAACCCACGCTCACGGCGTTCATCGACCACGTCTCGCTGCTCACGAGCCTTGACGAAGACGCCCGCGGCCAAGCGATGACGCTCATGACGGTCCACGCCGCCAAGGGCCTCGAGTTCGACGTCGTCTTCGTCACGGGGCTCGAGGAGGAGGTCTTCCCTCACTTCAATTCGAAAGACACCGAAGCCATCGAAGAAGAGCGGCGCCTCGCTTACGTCGCCATCACGCGCGGCCGCGAGCGGGTCTTCTTGAGCTACGCCCGTAGCCGTCAGCGATTCGGCCGCACCGACATGAACCCACCGTCGCGCTTCATTCGGGAGATCGCTCCGGAGGTCATCCGCACCGAGACGGAGCTCGGCTCCGGGAGCGGCCGAACGCCCGCGTGGGCGGGCGGGGCAGGGGGAAGCCCCGGCGCCGTTGGCCGCACGAACCTCGGGTGGGCCACCGCGTCGAAGTCGGCCCTCCTCGGCTCCGGAATCCCCCGGGCTGCGTCGGGCGCGCCCGCCTCCTTCTCACGTCCATCGCCCTTCGGCTCCACCGCACGGCCGGCCACCCCGCCCCCCCGCGGCGGCCGTTCGGACCTCGACTACTCGGACTCGCAAGTCGATCCCGACGACGGCGGCGGCCTCCGCGCCGGGACACGCGTCCTCCACCCACGCTTCGGAACGGGCAAAGTCATCGCCGTCGAAGGGCAGGGCCCGGACGCGAAAGCGACCGTGCGTTTCCCGATCATTGGGGACAAGTTCATCGTCGCGAAGTTCCTGTCGCTCGCGCCTTGAGGAACAACGGGGCGGCGGTCAGCGCGGCGCGGCCGGGGTCTCCCAGCGCTCGAAGCTGACACGAGCACCGCTGCGTTTCCCGCCCTTGAACATCGTCGTCGACGTGCGGCGTTGAGTGCCGACGCCGGACGCGTCGTACCACGTCATCTGGTGCTCGCTGAGCTGGCTGTCCGGGCCTTCATACGCGAAGGCCTCTTCGCGCGCCCCGAGTGGAGCGCCACGGCCGTCGGTCGTGTCTGACGAGACGGAGGCGATCTGGCCGCGTGCGTTGCGCTTTCGGACCTCGACCTCGTGTTCGGTGATCTCGTCGTCGAGGTCGAAGACCCATCGCTCCGTGCGATCACCGCGGGTCTCGATGAGCCAGCGGGTCTTCTGCGTGCCGCTCGCGTCATAGACCGAATAGTCGGTGGCGCTGAAAGCGACCTCGCCCTTGCGCTGAACAGTGCGGGACAAGGAGTAGCGCGTCTCGGTGAGCTGACCCTGATCGTCGCGGACGGTCGTGGTGGTCAGGAGGGCGCCGTCCTTCTCGCGCTCGGACGAGGAGAGCTCCGTCCGCACGAGCGTGCGCTCGGGGCCGGTCCAGTAGGTGGTGACGTGTTCGTCCTGAAGGCCGGGACGACCGGCTTCGAAGCGGGTCTCGGTCTCGGAGCCGATCACGCCATCGGCGTTCCACGAACGGCGAACGATGAGCTCACGTCGATCGCCGCGCCACGTCGTCTCGATGACGGTGCGACCCGTGTACTGCGAGTCCTGACCATAGTGCTGAAGGGTACGTGACCGCTCACGGCCCGCGCCGTCGAGCTGAACCGACTCGACGTCCGCAGACGTGTGGACGAAGTGCTCTTCGCCAGGGAAGCGGGCTCCGGCGATGGCGGGCACTCCGGCGGCGAAGGCGAGGGCGGTAGTGGTCCAGAACCTGTCAGTCGCTATGAAACCAGCTGCCATGAAACCTCCAGGGCGAACGACCTGCCCGGGGAGAGGGTAACGGTCTCAGCGACCGGCTGCAAAAGAAGCGCGTCTGCGCCGCACGCACATGGAACCCAATGGCGTCAGGTTGATTCCCCGGCGAGGCGCAAAAGACCACTGAGCATGTGGTGGGTGAGACCCCAGATGAGCCGACCGTCGTAGTCCCACGCGGGGAGGCGCATGGAGACGCCTTCGACGTCGTAGACGCGCTCTCGGCGGCTATCCGGAGCCAAGAGCCGGGAGACCGGCACCCAGAGCGACTCTTGCACCTCGTACGACGGCCGCAGGGGAGGGCGGGGCCCTGCCCCGGTCAGGACGAAGAGATGCGGCGTGACCACCAGCCCCGTACGGCGGCCGCGGGCGAAAGCCGGAACGTCGTCGAGCGCGCCGATGAGCTGGGCGTCGCGGTCGAGCGTCAGTCCGACCTCTTCTTCCGTCTCTCGGATGGCGGTGTGGACGAGGTCGATGTCATCAGGCTCTTGTTTGCCGCCTGGCATCGCCATGTGGCCCGACCAGGGATCACCGGGCGCGTCGCTGCGACGAATGAGGAGGACGCTCACGTCCCCCCAGCCCGGGACGGCCGACGGCGCCTCCGCGTCGGGCGCCGGCACGTGAAAGATCGCCGCCACGCTGGCGCGGCGTTCCGCGGCGTCTGAGACCATCCGGTCACGACTCGTCACGGACGCCACGAGCCGAGCGACCGGCAGGTGGAGGAAAGGGACACTCGGACGGTGGGGGCTCTCGCTCACGGGTGCCGTAGCTTATCCGCGCTGCCGCTTCTCGTCACCCTTGGGCTGGGCGACGCAGCAGTCTGGGTCACGCAGCAGTCTGGGCGACGCAGCAGTCTGGGCGACGCAGCAGTCTGGGCGCCGCAGCAGTCTGGGCGCCGCAGCACGGGTGGTTATGCTTTCTGAGGCGTCGAACGGGCTGAGTTGTGAGTTGACATAATGACTATTATCAGACGTCAGATCCTCTCGTCGGGGCCAAACGGCCCGGAACGGCCCGGAACGGCCCGGTATGATCGGAGGACGGCAGCTCAGACGGCCCGTGAGTTTGCCGACCTCCGCGCACCTCGATATTCTACCACCGCTCGACGCTCGTCCGCAGTCTCGGGTGCCCGAACCAGTCTCGGGTGCTCGACTTCGATCGGGGATCGGCACTCGTGCGTGCGACCATCGCCGGAGGTTCCTTGGCTCGTCTCCTGTATCGCTCCGACAGTGGTGAACCGATGACCTTCGAGTTCGGACCGGAGCATCCCGAGGTCGTCATCGGACGCCACAAAGCGTGCGACATCATCACGGTCGACTCGACGGTCTCACGGCGTCACGCCAAGATCGTCTGGATGGACGGGAGTGTTCAGCTCACCGACCTTGGCAGCAGCAACGGGACCTTCTTCGACGGCCAGCGGATCACGGAGCACTGGCTCGACGACGCCGACGAGTTCACCTGCGGCGCGTTCCCAGTTCAGTTCTATGCCGACGCCGCCGAGAACGCCCTCACTGGCGAGGCCCTCGCCGACGACGAGATCCTCGACGCCGAGCCCATCGAAGCCGAACCCGTCGACCTGCCCCCACCGCCCCCTGCCCGGCCCGAACCCGCCAAGGGCCAGCCCGCGTCGCCCACCCGGGCCCCCGAAGCGGTCGGCGCCGCGCTGGTCGACGCCCTCGATTCGCCTCGCACGGGCATCGGGCTCCCGGTCGGCCCCGCCTCAACCTCCGGCGGTCCGCCCCCGGCCGTGGCGGTCCCGTGGCCCGAGCCCGTCCCCGCTGAACCGGAGCCCGAATACCGGCCTACGCGCCCTGCCCAGCCCGAATCCGCCGTCGCGGCGTTCTCCGAGTTCAACCGTCACCTTGAAGAGAAGGAGCGACAGGTTCAGGGCCTCCGAGAGCAGCTCCGGGAACGGGAGGACCGCCTCGCCATCCTCGAGGCGGAACGTAGCGGTCTCGCCGACGCCCTCGAGACGGAGCGCGCGACGGGCGTGAGCACGGGCGAGTTCGGCCTGCTCTCGGCGCAGAACGAGCAGCTCACGGCCAAGAACGCGCAACTCGAAGCGGGCCGCGCCGAGCTCGAACAACGCTTGAGCTCCCTGCAGGCTCAAATCCTGCGGGTCCAGGAGAACCAGCCGAGCGAACGCGACGTCGCGCGCCTCAAGGAGGCCGCAGCTGAGCGCGATCGTCTGTGGGAACAGCGGGAGGCCCTCGAAGCGCGCTACATGGCGCTGAAGCGGCAGTTGCGAGGGGAAGACGCGACCGACGGGGGCGGCGCCGACGACGACGACGAAGCCCTCGCCAAGGGGCTCTCCGCCCGTCTGCAGGCCGCCCAGGAGGACCTTGCCGACGCGCTCGAACGCATTACCGGCATGGATCTCACGCTTCAGGACGCCGAAGCGCGGGCGACGGACGCCGAAGCCGCGGCCACGGCCGCCCAGAACCGAATGGAGGCGCTGAGCGACGACCTGCTCCGGATGGAGAACCGGATCGACGAGCTCGAGAACAGGCCCACGGTCGATGATCTCGCCGCCGCACGCGCGGACGCGAGTCGCCTATCGTCAGACCTCGCGGCGCTCGTGGCGGAGCGAGCTTCGGACGCCGCCGCCAGCTCGGCGACCGTCTCTCGGATCGAGACCGACCTCGTAGCAGCGCGCTCCGCGGCCGTGACCCTTCAGGGCGAACTCGAGCGGGAGCGGGCCGAAGCCGCCCGTGCGCGCGCCGCCGCGTCCGACCGTTCGGAGCTCTCCGCGCTCGAAGCTCGCCTCGCCATCGCTGAGGCTGGCGTCCTGCGGGAGCGCCGCACCGCGGAGGAGCGCCAAGCGGAAGTCGAGGGCCTGCGTACCCAGATATCCCTCCGGGAACGTGATCTCGTCGAGCTTCGGCAGCGCGGTGTCGCCCTCGAACGCGACAACGGCGAACTGAAAGAGATGGTCGCCACCCTGCCCGACCGAGAGACCGTCCGCGGCCTCGAACGGCAACGCGACACGGCTCACCACGAGAAGGAGACGGCCCTCTCCGAGCGGTCCCGCCTCGAAACTGAAGCCGCCTCGCTACGGACGCGAGTCCAAGAGCTCGATCGCCGACTCGAAGCCCGCGAGCGCGACGCCGGTGTGGAGCTCAAGCGGGTCGATGGCGAGCGCCTCGCCGCCTTGCAGCGCGTGGCCTCGCTCGAAGGGAAAGTACGCGAAGTCGAGGACGTGCTCGTCACCACGCCCTCTCGCACCGAAGTCGAGGAGCTTCGAGGGCGTATCGCCGCCATCGAACGCGAACGCGACGCCGCCGTTGGACGGGCCGACGCGGTCGAACGCCGCTCTCGGGACCTCGAACGTGAGCTCGACGCGTTGCGCACCGCGCTCAAGACCGCGGAGACCGCGGCATCCGACGGGCGGTCTCGCGAGCGGGCACTCGAGGCCACGGCTGACACCGCGAAAGTTCAGCTCCAGGAGCTTCAACGAACCGTGGAGGGCCTTCGGGCATCGTCGAGCGACCGGGACTCGAAGCAAGCGGCCCTCGATGGGCGAATTGCCGAGCTCCAGAAGCAGGTCCAAGCTCTCGAAGCGGCGCGCCTTGCAGCCGCCTCGGACCTCGCCTCGGCGCGCGACGCCGAGAAGCGGGAGATGGACCGCGCTCGGGCAGCGGAGGCGGCGCTCGATACCGCGCGCACGAAGCTCACCGAACTGAACGCCACATCGGACGAGAAGGACAGCCTCCTCGCGCTCAACCGCAACCTGCACAAACAGGTCGCTCAGCTCAAGAAGCAGGTACAGGACGCGTCGACCGGCTCCGAGGTGGCCGCCGAGACGGCGACTCGCATCACGGCTCTTGAGCGGGACGCGGCCCGGGTGTCCGTGCTCGAACGCGATCTGAACGAGGCTCGGTCCGCGCTCGCGGCGGCGACGAACGACGCGAGCGCGGCTCGAAGTGAGCTCGACGGTGCGAGGACCCGAATCGCCGCCGCCGAGGCCGAACAGCGGCGCGTGACGGCGCGTGCGGAATCGCTCGCCGCGGAGATCAAATCGCTGGAGTCGAAGCCGGGGGCTGCCGATACCGGGAATGGCGCAGTCGATGTCCTCGCGACGCAGGTCACGAAGGTCATCGACGAGCTCAACGACCGGTTGTCCGCCCTGCGCAACAATGATGAGACCGTGCAGTTTTGTGTACAGG
>JADMJS010000456.1 GCA_018780435.1 Myxococcales bacterium
TCGGCGGCGTCTCGGTCAAGGTCAAGCAGCGCCTGGGCGCGGCGCGCGAGATCATGGACAGTGACTCCAACGTGAAGCGGTTGCCGGGGAAGCGGCGGCGCTGAGGCGTCAGCCGCCGCCCGCCGCTCCGAGCAGCTCGAGGAACATCCCGTAGTGCGCCTCGAAGTCGAAGCGACGGCGCTCGTCGCGGATGGCGCCCGTCCGGTGCGGCATCTCTCCCGCCAGCCGCTCGGCGGTCTCGAGCGTCATCGGCAGCTCGTTCAGGATTCGCCGCGCGTGGTCACGGTCCTGCGGTTCCCATCGCTCGATCTTCGCGAAGAGCACGTCATGCGGGTGGAGCAGCGTGACCTCCACTCTCGGGATGTCGGCGAATCGTTCGCGACGCGCCCGTTCCGGCCACGACTCTGGCGCGGCGAGCGTCTCGGCGTTGCAGACGTCGACGTGTGCGTCGAAGCGCTCGTCGTACCAACTCAGCTCGCCCATGACGGCCTCAACCGCGTCACCACGCTCGTGTGGATGGACGACGATGTCGACGTCCCGTGTGCCCGGTGCCGATGTAAGCCAGGCGCTCAGAGCTGCGCTGCCGAAGACGATGATCTCGCCGTCCTTCACGAGCCGCGCCGCGTCGTGGAGGATCTTTACGACGCTTTCGGGGTCGACCACTCGAAGAAGGCTCCGGAATGAGGGTGTTGCGTGAGTAGAACCCGCATGGTCACGGGGGTGCCTGCGGCGTCGAGGGCGCGCTCGAGGGCGTCGAGGTCCACCTCGCCGGGGGCGTCGAGCCACTGCCGCAGCGCCGCCGCGACCGGCGTGTCCACGCGCGTGGCCACCGCGATCCAGACGAGGTCGGCGTCGCTCGCAGAAGGACGACGCGCCAGCCGATCGCGCACCGCGTTGGCGTAGGCCGGGTCTCGCCGCGCGCGCTGGTGCCCCGCCCGCGCGGCGAGTGCTCGTTCACTCAGGCGCTTTTGCTCGTCCATCTCATCACCCTGCCGGCTGCCATGGGCATTGTCGAGAAGGCCCCTATCGCATTCGCCGAGGTGGTGACAGCCGGAGCCGTCCACCGGTGCGTTCCACGTAGAACGAGAACTCGAACTTGAGCAGGCCGGCCTCGTCGAGCAGCTCTTCCGGGACGTTGGAGTACGGCGCCGCGGCCTGCACGGCCCGTTTAGCCTCGCGGTCGAGGGCTGGCAGACCCGACTCGCGCTTCAGCCGCAGGGTCTGGACCTTACCGTCTCTGTCGAGGACCACGATGAGCACCGTGAGCCGGTCCTTGACGCCAAAGATGCGGCCCGTGGGATCGGACTGCTCGATCACCGGCGACGGTTGCCAAACGACCCGGACGCGCTCCTGAACCCGGTAGAAGAAGTCCCAGTGCTGAAAACGTCGGGTGTTCAGGACCGTCTCGGCGCCTTCCTCCTCGACGTCGTAGACGCTGCCAGCGCCGCTCCGCAAGAGCGAGTCCATGTTGGCGAGGGCGGCGTCTCGGTCGGTGCTCGGCGACAGGATCCCGGAGCGCACCGGACCCTTCACGAGCCCGCCGCCGTCGCCCGCGCCACCCGCACCATCACCCGGCGGGACCACGTCGGGGCCCGCGACCCCAGCGGCCGCGGCGACCTCCTCGCCGGGTCCGGCCGCCGAGTGGCCACCCTTGGGATCGGCTTCGTTCGGGTTGCGCACCGGGCGAGGCTTCGGCGCGCCATCACGAGCGCCCGCCTTGGCTCGGCGCGGGGTCTTCGACGGCGCCTTCGCGACGTCGGGGCTCGCGGAGGGCTGGGGCGCTGCCGCCGACGGTGGTGCTGGTGCCTCGGGCGCTGGCGTGATCGCGGCCGCCGGGGGCGCGGGAGCACGAGTCTCCTTCTCGACGACTTGGTTCCAAGCCGACAAATATCGGGCGTCCGGCGAGGGGAACGCCGACGGCATCAAGGTCGGGGCGACCACTTGACCGATGAGCTGCTCGTCCGGTTCGGTGAGCACCGGTGGGGGATTCGGGCGATCGGTCGAGAGCTCCCACGTCGTCTGCTTGCGCTTGACGGGCCGGTCGAGCTCGAGCTCGACCAGCCACCATGCGAAGCCAGCGTGCCAGCCACCGACGATGAGCCAGATGGTCATCCAGTGGAGGAGCGCGTCCACCGTGAGGCGGCGCCGTCGTCGTCGTCGTGGGGGAGGCGTAGGAGGGGAGGACGTCCCCGAGGGCATGGCCTCGGCGGACTCGGCGTCGTTCACGACAGCGAGAGGCTCACTTCTTCGGCCGAACGGCCAGGGTGACCTTCGCGACTGCCGCATCTTTCACTTTGTCCAGCACCCGCACGACTTCGCCGTAAGGAACGGCTTCGTCGGCGGATACGGCGATCGAGAGGTCATCGTTTTCCTTGCCCATCGCAGCGAGCATCAGGAGGAGCTCGGCTTCAGTACGCGCGTCCCCCATGAAGTAGATCTTCTTGTCCGCGGTTACGAAAACCTCGAGCGGCTGGTCTTTGTTCACCACGCTGTTCGCGGCTTTCGGAATGGTGACATCCAGCTTGCGTTTTTCAAGTACCGGAGCCGCCACCATGAAGATAACTAGGAGCACGAGCACGACGTCGACCAGCGGGGTGACGTTGATCCCGAGGATCGGTCCCTTGTCAGTACCGCCGCCTGCCATGGATCAGCCCTTCTCGGACTTCTCGCCGCTCTCAGCAGGTCCACCCGGATGGGAGGACTTGATGCGGGCGTAGAGAACGTGAATGAGGCCGTCGGAGTCGTTCAGGATGTCTTCGACCTGCTTCGACAGCCCGTTGAAGAACATAACGGCCGGGATCGCGACGATGAGGCCGACGGCGGTCGCGATGAGCGCCTCCGACAGACCCTTCATGGCGGCCGACGCACCTTCGGTCGAGTCCTGCATGTCGTTGAACGCCTTGATGACGCCCAGAACCGTGCCGAACAGCCCGATGAACGGGGAGTTATTTCCGAGAGTACCAAGGACCAGGAGCCGTTTTTCAAGCGACTTACGGACCCGGCCTCGTGTGAACGCGACGCGCTCTTCCATAGAAGCGACGCCGTCTTTCGTGCTCCTCAGTGCACTCATGAGCATGGATGAAGCGCCGCCCCCGACCGTCTTGGCGAGCTTGGCAGCTCCGTTCCAATCGGCGAAGTCGATGAGCTTCATGATGCCGGCTTCGAGGACTTCTAGGGCATGCCGTTCGCGGCGAAGCACCCAAAGTCGGTCAATGATGATGCCGCCAGATAGAATCGAGCAGGCGAACAGAGAATAGAGCACCCACGTCTCACCGTGGAGCGCCATTGTCTTTAGAAACCCGAAGTCGTCCATGCCTTCTCCCGTGGGAGCCAGAGGTCAAGGGAGGTTAGGGCCAAATGGCCCAAAGATTAAGAGAAAAGCCTTTCTTGCCTCGCAGGGCAGCATCGGGCCGTCCGAAGTGAGTCTAGAGCCCTTTGTTGAGCAGGCTCAAAGAAAGGTGGGGAAGGGAGAGGTGATGGTCTGCGGCGCTCGCGTCGCGCGGCCCGACGGTGGTGGTGGCGGTGATGGTCACAGGCTGGAATCGGTGATGCGGAGGGCGCCGTTGGCCGCTGGATCGGGCTTCAGCGTGACCGGTGTGGCGCTGCGCCCTCGGGCGCTCAAAAAGAGCCGAAGCTGGGAGGTGTTCGCGTCGAGCCGGGCGGGGTCGTGCCTAGCGACCGTGAAGGAGCCCGGTGAGGCCATGTCGCTCAAGTACTCGGATGCGCGACGGCGCAAGGAACGCCAGGCGAACTCGCGGAGGCTCGGGATGGCGCGCGGCGCCGAGGTGCGTTCGGAGTGGTTCAGGGCGATGAAGCGCTCGAAGGCCAGCTCGTCGTCCGGTTCGGCGCCGAGGGCTAGGGCGAAGGCGGCGGCGACGACCTCCTTGGCGTCGTCGAGGAGCCGGTCACCCGTGGGGCGGGTTGTGGCCGCAGGGGGCGCCGTAGCGGCGACGGCGGTCGCAGACACCACCGCGACTTCCAGAGGGCGTAGCGCTGGCGATACGGGCGCGGCGACGGAGGTCGGAGTGACCGCCAAGGCGCTGGTCAGCGCCCTGACGGCCGACGTCAGTTCCCGGATGGCGGCTTCGAGACCCGCCTGGGGCGACGTGGGCGCCGCGCTCTCGTCGTCGTTCACTTTTGGGCGGCCCCGCTCGGCGTCGTGACCTCGACGAAACACTCCATGAGGTCGGCGGCGCGCATCAGCTGGTAGTCGAACTTCACGGCCGGCTTCGGGTCGTTGGCATGGATCTTCTCGGCGACACCGCTCACGTCGGCACACGCCGCGACCTTGTCCGCCGTCGCCTGCTTCGGCTTCTTGTACCCTTCGTCGATCGGCTTCAAGAAGTGCGAGAGGTTCTCTTCGCGGAACCCGAGGGGCATCTTGCCGCCGACGTCAGGCGGGACCACGAAGTCCGGCTCGACGCCGGTCACCTGCAAGGTGCGACCGAGCGGCGCGAAGTACCGGGCGATGGTCAGCTTGATGTAGTAGTCCTTGCGCAGGATGGGCGTGAAGAGCGTCTGGACGCTGGCCTTCCCGAAGGTTCGGTCGCCGACGATGAGGCCGCGTGCGTTGTCTTGGATGGCGCTGGCGACGATCTCGGAGGCCGACGCGCTGCCGTCGTTGACGAGCATGATCAGCGGGATCTCCAGGGTACCGTCGGCGTGGGCGCGGTAGGCCTCTTCGCGTTTGGTGCGGCTGCGGACCTCCACGATGGAGCCCGACTCGAGGAAGAGGTCGGCGACCTGTACGCCCTGGGCGAGGAGGCCGCCCGAGTTGTTGCGTAGGTCGAAGACCAGCCCGCGCAGGGGCGCGCCGTCGTGCAACGCGGCGTTGTCGGCGTTTAGCTTCTTGAACATCGCCTCGATGTCTTCGGCGGTGTCCGGCACGAAGCCGTTGACCTTGATATAGCCAATGCCGGGGTGGTGCGGCTCGAGGAGGCGACCGCTCACGTTTTTCTGCTCGATATGAGCACGCTGGATCTTGAAGACCTTCTCGTCCGGCTCCCCCTCGCGGAGCACCGTGAGTGTGACCGTCGTGCCACGGGGACCACGGATGCGCTTCACGACCTTGTGGAGCGGGAGGCCCGTGACCTCGACGTCGTCCACCTTGACGATCTTGTCCCCCGATCGCACGCCCGCCGTGGCCGCCGGGCGACCGTCGAGCGGCGACTCGACGATGGTCTCATCGTTCCGTTGCGTCAGGATGGCGCCGATGCCCTCGAACGAGTTGTCGGTGGTCTGTTTGGTCGACTCCTCCCACGCTTCCGCCGAGACGAGCGACGAGTGGGGGTCGAGGCTGTAGAGGTAGCCCTGGGCTGCGGCGACGTAGAACATCTTCATCGGGTCGGCAGGGGCCTTCTTCTCTTTGGTCTTACCCTTTCCCTTGCCCTTCTCGTCCTCCTTGGCCCCTTCCGCCTTGGCTCCTTCCTCTTTGGCTCGGGAGGGGTACGACGGCTCCTTGAGCTCGTCCTTGATGTGCTGCATGACGAGCTCGAACTCCTTTTGCCCAAAGGAGATCTTGTCCCAGTCCTTCTCGAGGGCGACCCGACGCGCGTCGAACTCCTCGCGCTTCTGACGGATCTCATCGTCGCTGAGCCGCGTCTTGGCGCGCTCTTTCAGCTTCGCCTCGTCCATCTCCTTCGGGATGAGGAGGAGGTAAGGGTCGTCCTTGCTGAGCTGGTACGTTTTGCCGTCGAGCGCGCCCTCTTCTTTGGGGTCGGCCTTGCGGGCGTCGTAGAACGAGACCGGCATGAACTCACGGGGCGGGTCGAGCTCAGCGAGCGCGAAGGACGCCGCTTCGATATAGGCGCGCGCTTCGTCGATCTCGCCTTCGATGTAGTAGGTCTTTACGTACTCGCGGACCTCTTCGAAGTTCGCTTCCGTGAAGGGGATCTTCTCCCAGTAGTCCTTGCGGGCTTCGGGATCCTCTTCGTCCTCGTCGTCGTCCTTGGGCGGCGCCGCGACGTCGAGATCGTCATTGGGTGGGGCGTCGGCGACCGTCTCGTCGTCCGAGGGGCCATCGCCCTCCGGCGCATCGACGGATGCTCTCTCGTCGCCTTCCGGCACGACGCCTTTGCCCATTCCCACGCCGCCGTCGGTCGATGCGGCGAGCTGGGGGCCGGACTCCGCTTCGGAGACGGAGCGCCCCTCGACTTTGTCGGCTCGGGGTTCGGCGCTCGGGGCGGCTTCGGTGCTGGCGGCCGCGTTCGACTTGCAGCCGGTGAGTCCGAGCGCGAGCGCGAGGAGGCCCACCTGCCAAAGACGTCGCGGCCAACGCGAGCTGCGCGCCGAGTGCGGGTCCATCGAGGACGCTGGAGCGCGGGGAGCGAGGCGGGTGAAGTCGAAGCTGAGCATGGGGCGCTTTTCCCGATGAGGGGGATGGCTCCCCCTGTCGTGCCGGGGCCCGAGGCGGACGGCGGCAGTGGTCGAGTCTAGGGGACGCTGGAAGGGAGCGTCAAACATGGCCGCGCCGGAACACGGGCGGGGCGATGACGTGGGGCTCTCGAACGGCGTCCACCGGTACCAGCCCTCGAAGTGGCCGGCCCCGGCATCTCACAAAATGCCGCCGCGTGGTCGGCTATTCCCGGGCAAAAGTTCACGGCTGAGTTCAGGGAACGACGCTCGCTTGCGTCGCTCGGGTCAAATCGACGCGGAGGCGAGGGGCAACACCGCTGTCGACGGCCCAAGAAGCATCTCGCCGGACCCCGCCCCCGCGGAGCGTGGCTCGCCGAGGTGCTCGGCTGCGCGGACTAGCGCGGCATAGGCCCCGTCGCGCGACACGAGCGACGAGTGGGTGCCCGACTCGGCCACGCGGCCGTGGTCCAGGACATAGATGCGGTCCGCCGAGCGGATCGTCGAGAGGCGGTGGGCGACGACCACGATGGTCTGGAGACGGAACGCGCGTTCGCCGGCGGGGAGGCGGCGACTCGCGAAGATCCGGTCGAGCGCCGACGAGATGAGGGCCTCCGTCGCCGGATCGACGCTCGCGGTGGCTTCGTCGAGGACGAGGATGACCGGGTCGCGGGCCATGGCCCGAGCGAGGGTCAAGAGCTGCCCTTGGCCGACCGAGAGGCGGTTTCCGCGATCTCCGACCTCGGCGTCCAGGCCACCGAGCGCCTTGACGACCCCGTCGGCCTCGACCAGCTCGAGGGCGCGCCAGAGCTGGTCGTCCGGGATGGGCTCGCCGAGCGTGAGGTTGAAACGAACGCTGCCGCGGAAGAGCGCGACGTCCTGCGGGACGCTGACCATCACCGACCGCAGCGCGTCCGGCGAGAGCGTGGCGAGGGGCTCCCCGTCGATGAGGATGGACCCCGAGTAGCCGTCGTAGGCGCGGAGCAGCAGTCGGCAGACCGAGCTCTTGCCGGAGCCGGTCGCGCCGACGAGGGCGACGACCTGGCCGGGCTCGGCTTCGAAGTCGACAGCGTCGAGCGCCGGGCGGTCGACACCAGGGTAGCGGTAGGTGACGCCCTCGAAGCGAATGTCGCCGCGCGGCGCCGGCAATGGGCGGTCGCCCGAGGCGACCCGTTCGTCCACGTCGAGGAGGTCCATGACCTTCTGCAGTCCGGCGAAGGAGTGCTGCAAGGTCGCGTATTTACCGGAGAACTCCTTGATGGGGACGAGCGCGCGCTGCACGTAGTCGATGAAGGCGACCAGGAGACCGGGGGCCACGATCCCGGCCAAGACGTCGCCTGCGGCGTACCAGACCAGCACGCCGACGGCGATGCTCCCGAGTCCGTCCATGACGGCGTAGAGGGCGGCGTCGTAGAAGTTCGAGAGGTGGTAGGTGCGCAGGGCGCCTTTGGCGATGCCGGTGAACTCGGCCGTCGCGACTTCCTCGCGCCGGTTGAGCTGCACGACGTCGATGCCGGCGATGTGTTCGGCCACGAAGCCGTTCATCTTGGCGGTGACGGTGCGGATGGCCATGGAGGAGTCGCGGACGCGGCGCCGGAAGAACTCCACGGCGATCCAGAAGATGGGCAGCGCTGCGAAGCCGGCAATAGTCAGCGGGACGCTCAGGGCGAGCATCGTGACGACGATGCCGGCGAGGCGCGCCACGTCCGCGATGATGCTGACGACGCCGGTGAAGAAGGTCTCGCCGATCGCTTCGACGTCCGACGTGGTGCGCGAGAGCAAGACGCCGGCCGCGCGCCGGTCGAAGAAGCGCTGGCCCTGGCCGAGGACGTGCCCGATGACGTCGCTTCGGAGCGCGCCGATGACGCGCGTCCCGACGACCGAGAGCAAGTAGCCGTGTGAGGCGCTCGAGATCCATTCGCCGAGGACGAGGATGAGGTAGAGCATCGCAGCCTGCCCGAGGCCGTCGAGGTCGCCCGTGCGCATGAAGCCGTCGATGGCGTGGCCGAGGACCCAGGGCTGCGCGGCCGTACACACCACCATGAAGGGCAGGAGGGCGGCCGCCGCAATGAGGCTGGGCTTCTCTGGGCGCACCCACGGCCACAAGCGGCCGAGCAGCGCCAGATCCGACGGCGGCTTGGCGGCTACCGGAGCGGTCGGCGCGCTCATGAATGCACCGGCTTGGCGTCGGCGGCCACGGCCGCAGCAAAGAGGCCGCGAGAGCCTGTGAGGACGTCGGGGGGGCCCGACTCCACCAGGCGGCCCTCGTCGAGGACGAGCACGTGATCGCAGCGGCGAAGGACCGAGACGCGGTGGCTGACGATGACCGCCGTCTTGCCGGCGCCGTCGTGGGTGGCTCTCAGAAGCGACTCGACGAGGCGCTGCTCGGTCTCGTGGTCGACGGCGGAGAGGCAGTCGTCGAAGAGGAGGAGGTCGGCGCCGCCGGCCGCACGGTAGAAGGCGCGCGCGATGGCGGTGCGTTGGCGCTGGCCGCCGCTGAGAGTCACGCCGCGGTCACCCACGGGCGTGTCCTTACCCTGGGGCAGTGACGCGAGGTCGGTGCCGAGGCCGGCGGCGAGGAGGGCGGCGTCGATCTCGGCGGGATCGTGGCTCCCCTCCTTGAGTGAGCCATCGGGCTCGTGGGGGACCGGGCGGCCGGACGCGACGTTCTCGGCCAGGGAGCGGCTGAAGAGCCAGCTGACCTGGGAGACGACCGCAGTCCGGTCGCGAAGCGACGTGGTGTCGAGGCGAGCCACGTCGACGCCGCCGATGAAGAGCTGACCGGGTGGGGCGGCTTCGAGCTTCGAGAGGAGCCGGATCAGGGTCGATTTGCCCGAGCCCGTGGGGCCGAAGACGCCGACGAGCGCGCCCGCCGGGATCTCGAGGTCGAGGCCCGACAGGGCAGGGGCCCGTCCCGTCACGGGGTACGAGAAGGTCAGTGATCGCGAAGAGATCGCGGGCGGGCCCGGCGGGAGGGGTAGAACGCCGGCGAGCTTCTGGGCTGCCTCCGGGTGCGGCGTGTCGAGGACTTCGAACACACGATCGAGCGAGACCTGGCCGCGTTGGATGACGTTCAGGACCCAGCCGAGGCCGGTGAACGCGCCCACGATGTTGGTCACGTAAGCGCTGTAGGCGGCGATGGCGCCGTAGTGGAGGTCGCCGCTCACCACGAGCTTCCCGCCCGTCCAGATGAGCACGACGATGGTGATGCTGCCGACGACGGAGACGATCGGCAGCAGGAAGGAGCGGAGGCGCGCCATCTTTAGCAACACCTCGACATAACGGGCGTTCCGGTCTTCGATGCGCTTCCGCATCGCGGCTTCGGCGCCGAAGGCCTGCACGACGCGTGCGCCGCCGTAGATCTCGAGCGCTTCGTCCGAGAGCGCGGCGAGCTCCTCCTGGGAGCGCCGCATCGCCGTCATCATCGCGTGAGTCCCCTTCCACATGACGAAGACGGAGATGAGCAGTGGGATGAGGCACTCGACGGTGAGGGTCGCGCTCGTTGAGAACATCATCGAGAGGTTCAGCGGCACCGAGAAGACGACGTTCAGGAGCTGAAGTCCGGCGAAGCCGATGAGGGCGCGGATGAACTGGATGTCGTTCGAGCCGCGGCTGAGCAGGTCGCCGGCGGGCATTCGGCGAAAGAAAGCCGGGGGTTGCGCGAGGAGGGTGCGGAGGTAGTCGATGCGGAGCTCGCATTCGGCCTCGCGCCCGGGGACGAACACCAGCATGCGGCTCGCGGTACGGACCAGCACGAGCGCGAGCGCCGCGCCCACCATGATGGCCACGGCGGCGCCGACCCCGGAACCATCACTCACCCGGGGATCGACGGCCCGCAGCGCCGCTTCGAGGGCCCTTGGGATGGCGACCGCGAGGAGGTTGGTCGCGAGAAGCGCCACGAGGCCGCCCGCGTACCAACGTTTGTATCGGGCCGCGTAGATCCGGATGAAGCGCCACATGTTCTTCATCCCGCTGGGGGCGGTCACGGGGGCGCGTTGGCTGGCGACCTGGGTGGTCATGAGGCGAGGTCCAGGGGCCGAGCAGGCGGTCGAGGAGAGCAAGCAGTGGCGGGAGCCGCCGGCCCCAGTTGGGCGTGCGGGCGCGAAGTGTAGTCCGACTTTGGCGAGCCGCCACCTCTCCCCGCGACGCCAATCGACGGGCCCTTTGACTTGTAGTCGCGAGGATCGAGAGATAAGGTCCGCGCGCCCAAAGGAGGCCGCCGGGGAGGCGGTCCTCACGGGATTGGGAGCCCATCTCCCGCCCGGGGATTACACCGCCACGCCGAGGAAACGTATGCAGAAGATCAAGGTGACCGGGACCGTCGTCGAGCTCGACGGCGATGAGATGACGCGCATCATCTGGCAGCTCATTCGCGAGAAGCTGATCCTGCCGTACCTCGACATCAACCTCGAGTACTACGACCTTGGGATCGAACACCGCGACGCGACGAACGATCAGGTCACCATCGACTGCGCGCACGCCATCAAGAAGCACGGCGTCGGCGTGAAGTGCGCCACCATCACGCCGGACGAGGCCCGCGTTCAAGAGTTCAAGTTGAAGGAGATGTGGAAGTCCCCGAACGGGACCATCCGCAACATCCTCGGCGGCGTCATCTTCCGCGAGCCCATCATCTGCAAGAACGTGCCGCGCCTCGTGCCGGGCTGGACCGAGCCGATCGTCGTCGGCCGTCACGCCTTCGGCGATCAGTACCGCGCGACCGACTTCCGCTTCCCGGGGCCCGGCAAACTCACCATCAAGTTCGTGGGCGAAGACGGCAACGTCATCGAGAAGGAGGTCTTCAAGGCCCCGAGCTCGGGCGTCGCGATGGCGATGTACAACCTCGACGACTCGATCCGCGACTTCGCGCGTGCTTCGATGAACTACGGCCTCTCACGCGGCTATCCGGTCTACCTCTCGACCAAGAACACGATCCTGAAGGCCTACGACGGCCGTTTCAAGGACATCTTCCAAGAGGTCTACGAGAAGGAGTTCGAGGCGCAGTTCAAGGCCAAGAACATCGTCTACGAGCACCGCCTCATCGACGACATGGTCGCCTCTGCCCTCAAGTGGTCGGGCGGCTACGTCTGGGCATGCAAGAACTACGACGGCGACGTGCAGTCGGACACCGTCGCGCAAGGCTATGGCTCACTCGGCCTCATGACGAGCGTGCTCCTCTCGCCCGACGGCATGACCGTCGAGTCCGAGGCCGCCCACGGCACGGTCACGCGTCACTACCGTGAGCACCAGAAGGGCAAGGAGACCTCGACCAACTCGATCGCGTCGATCTTCGCCTGGACGCGCGGCCTCATCCACCGGGCCAAGCTCGACGAGAACGCCCAGCTCGCCAAGTTCGCCCTCACGCTCGAGCGCGTCTGCGTCGAGACGGTCGAGGCCGGCTTCATGACGAAGGACCTCGCCATCCTCGTCGGCCCCGAGCAGAAGTGGCTCTCGACCACGGGTTTCCTCGACAAGGTCGACGAGAACCTGCGCGTAGCGATGAGCTGAACGAGACTAGGGCTCGGTCGAAAATAAGTGATTCGGCTTGCCTCGCGCCGCATCCCCGCCCGGCCCCTTCCAAGTCCTCGAAATACGGGGAGTATGTCTTCGGACTTGGAAGGGGCCGGGCGGGGCGCGTCGCGGTCAACCCTCCCACTTATTCTCGACCGAGCCCTCAGCCGGATCGGCGTTCGCCCTCAGCGCCGGTCCGGTGCGCGTCGCAAGATGAGCAGCGGCAGCTCGGAGGGCACCCCCACCCGGATCGGCGCGCCGGTCGTGCCGAGCCCGGCGCCCAGCCAGAGCTGCGAGCGTCCGCGGCGATAGAGCCCCCTCACGAACGGAAAGCCCAGCCACACGAGTGGGCTACCCGCGAGCCCGAGCCCCGGGATCGCGACTTGACCGCCGTGGACGTGGCCGCTGAGCTGCAGCTCCACGCCGCGAGTCACCGCAGTGCCGAACAGAACGGGATCGTGCGCGAGCAGCACGACGGGGACGTCCCGTGGCGCGCTGGCCAACGCGGCGTCGAGGTCGTCGCTGCCGGTCCAGGTGTCGTCGGTCCCCGCGATGACGAGGCGGTCGTCTCCGCGCAAGAGTACGACGTGGCGGTTGTCGAGCAGCTTATGGCCGAGGCGGCCGTGCATCGCTCGAAGCGCGGGTGCGGCGCCGCCGAAGTAGTCGTGGTTGCCGAGCACGGCCACCACGGGCGCCTTCAGCGGCGACAGTCCACGTTCGAGATGCGGAATGAAGGTGTCGCCGGCCGCGATGAGGTCGCCGGTGAGCGCGACGAGGTCGGGTGAGAGCGCGTTGGCCTGCTCCGCCCACGAGCGGATCCAGCGTTCGGGGACGAGCGGCCCGGAGTGGAGGTCGGTCAGGTGTGCGATTCGAAAGCCGTCGAACGCCATCGGGAGGCCGGCGATGGGCACCTCCAGGACTCGGACGACGACCCGGCGCCACGGGATCCCCGCCGCGAGCGCGCCGAGGAGGATCGAGAGACCGAAGCTGGCGTCGAGGATGGCGGCGGCGTGGGCTTCGAAGGCTCGCCCAAGCAGCCAGGCGAGCCCGCCGAGCGGCGTGAACCAGGCGCCGACGGCGGCGATGGCGAAGAAACCCCACACGAGCCACCGTTCGAACCACACGGGTGGTGGCAGCGGCTTCGGCAGGTAACGAATGCGGACGATGATGACGCTCTGCATGAGGGCGAAGCCGAGGGCAGCGGCCCCGATCGGGGCGCCTCTGGCGACGGCGTAGAGGCAGAGCGGGACTTGGACGACGACCAGAAAGGCGACGAACGCGAGCGCCGCGAAGTGCATGTGCCGACGCCCGGCGACCCGCTCTTTGGGGGCGTCGCTGGGCGGGGGATCGCCGCGGTAGGTCATCCTTACTCGGCTTCCAACGACGCCCGGGCTTTGGCGAAGGCCTCTCGCTGCTCGGGCGCGACTTCGGGGTACGCGAGGTTGAGGTCGTCGAGCGCCTTCACGATCGCCGCGGAGACGGCGAGGCGCGTGAACCACTTCTTGTCGGCCGGGATGACGTACCAGGGGGCCCATGGCGCCGCCGTCGCGCGTATGGCGTGTTCGTAGGCGCCCATGTACTCGTCGAAGTGCGCGCGTTCCGCGATGTCGGACGGCGCGAACTTCCAATTCTTCTCGGGCTCGTCGAGTCGTTCCATGAAGCGCTTCTTCTGCTCGTCCTTCGAGACGTGGAGGAAGAACTTCAGAATGACGGTGCCGTTCCGGGCCAAGTAGCGTTCGTAGGCCGCGATGTCCTCGAGCCGCTCCTTCCAGATGTCCTTGCTGATCAGGGACTTCGGAAGCTTCTGCTTTTGAAGCAGTGCCTCGTGGATGCGGACCACGAGCACCTCTTCATACCAGCTCCGGTTGAAGACGCCGATGCGGCCGCGCTCCGGGAGCGACTTCGAACAGCGCCACAGGAAGTCGTGGTCGAGCTCCTCGGCGGACGGGGCTTTGAAGGAGGTGACGTGGGTCGCTTGCGGGTTCATCCCCGAGAGGACGTGCTTGACGGTGCCGTCCTTGCCGGCCGCGTCCATGGCCTGGAACATGATGAGCACCGACCATCGGTCCTGGGCGTAGAGCTTCTCGCCCTCCGCGGCGAGCCACTCTCCGGCCCGAGCCGTCAGCGCTCGCGCTTCCGCCTTGTCATCGAGGCCGGCCGTGTCACCCGGGGCGATGTCCTTGAGATGGAACTTGTCGCCGTTGGTAATTCGCAGCGACTTCAGGATGTTGCCGCACTTCTCTTGAATCTCTTTCTGCATCGACGACCTCGCCTAAGGAACTCAGTATCCGACCGCCCGGTGCTAGGGTGACGGCCACAAGGCTACTGAGTTACTGGGGTTGACACCAGGGAGTCTGGCCTCAAGACTGCGCCGCGGAGCACCATCATGAAAAATCGTCCCTTCCGGCTCACCACCGTCTCATCCCGATTCGCCCTCGCCCTTGGACTCGCCGCACAAGCCTGCGCCGAGGACGACGCCATCACCACCCCGGATGCCGCCGTCGTCGACACGGCGGAGCCCGACACGGCCGCGGACTCGACGGACGGGCCCGATGGCAGCGACGCCACGGACTCGACCGATGGCACCGACGCGACGGACGGCACTGACGGCACTGACGGCACCGATGCGACGGACGCCACCGACGGCACCGATGGAACAGATGGGATCGTGTTCGAGCCGCCCGACTGGTTCCCGGCCAAAGACGAAGCCGCCGGCAAGACGGTCGCGCTCCCAGGCCTGACCGCACCGGCGCGCGTCGTCTTCGACGACCTCGGCATCCCGCACATCTACGCGAGCAATGACGCCGATCTCTACTACGTGCAGGGCTACGTCACAGCGACGCAGCGTCTCTTCCAGATGCACACGCTTCGCCTCGCCGGGTCGGGCCGCCTCGCCGAAGTGCTCGGACCGAACAGCCTCACGGGCGACGTGTTCCTGCGTACGCTGAAGCTCCGCGCCACGGCCGAGAAGATGGCCGAGAAGCTGAAAGACGAGTACCCGACCGAGTATGGCTACGTCGAGCGCTTCTGCGCGGGCGTGACGCTCTACATCGACCGCATCGCATCGGGAGAGATCCCGCCCACGTCCCTTCCGCCGGAAGTCGTCGCGCTCGGTGTGAAGGAGCCTTGGACGCCCGCCGACGCCATGACCGTCGTGCGCCTCCTCACCTACGACCTCGGCTTCGGCGGGATCTTCAACGAAGACAGCATCTTGACCATATCGAAGGAGATCGAAGCGGCCTACACCGGGACGCCGCTCCAGAATCTCGCCGATGACGTCTTCGCGATCACGCCGCCCGCGACCGTACCGACCTTGCCGCTCCAAGCGACCAAGCCGGGCGGGGGCGTCCCGCCGACGACCCGCAGCCTGTCGGACCAACTGAAGGCGTCCGGCGCCCACCGCATGCCGGCGTCGGTCATTTCGGCGACCCGGGCGGCCCTCTCAGAGCTCGAGACCATCCCCCATCACAAGTTCCGGGACACCGATTGGGGCTCGAACAATTGGGTCGTCTCCGGCGCCCACACGAAGTCGGGCAAGCCCATCGTCTCGAACGATCCGCACCTCGGGCTTCGCAACCCGACCACGTTCTATCAGATGCATCTGAACACGAAGGAGGCCGGCGGTACCGTCGACCAATCGGGCGTCATCTTCGCGGGCGTCCCGGGCATCGTGCTCGGCACGAACGGCATCGTGGCGTGGGCCGCGACCGTCCACTACAGCGACGTGACCGACCAGTACGTCGAGACCTTCTCCGAAGACGGCAAGAGCGTGATCTTCAAGGGGAATGAGGTCCCTATCGCCATCCGGAAGGAGGTCTTCACCTTCACCAAGGGCGATCCGGAGTGTAAGGATTATGCCAAGTCCTGGGTGGCCGGCATGACCTTCGAGGCCACGCTCGCGGACGGCAAGTGTACGCTCACCTTCGACATCGAAGACGTGCCGCACCACGGGCCGATCATCCCGTGGACCAACGCGACGGGCAGCGACGGCAAGCGCTACGCCCACGCGTGGAAGTGGACGGGCTTCGAGCCGACGACCGAGATCGTCGCCTTCCTCCGGGCCAGCCGCGCGGAGAACTGGGAGGACTTCAGGGCCGCCATCGACGAGTTCGGTGTCGGCGCCCAGAACTTCCTCTACGGGGACGCCGAGGGGAACATCGGTTGGTACCCGAGCCACCTCCTCCCTATCCGCGAAAACGCCGCGACGTACCCGCCCTACCTGCCGCTCCCCGGCACGGGCGAGGCGGAATGGACGGGCTTCGTCCCGCGTGAGGAGCTGCCGCAGAGCTACAACCCCGCGTCCGGTTTCCTGGTGACGGCCAACGCCGACCCACGCGGCTACAGCTTCGACGGCGATCCGCTGAACGACGGTATCTACGTCGGCGCGTATTACGACATCGGCTTCCGCATGGCCCGCGCACACGAGCGCGTCGCCGAGCTCGTCGCGCGCGGCAACATCCTCCCCGAGGAGATGAGCGCCGTTCAGGCCGACCACAAGTCGTCGCTCGGCGCTCGCCTCCGCGATCCGCTCGTCGCCGTCCTCGAAGCGGCCAAGAGCGGCGCCGACACCTCGGCGGCGGACCTCTGGAAGCCGGACATGGACACGGCGCTGACGCTCCTGAAGGAGTGGGACCTCATGGCGAGCAACGGCGTTGGCGCGGCCAGTGGCTCGGCCGAGGCCAAGTCTGCCGCCGCCGCGGCGGTCTTCAACGTCTGGCTGTCGTTCCTCGTGAACAACACGCTCGACGACGAGAAGGGGCTCCTCGCGGTGGGTGATCGGTCCCGCGCCATGCTCCTACTCAAGATGTTCGAAGCGCCGGAGACCATGGCGACGTGGGACGAGACCAACCAAGTCTCCCCCATCTGGAATGACCAGACGACGGCGGACGTCGTCGAGACGAAGGGCCAGAACGTCCTGAAGGCGCTGGCCTCGACGCTCGCGTGGCTCGCCAACCCCGAGCTCGTCGGGCCGAAGAACCTGGGCGGTTTCGGCTCGGCGGACTGGAACGATTGGCGCTGGGGGGCGCTCCACACGCTGACCCTGCCGCACAACCTCGTGCCGACCTTCAACATCCCGGACCCCACCGTGATGCCGAACGGCTTCCCGCGCCACTGCGACAACTTCTGCGTCGACGCCAGCCACCCCGGCATGAACAACCGGAACTTCACCTA
>JADMJS010000619.1 GCA_018780435.1 Myxococcales bacterium
GTTTGTCCATGTCGGCGTAGCGCTCGCCGCGGTCGTAGAGCGGGAAGATGAGGTTCAGGTTGAGCGCCCAGGAGATGTTCTCGCCGGTGAAGCCCTCGGTGTCCGAGGCCCTCACGTGGCCGCCGAAGGTCACGATGGGCAGCCAACGCAGCTCGGCCTCGCGGACGAGGGCGCGCGTCGCCTCGACCGCCTTTCGTCGGGCGGCGATCTCGGGGCGGGCCGCCACCGCCTTCTCGACGAGCGCGTCGAGGTCGCCCGCGACCGGCGCGACGGCCGGGACCGGGGCCAGCGCCGTGGGCGCCGCGTCGTCGATGAGGACGCCCAGCACTTCGAAGAGCTGCCGGCGCCCCTCCTGGGCCTGGATCGACATCTGCTCGGCGCGGGCCTTCTCGAGCTCAGCGCGGAGGAGGTCGAGGTCGACCGCGGCGCCGAGCTCCTTCTTTCGGCGTGACTCCGCGATTCGGCGGTCGGCCATCTCCATCGACGCGACCGCGGCCGCCTCGAGCCGATCCAGGCCCTGCACGTTGTAGAAGACCTCCGCCACACGAAACGCCAGCTCGCGCGCGATGGCCTTCGGGACCTCGCGCTCGGCGTCGATGCCGAGCTCGGCGGCGCGGGCGAGCTCGATGGGCGACCATGCGAAGACGGTCTGGTCGACGCTGAGCACGGCGCTGACGGTGTCCATCTTCTGGATGATGGTCGGGGGCGGGAGCTGGTCCTCCGGGATGGGCGGGAGCCCCGGAATGATCGAGGCGATGCCGTTCACGATCTGGCCGAAGTCGAACTTCGCCTCCTCGGAGTTGTGTGTGTAGGTCCCGATCAGCTTCACGTCGGGCTGCCACGCCGTGTTGATACGCGACCGCGCGATCTTGGCGGACTCGATTCGGGTCAGCGCCACGCGGATGTCACGGCTGGCGGCGAGCGCCCGTCGTGTCGCCTCCTCAAGGGTGAGCGCACCGGCCACGCGCACGGGGACCACCACGCCGGCCGGCGGCGTCTCGGCGCTGGCGTGCCGCGCGTAGAGCGCCCCGCCGAGCGCGATGATGAAGACGCCGGCGGCGCCCGCGACCTTCTTCGACTTGAAGAGGCCGACGACCCAGCCAAAGAGGTTGCGGACCTTGTCCAGCCAGAGGAACACGGCGGGCACGACGACCAGGGTCAAGATGGTCGACGTGATCACGCCGCCGATGACCGCGATCCCCATCGGTGCGCGGAACTCGCTGCCCGGGCCTGTGTCCATGGCGGTCGGGAGCATACCGAGAACCATCGCGACCGACGTCATCAGAATAGGCCGTAGACGTTTGCGACCGGCTTCGATCGCCGCGTCGCGGGCCGACTTGCCCTCCCGCTGGAGCTGCAGGGCCGCGTCGACGAGCAAGATGCCGTTCTTCGTGACGAGCCCCATGAGCAAGATCATGCCGATGTTGGCGCCCATCGCGAGGCCGTTGTCCGTCATGAAGAGCGCGACGAAGGCTCCGATGAACGCGAGAGGCAATGACAACATAATGGTCATCGGATGTATGAACGACTCGAACTGCGCCGCGAGGATGAGGTAGATGAAGACGATGCCGAGGATGAGCGCGAGGCCGATGCCCTCGCCCGTCTCCCGCATCTGCTTCACCTGCCCGTCGAGCATGTAGTAGCCGTCCGGACCCCAGTCGAAGGACTTCAGCTGCGGCTCGAGGTCCGCGAGGATCTCACCGAGCGAGCGGCCGTTCGGCACGCCGGTGACGAGGATCTGGCGCGTCCGGTCCTGCCGCTCGATGACCTGCGGTCCGGTGCCCGGGCGTGAGGTCAGGATGTCGCGCAACGGCACGGGGCCCTTGGGCGTATTGATCTTGAGCTCGCCGATGGCCTTCACGTCGCGTCGGTCCTCGGGGCGCATTCGCACGCGAATCTTGACCTCGTCGTTCTCCCCTTGGGCGAGGCGCAACGACCCCGCGTGTTCGCCTTCGAGCGCCGCGCGTAGCGTCCTCGCGACATACGCCTTCGGGATCCCGAGCGCCGCCGCCTTACGCGGGTCGACCTCGAGGAGCTGCTCCGGACGCCCTGGCGAGTACTCGACGTGAATGTCCGACAGGCCCGCGACCTTCTTCACGATCCGCTCGATGGCGACCGCGTTCCGTTCGAGGCGCTCGATGTCCGTTCCGCGGATCTGCACCTGCAGCGGCGGGCCCTCCATCATGCCCTCGACGAAGCTCGGCGGCGTGATGTTGACCTTGCTCTTCGGCAGGTACTTGGCCAGCGTCTCGCGGGTGAAGTCCTCAACCGTCCGCAGCCCGACCCCGGGACGTTTCTGCTTCGGCGTCGCGACCACACGCCACTGCGCCTTGTTCACCTCCGTGTTCGGCCCGAGCTTCGAGTAGAGCGTGATGACGTGCTCGTGTTCGAGCATCGCCTTCTCGACCGGCTCGAGCAGACGTGCGGTCTCGTCGAGCGAGGTCCCCGACGGGAGCTCGATGTTGACCATGAACTGGGCTCGGTCTTCGTAAGCCACGAAGTCCGAACCCATCAGCTCGAGGAGCTTCATCGACCCGACGAACGCGGCCGCGCCGAGCGCTACCGTGATGAAGCGATAGCGCGTGGCGAATCGAAGTATCGATTCATAGACGTCCTCGAGGTAGGTGTGAACGGCTTCCATCATTCGGACCAGAATGAAGCGCTTCTTCGTGTGATCGACCTTCACGGCCAGCTTGGCGGAGAGCATCGGGTCGAGCGTGAACGCCACGAGGAGCGAGATGAGGACGGCCGCCGTGATCGTGAAGCCAAACTGTTTGAAGAACTGCCCGACGACGCCCTGCATGAAGGCCACGGGGATGAAGACGGCCACGACGGTGAGCGTCGTCGCCAGCACGGCGAGCGCGATCTCGGAGGTGCCCTTGGACGCCGCGACTTCCGGTTCTTCGCCCATCTCGAGGTAGCGGAAGATGTTCTCGCGCACGACGACCGCGTCGTCGATGAGGAGGCCGATCGACAGCGAGAGCGCCATTAGCGTCATCATGTTGAGCGTGAACCCGAGTAGGTCCATGACGAAGAAGGTGCCGATCACGGAGACGGGGAGCGCGAGCGCCGAGATGAAGGTCGACCGCACGTCGAGCATGAACACGAGGATGACCAAGATGGCCATGACGCCACCGAAGATGATGTGCCCTTGGATCTGCTGAGTGTTCTCGAGGATGAACTCGCTCGTGTCCATGATGAGCCGGGTCTCGTAGCCCT
>JADMJS010000390.1 GCA_018780435.1 Myxococcales bacterium
CGCCCTTCGAGGCCGACGTGACGGACTGCGTCGAGAACTTCATGGACGTGCCGCACACGGTCTACACCCACGCGGGCTGGTTCCGGTCGAAGTCGGCAAAGAAGGTCACGGCGACCGTCGAACGGCGCGAGTCGGAAGTCCTCGTGACTTATGACCATTCGAGCGACGTCATCGGGTTCTCGCACCTCCTCGTGAACCCACGGCGCGAACCGGTCGTCCACACCGACCACTTCTTCATGCCGAACGTCACTCGGGTTGACTACCATTTCGGCTCGTCGCGCTCCTTCGTCATCACGTCGCAGTGCACGCCGATACGGCCCATGGAGACGCTGGTCTACACCGCGATCTCGTATCGGCTGGGCGTCGCGAACTCGCTCGGGCGGGTGCTGCTGCCACCCTACACGCGTCAAGTCATCCGACAGGACCAGGACATCCTGAAGAACCAGTCCACCTCACTTCGGCGCTACGGTCGCCACTTCGCCAACTCGGAAGCGGACGCAATCCACGTCTACATCGAGTCCTTACGCGATCACGCGCTCGCGGGCGGCACGGGGCCCAGGCCGAAGCCGACGCGGTGTGAGATCGAGTTCCATGTCTAATCCGTCGAGTGACGGGAGCCGCCCAACGGAGGCCCTCCGCCGCGCCACGCCCGCCGACAACACCGCGCTTTGCGAGGTGTTTCGAAGAGTGACCATGGACGCCGACCTGCACCTCGCCGTCGAGCGTGACCCGGACTACTTCGCGCTCTACGATCTGCAGGGCTGCCCTTACTACGCCATGGCCTTCGACATGGACGGCAAGGTCGAGGCCTCCGGGAGCTTCGTCGCCCGCGACGCGTGGCTCGGGGGCGATTCTCCAGGCCGTATCGGCTACGCCTGCGACCTGCGCCTGACGCCCGCAGTGCGCGGCGGGCGTTTCCTTGGAGAGTGGATGGGCGTGGGCTTCCGTGACGCGGCGCGGACCATCGGCTTCGACTACGCGTACACAGCGGTCATCGCGTCGAACCGGGCCGCGATGAAAGCGCTCGCCGAGCGGAGCCCGCGTTATCCGGGCAAGCCGGTCTACACGCCGCACAGCCGCTTTCGCATCCTCAATGTGCTGTTTACATTCAAGAAGTCACCGCGCCCGTCGGCGTTCCGAGTGCGACCTGCGACCATAGACGACCTCGCGATCATCACGGACCGACTCCGGGCAGACCACCGCCACCGGCCCTTTGGCTACGTCATCGGCGACGCCACCTTGCCCGGCACCCTTGCACGGTGGCCGGGCCTGCGCATCGAGGACTTCCTGCTCGCCTTCGATGGCGGCGACCGGCTCGTCGGCGTGACGGCGGTTTGGAACGCGAACCCGGTGAAGCGCTACCGTGTCCTCGGTTATCGCGGCCAGATGAAGGTGGTGCGCGCCGGCTTCAACGCGCTCGCCTTCGTCACGGGCGCGACGCCGCTGCCGCCCCCGGGCGCGCTCATGAGCTACTTCTACCTGACGCACACGTCGGTCGCCGGCGATGACCCGGCCGTCATGGCAGCGCTCCTCGATCGGGTCTACGCCGATCGCCACGGGAAGGGCTTCACCTTCTTCTCAGCCTTCGTGATGGACGACGACCCCATGGCGCGCGCCTTCGAGCGCTACCAGACGACCTCGTTGCCCGCGAGCCTCTTCCTCATGACGGCGCCCGGAGCCGCGATCCCGACGCTGCCGGTGGGCCGTCCCGGCTTCGAGATGTGCCTCGCGTGACCACGCTTCGTCACCGGACGGTCCGCGTCGGTGCGCTCACGAGCGACCAGCGGACTCGAATGTACGACCTCTTCTCGGAGCACTACGAGCTCACGACGCGGGAGCGCTTCGAGGCGGATCTGAACGAGAAGCAGGACGTCATCCTTCTCGAAGAGGCCGCTACCGGCACGCTACGCGGCTTCTCGACACAACGCGTCTACACCCCCGAGGAGCTGGGCGAGCGCTGCTGGGTGGTCTACTCCGGTGACACGGTCATCGATCGGGCATTCTGGGGTCAGAAGGCGCTGCAGGTCGGCATGCTCGCCTACCTCATCCGGCTGCAATGGCGCCACCCGACCTCGCCGGTCTACTGGCTGCTCACGACCAAGGGCTACAAGACCTACTTGCTCCTCACGAACTACTTCCCGGCGGCCTGGCCCCGCGTCGACGCCCCGACCCCGCCGCACGCCGACGCGCTCATGCGCCACCTCGGCGCGCTGAAGTTCGGCCCGGCCTACGACCCCGCGACCGGACTCGTCCGAACGGGCCAGGACCGCGTCCGTTCGGGTGTCGCCGACCTTCGCCCCGACGACCGCAAGAACCCCCACATCGACTTCTTCGCCCGCCGGAATCCAGGCCATGCCGACGGCGACGAGCTCCTCTGCCTCGCTCACATCCGCCTGCGCGACCCGCCGCTGCGCCTCCTCGGGATCGCGGCGAGGCGACGGCGGCGGCGGTAGACCTCAGCCCTGTCGTCACTACACGGCCCTGTCCTCCCGTTAGCGGAGGTCGATCCACTTGATTAGCGATCATGCCTAGTAAACTCGAACCAGCTAGCTCTGCCGGTTAATCAACAATGCCTTCCTAGCATTTTCGAAAAATAATTCTGCCTTTACTAGCCTTAGCCACTGGTCAAGATCTACTCTCCCGGTAAGCTCGCTAGTCAACCACACCGACTTGGCGACCTTCATTAAGCAGGTGATTTTGACTATGCCCGCAACCGGAACGACGCGAACGACGGGGCGATACGAGCGCACCTCGGCGGCCGGAGAGGACGTGCTCGCCTTCGTCCCGCTCCCGCTCCCGCCGACGGAACCGCCATTGGCCCCGAACGCCGCGTTGGCGGGGCGACTCCGAGCAGCGGAGCGGGCGCTGCAGCGCTTCGAGCTCGCTATGAACATCCTTCCCGAGGTCGATTGGCTCGTCGGCGCCCTGGCGCGCATGGATGCCGTGGCATCCTCTAGGCTCTCCGGCGTTCGAAGCGCGCTCACCGACCACTTCGGCGTCGAGGCGCACGACGACACACCGGCGCCACGGGCTGGGTCGAGCACACCGGTCGAGGCCGCACGCGACCTCTTCGATGCCCAACGACTGGCGCGGAGGTCGATCGCCGCGGCGCCGGGAACGCCAATCTCGGTGGCGTTACTCTGCGAGGCTCACCAGCGCCTCGTGCCGATCGCGAAGGCGAACCCGGGCAAGCTCCGCTCCGACGCGACCTGGGTCGGTGGTAGCCGCCCGAGCAACGCCATCTTCGTGCCGCCGCCGCCGCACCGACTCGCGGACCTCATGGGCGAGCTTGAGGGGTACTGGCAGAGCGACGACCCACAACACCCACTCATCCGAGCGGGTCTCGTCCTGATGCAGTTCGACACCATCCGGCCCTTCGAGGAGGGCAATGGCCGCATCGGCCGCCTGCTCGTGACTCTCCTACTCGAGCGCTGGAAGCTCCTGCCAGCGCCCATCGTGGGCCTGAGCCGCTTCTTCGAGCGACATCGCCGCGAGTACCATCGCCGCCAGAACGCAGTCCGTCTCGATGGCGACTGGGAGGGCTGGCTCGACTTCTTCTTGGACGGCGTCGCCACCGCGGCAGACGAGGCCGTTGGTTCGGCACGGAGCCTAGCCTTGCTCGTCGCAAACGACCGAGCGCGCGTGCTGGCGCATGACGGGGTCTCCATCTCGGCACTCCGCCTTCTAGACGGTTTGCCGAGGCACCCCATCGTGACGGTCGCGTCGGTCATGGCACTCATCGGCACGACCAAGCCGACGGCCGGTAAGGCCATCGAGCTCCTGGTCGCGGCCAAGGTCCTCACTGAGTCCACGGGAAAGAAGAGAGACCGAGTCTTCGTCTACGCGTCCTTCCTGGAGCGGCTAGACGTGGACAGCGCCACGGGCTCCGCGGTGAACATGCGTGAACTCCGTGGGATTTCGAACTGATCCGTGAGACGCGACGTCAGCCCCGCCACGCCCATTGATCTTCCCCGATAACCCCGATGGGTACTCGACACTGGACGCGAGCTAGAAGCCAAGGTACGGTTCGCATGTTCAGCACTTTGAACCGGAGCTCGTGCACGATGGACTACCCGAAGCCCCCCTTGACGGTCGCTGGTCTCTTCGCCGGAATCGGGGGTATTGAGCTCGGATTGGCAGCTTCGGGTCACCATGCGCAGATGGTCTGCGAGATCGAACCGACGGCCGCAGCCATCCTTCGAGAGCACTTCCCAGACGCGACGCTCACGAGCGACGTGCGGGCCATCGACTCCCTCCCCAACGTGGACTTGGTCACCGCCGGCTTTCCCTGCCAGGACCTCAGCCAAGCCGGAAAGACGGCGGGGATCTCGGGCCAGCGCTCGGGCCTCGTTGGAGAAGTCTTTCGGCTCATGCAGAGCAGCTCGGCCCGCTTTCTGCTGCTGGAAAACGTCCCCTTCATGCTGCAGCTCGACCAGGGACAGGCCATGAGCTATCTCACGAGCGAGCTCTCGAAGATGGGATTCAATTGGGCGTACCGGGTCGTCGACACGCGGTCCTTCGGCCTACCTCAGCGACGTCAGCGCGTCCTCCTCCTCGCCTCGCGAACCGACGATCCTCGCCCGATCTTGCTTGGCTGTAACGAGAACCCCGTGTTCCGCCCCACGGCCGAGTCATACGGATTCTACTGGACGGAGGGACTCAAGGGGCTCGGGTGGGGAGTGGACTGCGTGCCGACGCTGAAGGGCGGGTCGACGATCGGAATTCCCTCTCCACCGGCAATCTGGCGGCCCGCAACCGGTGAGGTCGGCACGCCAAGCCTGAGAGATTGCGAGCGCTTACAAGGATTCCCGTGCGACTGGACCGCGCCGGCGCTCAAGGTCAAGGGCGCCCGGGATGGGGCGCGCTGGAAATGCGTGGGAAACGCGGTCTCGGTACCTCTGGCGAAGTGGGTCGGTGAACGCCTGCGCATGACCGGGAGCTACGATTCCTCTCGCGACGAACCACACACCTCGGGATCACGCTGGCCCACGGCAGCGTGGGGCCAAGGTAACGACGTACGGCGAGCCAACGTAACGCCGTTCCCGGCTTGGGCCGGGCAGCCGACACTCTCGTCCTTTCTCCTCGACCCGCTGAAGCCCCTGTCGCAGAAGGCCCTCAGCGGCTTCTTGAGTCGGGCGGAACGTGGCTCTCTTCGATTCAAAGAAGGTTTTCTGGACAACATCCGTTCGTCGATATCCGGCGTGCAGCTGCCGCTAGCCTTCGAGGTTGAGAGTCTGACGAGGGCCGCATGACGATCACTTCCGTGGACGATGCCGTCAGAGCTGCCGCTCCGCGCCCGGTGCCCACCGACAGGCAAGACGCCAAGAAGAACTACGCCGAGCGACTCTCGCGCCACCTCTCGACGGCCATCGCCAACAACCTGAGGCCGGACTTCCCAGGCATCACGCCCAGTGAAGATGGCGCACATCAGGAGGCCAGGGCCAGGAGCGCCAAGGGGTTCAAAAAGCTCGATGTCGGCTACGCGACATTGGAGCTTGGCCTGGGCCTCGGTGTCAGCGTGAAGACAGTGACGCTGCCCGATCCAAAGGCGGGGCGCTACACGAAGAACTACAGCCGCATTGACAACGAGCTTCGCGCGGAGTCCACGGACTACCACAAGCGGCAGCCGTATTCGGTGCTCGTGGCCGCGCTCTTTCTACCGTGGAGCGCCGCCGACGACGCCATCGGTACCGGCTCAGATGCGGCAGTCTCCTCGTTCGCCGCAGCGGTCAGGTATTTCCGTCCGCGCGCCGGGAGAGCCGGCCCCTCGGACGACGTCGAGAAGTTCGAACGGATGTTTATCTGCTTGTACGACGACTCCGCCCAGGACGAAGCCCGCTTCTTCGACGTCGACGATCCCCCACGACGGAGCAAGCGACCCGCGGTGGAGGAGACTCTGAGCTTCTCCGAGTTCATTGCCTCGATCAGAGCAGCATACGACGCTCGCAATTCGCCTCCCTTTTCGTTCAAAGACTGACGTTCACAGGTCGTTTAAGTGAACATGAACGGTGTTACCTCCCACACGGAACCCGCGAACCCAACACCGGTGATAATCACCGTGACGCCGCCGATGAATCGAGACGACCGCCGCCGGCAGATCCGCGCATGGAACGACGTGCTGGTGCGCACCTTTGCGCCGGCGGCAATTCGATTTCGGCGGCAGCTCGGGCGTCCCGGTCACGTTCAACGGCGACGGCTTCGCGACCTACTCGAGCGCGCGCAGGGCACCGCCTTCGGTCGCGCGCACGGCTTCGCCGGTATCGACAATGTCGCGCGCTTTCAGTCGCGTGTGCCTATCGCCACGTGGGATGACATCGCGCCGTGGGCCGAGCGGGTCGCGAACGGGGAACTCCATGTATTAACTGGAGAACGCGTGCGCGCCATCGAGCGGTCGTCGGGCTCTACGGGTGCTCGCAAGGACGTCCCCATCACCGACGGACTCCTTCGCGAGTTCCGCGCCGCGGTCTACCCGTGGATGCACGACCTCCTGACGCGCCGCCCAGCGTTGCAGGAAGGCAGCGCCTACTGGGCCATTTCGCCTATCGTCCGCAAAGCCGCGCGTACCGTCGGCGGCCTGCCCATCGGGCTCGACTCCGACGCGGCGTACCTCGGGCCCGGCGCGCGCATCCCCTTCGCGTCGCTGCTATCGGCGCCGTCCTGGGTCGCGCTCCTTCCGGACGTCGCGACATGTCGATACGTGACGGCACGTTTTCTCCTCGCGGACCGCGAACTGGCCCTCCTATCCGTCTGGAGCCCGACCTTCCTCTCCCTTCTTCAGGACCAGTGGATGCGCCATTCGGATCGCCTGATCGACGATATTGCGGAAGGGACGCTGTCTCCGCCTGGGGGCCTCGCCGAGGAGATCCGTAGCTACGCCGAGAGTGAGACGCCGTGGGCCTTCGTCCCCGACCCGCATCGCGCGCGCCAAGTGAAGGAGACGGGCCTCGAACCGAAAGCGATCTGGCCGAAACTCACGCTCATCAGCGCCTGGACGGCGGGCAGCTCGGCGGGGCCCGCACATGACCTCGCGGACCGCTTTCGGGGCGTCGAGCTTCAGGGCAAGGGCCTGCTCGCGACCGAAGGCGTGGTGTCGATCCCGATCTTGGGCACCTCGGGCACGGCCGCTACGGGGAGCGTCCTCGCCATTACGTCGCACTTCCTCGAGCTCGAAGCCGTCGAGCTCCCGGGCCGGCCCATCCATCTCGCCGACGAGGCCCGAGCGGGCGCGCTCTACTCGCCCCTCCTCACGACCGGCGGCGGCCTCTACCGCTACCGGCTCGGCGATCTCGTGCGTGTCGTCGGCTTCGAAGGCAGGACGCCGCGCGTCGAGTTCGTCGGTCGCGAGGACGGACGCGTCGATCTGGCCGGCGAGAAGCTGTCGCCCGGTTTCGTCGCGAGCTGCTTCGGCGCCGCCGCACGGAAGGCCCAGATCACGTTGCGTTTCGAGATGTTGTCGCCCGATTCGGGCGACGTTCCGCCACACTATCTCGCCGCGATCGAGCCCCGCGCTTCGTTACCGGTCCACGTCCTCACCGCATTCGAGAGCGCGTTGGAAGCCCAGCTCCGAGAGAACCCACACTACGCGTGGTGCCGTGATCTCGGCCAGCTCGGCCCGGTCGAGGTGCTTTCGGTCCGTGACGGCGCGGCGCGTTACGAAGCGCGCGCTCTCTCGGAAGGCCGTCGAGCCGGCGACCTGAAGCCGATGCCTCTCGTGAACAGCTCGGGCTGGCGAGCTTGGTTCCTGAACGACGCCTCGGAACGGAGCGACGCGCCATGACGAGCCTCTCTTCTCGCCTACCAGCCCCGGCGTGAGCCCCCGCCCCTGCCGTGAGCCGACTCTACTTCGGAGGTGCCGGAAGGCAGGTCGCCAGCTCGGGGAGGTCTGACAGAGGGATGAAGGAGATCGACTCACTACGCGCCGCAATCTGGCTGCCCGCGTCATCCTCGCCGAAGTAGCCGGGGGGCGGGCCTGCACACTCCGTCAGCGCCGCGAAGACGAGCGCGCCCTTCTTGCTCGGGAGGTAGTAGGCGACGGCCTGATGGGTGGTCTCACCGAGCCAGCACGCCTCGCCGAGCGCCTTCTTGAAGAAGACGTCCTTGCCGCGCCGAACCCGAAACTCCACGTCGTAGGTGCCGGAGTCAGCCTCCTTGACCTTCCCCGAGCCGTCGCGAATCGCGAGGCGGCACGTGCCGAACTCAAAGGAGAGTTTCTTCGAGAAAGCCTTGCTAGTCATGTACTTGGACCAGCCCCCGGCTTCCTCTACCGCCTTGGTGTTCTTGCGACGCCCGAAGTCCTTCCGATGATCGGCTTCGCCATCGACGAACGCACGAACGAAGGCGCCCTCGAAGTCCCGAACTTCAGTGAAGCTGAAGTCGGTCTCGGACTCCTGCCCATCATCCGTCGCCTCACACGACTTCCACCAGCACGAGAGCGCGACCTGCGCCTCCGCTTCGCTAATCGCGACCACCTTGCAGTGGGGGACGTAGTCACCTTCGCAGAGGCCGAGCGACAGGCTCGATGCGCTGACGGTCGAAAGCAGAGAAAGGGCAATGATCATGGGTCACTCCTCGGCGCGCCTTGGACAACGCGCAACGATCCTCGAGTACTTCCGGCTAATACCCCAAATGTCGCGCCAGGCTCAAACCCGGCAGCCCTTCGCGCGCATGGAAGGTGAGCGAATGACCCGTGGTACGCTTCTCCCGTGACTATTGCATCCCGCCCGCCGCCGCGTCCTGCCGTGTTCACCCTGTTCATCCTCGTTGCGTGCGCGTCGACCGAGAATGAATCCGTCACGGCGCAAGACGCGCCCGACACGGTCACCACCGTCGTCGACACCAACCCGTCCACAGATGTCCCAGAGACCGCGAACGCGCTCGATACTGGCTCGACGCCCGATTCGGAGGACTCCGACGTCTCGGCCGAGCCCGACGCGGCCCCGATCGACGGCGCCGAGCCGCCGTTCTGCAGGGTCACGGGCGCACCTTCGGACCTCACTTGGTGCCCCGTTCGGCTCGTGCGCTCGACGGCCGAGACCCCACCGGCGGTGGGCCTCGACGTCGTGCTCCAATATCCAGGTAACCGCCTGACTTTCCTCGGCGCCGCGCACTTCCCCTGCGGCGACCCGAGCTGCGCGCCCGAGTTCTTGCCGCCCTACGCTCTCCCGAGCGGCCATGACGTGACGATCTCCCCTGCCGTCGCGGCAGCCTGGGCCGGCGCTGGTTCAGTCTCCTTGAACTCGGCGGCGACGTTGTCCGCGCTCTCATCGCCGCTCATCAGCGAGCCCGAGGTGTCTCCCCTCATCTGGCTCGGCTTCCAAGCGGCGGGCGCGGCGGCGCACGCGGCGGCCTCCGTCGATGTGACACTCCTGAGCGTCGTCGCGACGGCGCCGCCCGGCGGCGTTCTGACGGCGGACGCCGCCGGGGGCCTGATCGTGCTGTCGGGGGCCTGGGAGGGCCCAAAGCCCGAATGCATCGCTCGGGCCGCTTGCGACGACGGCCTCGCCTGTACGGTCGACCACTGCAGCCCCGGCGGCGTCTGCGTACACACCATCGCGAGCGGGACGTGCGTCATCGGGAACACCTGCTTTATCGCAGGGACGGTCAACCCCGAGAACCCCTGCGAAGTCTGTGAACCCACCCAGTTCGAAGACGCCTGGTCCTCACGCCAGGGCGACGCGTGCGACGATGGCGACGCCTGCACCACGAACACCATCTGCGTGAAATCGAACTGCGAGGGTGATGCCGTAGTCTGTAACGACAAGAACCCTTGCACCACGGATACTTGCGAATCGCCGATCGGCTGCCGCTTCGACCCCGATCCGACCTGCAGTGAAGACGATTGCGACCAGGACCCCACGGCGCCCGACTGCCAGTGTGTCGTGGCGCGCGCCCGTAGTATCGAGTGCGGCGGCTTGGTCGTCTGGGGTGACGAGCACATCACATTCCAGAGCTATGGCGACGCTCCCGGACCCTTCTGGGAGCAGCTCCTGACCTGGATGAAGGACTCTGGCGAGTGTGGCACGGAGCGGACGACCGTGTCGTTCCAGTCGGGCTCGACGCCGGCCATGGTCGCCGCGGCGGCGGCCGTCGGGCTCACGGTCGTGAGCGACTGGGGCGTCCCGCCGCCCACCGCTGACATCACCATCGCGTCGGCCGCAGGGGCCTACGACGCGGGCACGATGAAGGCCTGGATCGAGGGGGGCGGCGTCGTGATGTTCACGACCGTCGGCTACGGAGGCGGCACCGACGAGTGTATGGGACCGAACGTCTTCCTCGGCCCGCTCGGCTACACCCTCGACTGCTCAGTAGCGCCGCCCTGGGGACCCATCGCGACGCCGTCGTCGCACCCGATCATGGCTCAGCTCACCGCGGAGAATGTGCCCTTCGTGAACGGTCGTTGGGTCAGCGCCGCCCCAGGCGTCCCGAAGGGGGTCGTGGCGCGCGTCCCAGGCGACGCCTGCCCGCCGCCCTGACCCTTCGCAAATCCGTTGGTGCAAGTCCCCCCGCCGCGACTATGATGCGCGCCGGTGGGCGGGTGCCTCGGAGGTGATGAGATGCGAAGTGGTGTAGCGGTTGGGTTGGCATTGTTACTCCTCACGCCGAACAGCGCGTCGGCGACGTGCCTGATTCAGTGTGACGGCGATCTCATCGACGCGACGACCTGCAGCGTCCTGGGCGACGGCGCCTTCGTTGGCGGCAGCGTCGCGACCTTCACACTGACCTGCGAGACCTGCTGCTCCCCTCCGGGCGGTCCGGTCGTGTGCAACGCGTCTGAGCCGACGCCCGACATGCTCGCAGTGAGCGATCCCGCCTCCCCGACGCCCATTGAAGCGACCTGCGGCCCCGTCGCCGCGGGGTGCGAAGGCGCTTGGGCCTGCGATGTGGGATCGGCCAGCGGCAAGTACACCATCACCGCGAACAGCATGGTGGTGACGTGGTTCGCCACGGCGTCCGGAGTCCCCTGTGCGACCAACGAGGACTGCGGCGCTCCCCAAGTCTGCATCGGCGGCATGTGCACGACCAATCCGAACGCCTGTGAGACGGACCTCGATTGCAGCTTCTCGGAGATCTGCCAAGACGGGCAATGCGTGATCTCCATGACCGGGTGCATGGTCGACCTCGATTGCAGCTTCTCGGAGGTCTGCGAGGCGGGCCTGTGCGTGCCGATGACGACGTACTGCATGACGGACCTCGATTGCAGCTTTTCGGAGGTCTGTATGGCAGGTGTCTGTGTACCCCAGGGCGACGCGTGCGCGACGGACCTCGACTGCAGCTTCTCGGAGGTCTGCATGAACGGGCTCTGCGTGAAGAACTCGGTCCCCTGCAGCACCGACGCGGACTGCCCCGGTGTCTGCGGGATCTGCCTCGCCGGCTCGTGTTTCGGCGGCGGCGACATCGAGTGTGAAGGCGACGGTGATTGCGGCGATGGCGAGACGTGCCTCCTCGATCCCGACGAAGTCTGCCTGAACCAGTGCGTGCCGTCCTGGGCCGATGGCGTCGACGCGTTCGATGGCACTGATGGGACGGACGGCACCGGGAGCTGCGTCGAGAACGAGGACTGCGGGTCCTGCGCCGTGTGCGTGGGCGGCGAGTGCAAGGGGCTCGGGCTCGTGACCTGCATCACCGACAGCGACTGTGAGGCCGGCTTCGTCTGTGAACAGCACGCGACCGACCAGTGCAAGAACGCCTGCGTCCCGGAAGGCACTACCGACGGCGCCACGGACGCTACCGACACGACTGATGGCACCGACGCGATGGACAGCGACGGTGCGGACGCAACGGACGGCGAGACGGACGCCACCGACGCGGCTGACGGCGCTACCGACGCGGCTGACGGCGCCACCGACGCCACCGACGCGGCTGACGGCGCCACCGACGCGACTGACGGCGCCACCGACGGCGCCACCGACGCCACCGACGCGGCTGACGGCGCCACCGACGCCACCGACGCGGCTGACGGCGCCACCGACGCCACCGATGGGGCCGAGCCAAAGAAGGCATCGGCCTCGTGTGGGGCCAGTGGCGACGGCGCGCCCCAGAGCTTCGCTCTCCTTCTGGCGGCGGTCGCGCTGCTCGTGTTCGGTCGACTTCGGCGACAGAGCTAATCAGGTGGCAGCGGCGTGATCACGCTCCCCCTCTCTCGCTTCGGCTGTCTCCTCCTCGTGACGTCGATGGCCGGCTGCGAGGGTGACTCAGGTCCGTCCGAGACGGCGGTCATCGATCCGAATTCACTCGTCGATCACGCCGCTTGGCGGGCGCTCGCTGCCGACGCCGACCCTTTCCCCGATCGCCCTGCCGAGGTCTCCTGCGCCGCGTCGGCGTACGGGATCGATGCGGGCGCCTTCGGCGTCTACACGGGTGACTGCAACTACATCACCGCCTCTCAGAACATCCTTCTGCCCCTCGTCCCCGGCGATGTGGTCGAGGTCGAGGCCGGCTACGGCACCCTGCTCTCCGAAAATCCAGCCGAAGGGCACCTCGCCATCTCCTTGCCGGGGCTCCCACTTCTCGACGTCACCGCCGCGATCCCCGGCCCTCCGCAGTACTTTGTGAAGGAGATCCCGGTCACCGTCAGCCTGCCGGCCGGCGCGCCCATCCTCTTTCACGTCCACAACCACGGTCCGAACAGCTGGCGCGTCCTGAGAGTCGAGCGGAAGCGGCCTGCGCCGACGACGCCGTAAGGGCCCGCCGCGCAGGAAACGCGCGAAAGGCGCGGCTTGCGGCAGATGAACGTAAGTCGGTATCCTGCGGCCGCCTCTCTGAGGAGCCTCTGTGAGGAACCGCCGTGAAGTATCCTTATCGTCCCTCGCTCCTTCGCCATCTTCGCTTCGGGAAGCTCGTCGCCGCAGCCGCCATGGCCGCCGCCGTGGGCTGCGGTAGCACCGAGACCGAAGCCGAGGGGCCACCTCAAGCGCCCGGTGACCAGACGCTCGGACTCGTGGCGGTCCTGAACACGGCCGACCTGCCCGACCGGTGCGCGCCAGCGGACCAGACGTGGGAGATTCCCCTACCCTGCGATGGCGAGATGTCCTGCGACCTCTCGACATACGCCGATCCCGACGACTTTTGGATCCAGCACGTTCTCTACGCGGACATGAAGAAGTACCCGAGCTTCATCCTGTTCCAGCACGCCACCGACTACTACAGCCGCCGAGAGGAGCTGCTCGGCAAGCTCTACGACGCCGCACAGAAGGTCCCCGAAGCCGACAAGGCCCTCGCCTTCGAGAACCTGTCGTCGAGCTACGTCTATCTGGGCGAGTTCGAGAAGATGATCGCCGTCTTCGCTCCCGGCGGTCCGCTCGAAGCCGTCACGGGCACGGACCCGTACGTCACCTTCGATCTCGCACACGCCTACTTTCGCCTGGGCCGTTACGAGGAGTCACACCCGTACGCGCTGCGGGCCCACCGCTGGCTCCCGGGCTTCGACACGAAGTGGCAGCTCATGCTCACCGAGACCTACCTCTACGGTGACGACCTCTACACGAAGTGGTCGAAAGACCAGTACGTGGTTCATCACATCCTCGAGAGCTTCCCGGAGCGCGACGCACGCAACCTCCCCTTCGAGGAAGCGAGCGCCGACCTCGGCATGACGGACGCCGAGCGCTACGGCGGTTATGGGAGCGTGGCCTGGGCCGACTTCGACGGCGACGGCTGGGACGATCTGGTCTTCGAGCGGAAGCTGTTTCCGTTTCGCGTCTATCGCAACGTGGCGGGCAAGAAGCTCGAGGCGGTCCCGGACGAGCGGATGGGCGGCAAGGCCTGCAGCCACGTCTTTACCGCCGTCGCCGATGCCGACGACGACGGACGCCTCGACCTCACGCGAAACTGCTGCAACTACGACTCGACCGGCGACTTGATTCAGCTCAGGAACGTGTCCGAGCCCGAAACCGGGATCGCCTTCACGGACGTCACGGCCGATGTGGGTCTCGTGCGCGACCTGGAGAACGTCCCGAACGCCGGGCTCGGCATGAACGTCAACCACTGCGACTTCGACCTCGACGGCGACCTCGACGTGCTGGCCGCCGACTTCTCGGCCCCCGCTCGGATTTATCGCTCCGAAGGCGGCATGAAGTACACGGAGGTCGGTGCCGAGATTGGGATCGTGACGCCGGGCAACGCCGTGGACTACGGCGGACTCGGCCTCTCGTGCGGCGATCTCGACAATGACGGCTACCCGGAGATCTTCGCGCAAGGCTGGGGCTGGCGCCGGCTCTATCACAACCAGAAGAACGGTACCTTCAAGGACGTTACGGCCAAGTCCGGCATCGACGCCGGCCGCGCCGTAAAGGGCTATGTGAACTTCACGTTCGATTACAACAACGACGGCCGCATCGACCTCTTCGCGGGCGCCTTCGTGACGTCGGACCAGACCCAGCTCGGCGTCGAGAAGCTCTGCGGTTGCCACAAGTTGCTCACGGAGGAAGGCTATACCGACCAGCAGTGGAGCCAGTCGTCGACCTTCTATCGTAACGACGGCGACTTCACGTTTACGAACATGGGTCAATACGCGAAGTTCGTACCCTTCGGCGCGATGGGCGCGAACTTCACGGACTGGAACAACGACGAATGGGTGGACATTGTCATCGCGTCTGGCGGGCCCTATACCCAGCAGGCCGAACCCTTCCAGTTCTACGAGAACAAGCAGGGCACGGGGTACTTCCCGAACCGCACCCCGTGGACGGCGACCGGTCTCTGGGGCAAGGGCCACGGCAGCGCGTTCGGAGACTACGACCACGACGGTGATATGGACGTCGCTCTCAACAGTGGTGGCTTTCAGCCCGGCGATCAGTGGCCCGGTAGCGTCCTGAAGAACATCGCAAAGGCGGGCCACTGGCTCGGAATCAAGCTGAAGGCGACGCGCCCGGGCACGAACAAGTCGGCCATCGGTGCACGCGTCGAGATCCGCTATGGGGACGGCCGCTTGCAGGTCCGCGAGCTCTGGCCCTCCATCGGCTTTGCGTCGACCAACTCGATGAACCTCCACTTCGGGCTCGGCGTTCACGAAAAAATCGACAGTGTGACGGTCCGTTGGCCGAATCAGGATCTCCTGACGCACACGGTGAAGGACGTCGCAGTCGATCAGATGGTGGAGATCGACGAAGCTTCGGGGTCCGCGAAGACGCTGTGGACGGCGCCACGCAAGGGGGCGCTCGAGTAGACGGCGTCAGTCGTCCGGCGCACCGCGTTCGATCCACTCGCGGACGCGTCGCACGCGGCAATCGTCGGCGCTCGGCGTGTCTCCCCCGGGCGGCATGAGATCGCCCTGCTCTGGCCCATGTGTCCCCTCGATCTTGTGCACGAGGAAGGACGCATCCGGATCGCCCGGTGCAACCCGCAGGACGCCGGGCGCTCGGACGGACTCCACGCCAACGAGGTTAACGTGTGCCACGGACCGCCCCAGACCGAGGCCGCTGAACCCGGCGACGGCGTGGCACGCCGCGAAGGTGCATGAGGGCTGGAAGTAGCGCTGGTGCAGTGAGGAGAATGTGGGCTCAATCGTGCAGTCGGGCGTCACTGACGTGGCGGCATCGGCAGACAGCCCCGGACCGGAATCACACCCCGCGATGGTCGCTGCGGCCACTGGGAATAGCGTCCAAAGCGGTCGAGCCATGGCTTACACTCCAGGTTCCTTGGGGCACCCAACTACGCACCGGACGTCGCACAGGGACCTCGGCCAAGGGAGAACCGGAGACAAGAGACGGTTGGCCGAGGCTGCTATCGGACGCATCACGGAGTCGGCGCGGGCGTCTCGCAGTGGTCGGGGAGGTCGGTCCCCGTCGCCAGCCATGCCTTCATGACGGCGAGATCGTCTGCATTGAAGGCATTGGGTCCCTCGAAGTTGAAGAATCCCATCGCCGCCGCTTGGGCACTACCCCCGGCGGAGCCCTCGTCGGGCTCGCGTGGCATGTCATCGAGTCGACCTGATCTTGCCATGGTGTAGGCGAGCTCGAGCCGCATGACACCGCACTGCGCGATGGTGAATCGCGGCGCTCCCGGTTCGAGAGGCGTCTCCGCAGCGTCCTCGCAACTCAAGAAGGGCTCCTCTTTCGTACAACACCCCACCTTTGCGAGCAGACAGGGATCGTCAATAAAACAAGTTATGCCGACACAAGACCCGCTATTCGACATGTCGTTGTGGCAGCCGCCGCATGAGTACGCGAGCAGTGGCTCCACGTGTAGTGCGAAGTCGGGTGTCTCACCGGGCGCGAGGATCATCGACGTGTCGGGGGCGAATGTGTCGTCATTCGAAGCCTCGCACGACGCCACGGCGACAGCGGTCGAGAGAATAGGAAGGGAGGTGGTGAGCGCAAACAGCCGCACCCGACGAGCCTAGGGTTTCCACGAGTGAATATCAACTGCAATGGTGTGATATTTGTTCATTTTTGTAAGCTTCGGCGCGGTCACGGAAGTCCGTCGTGCACACTACGAATCAGCGGCAGATCGGCCCCGGGAAGCTGAAGCCTTCCGGGCTGTCGTCCCCAAGCAATGGACAGGTCGTCGACCCTTCCGGAAAACAGACGCGATGCCACGTGACCTTCCCGTCGACGTCGGCCTTGACAGTGTTGCAGGCGAAGCCCGAGGGGCACGCCACGTCGTGGCAGTACGTGAGGCAGGCGGGCTTGCCACGGCTCTCGAAGTCACTGGCGTTCGTGATGAGGGGAATGCAGCCGGCGTTGAGAGCGCAGTCGCGGCCGGACTCGCACGGCTCGCACGGCGCTTTGATCCCGGGGGCACCACAGTCGCCCCCGACGCACTTCTGGCCGGTCGGGCACAAGACGCCCCAACACGAGTTCAACTGAGCCTCGCCGCCTTCAGCGCTGAAGCCGTCGATCTGGTTGCATCCGGGGCTCTCGAAGCCCTCGACGAGGTGTTGAAAGGAGTTGCAGTCGGCGTCCGGAAGAAGCC
>JADMJS010000371.1 GCA_018780435.1 Myxococcales bacterium
CTCCAGAAGTCGGGCCGATGCGGCCGTCGTCGCGTGCCCGGGCCGTCCTGGCCGGGGCGCGCGGACCTTACCAAAGAGTCCGCGTGCCGCAAGGATTACCGACGCTTTCGTGACCGCGGCGGGCGCTCCAAAAACGCACGCGGGGCCCTTGCAGTGCTTCGGGAATTTGCAATCATCCGGCCCTCTCGCGAGCACTCTGACCAGAAGGAGACACGACAGGAATTGGACGACGGACCAAACGCTTCAGGTCGCTGGCACTTCGTGCCCCCTTCACCCACTCGAAGCGCCGCGAGGGACCGGAGGCGCGGTCTCTCCCCTGGCTTTTCGCTCGTCCTCGTGAGTCTCCTCGTCGGAGTCGCGCCGCTCGCCCACGCGGAAGACGACTCGTGGTCTCGCGCTCAGTCGGCCGGGAAGCTCCTCTGGGGCGCGGATCAGGAGGGCGGTGGTCCCTTCATCTACCCGCGGGATGACGACGTGAGCCGGATGACCGGCTTCGAAGTGGAGCTCGCGGAAGCGATCTCCAAGTACCTCGGCGTGACGCTCACCTACGAGCAGGGTCAGTGGGACAAGCTCCCCGACATGCTCAAGGCCGACAAAGTCGACCTCGTGATGAATGGCTACGAGTGGTTCCCGTCCCGGGTCGAGGTGATGGAGGCGTCGATCCCCTATTACGTCTACGCGCAGCAGCTGCTCGTGAAGAAGGGCTCGGCCATCACGTCGTGGGACGCCTTCAAGAGCCCCAAGGCCGATGGGTCGAAGTGGAAGGTCGGCGTCCTCACCGGTTCGGCGGCCGAAGAACACATGAAGGCCATCGGGGGCGAAACCGACATCATCGGCTACGACGGCGGCACCGACGCCCTACGGGAGGTCGAGAACGGCAAGCTGGACGCGACGCTGCAGGACACCCCCATCGTCAGCTTCTACCTCGAACGATTCCCGCAGCTCGAACGCCTCGGGCCCCCTGTCGCGCCCGGCTACTACGTGATCTACGTGCGGCAGGGCGATAAGGCGCTCATCGAGAAGGTGAACGAAGCCATCATCGTCCTCTTCCGCAGCGGGACGCTTGAGAACATCTACTCGCGCTACCGCATGTGGAACGACGATCAAAAGCGCCTCGGCGAGATCATCGAGATGGGGCAGTTCTTCGGCTACCAGAAGGCGGTCGCGGCTGACGTCGAGAAGGCGGCCGCGACGGTCGACACGGTCGAGCTCGGCCAACGAAAGCGCGGCTGGGACGTGGTGAGCACCTACGGCATGACGCTGGTGAAGTCCGCCGGGATGACGGTCCTGCTGGCGTTCATCTCCTTCCCGATCGCCATCGTCATCGGGCTCCTGGTCGCCGTCGGGCGCATCTACGGCAGCCGATGGATCTCAGTGCCGCTGACCGTCTACGTGGAGTTCCTGCGCGGGACGCCGCTCATGCTGCAGCTCTACTTCATCTTCTTCCTCCTCCCGGAGGTGGGCGTGAACATCGCCGCCTTCCCCACGGCGATACTCGGGCTCGCCATCAACTACTCCGCGTACGAGTCCGAGATCTACCGCGCTGGCCTGCAGGCCATCCCGCTCGGCCAGATGGAAGCGGCGCTCTCACTCGGGATGTCACGCTCCCAGGCCATCCGGAAGATCATCGTCCCGCAGGCCGTCCGCATCGTGATCCCACCGGTCGTCAACGACTTCATCGGTCTCTTCAAGGACACGTCGGTCTGCTCGGTCATCACCATCGTCGAGCTGACCAAACAGTTCTCGATCCTCTCGCTCAACACGCAAGCGACGGTCGAGATGATGGTCATGACGGGCATCCTCTATCTCGCCATGAGCTACCCGCTCTCTCTCCTGTCGCGCTCGCTCGAGCGCCGTCTCGCGGGGGTGTCCGCATGAGCGCGACCAACGGATCAGGCAAATCCACGGTGGATTCGAAGCAGGGCGCGTCAGACGTGATGATCCGCGTCGAAGGGCTCATCAAGCGGCACGGCACCCTCGACGTCCTGAAGGGGATCTCGCTCGATGTCGTGAAGGGCGAAGTGGCCGCGATCATCGGCCCATCCGGCGGCGGGAAGAGCACCTTTCTACGCTGCGTGAACGGCCTCGAACTGTTCCAGGGCGGTCGCGTCCGCGTGGGAGAGTTCGAGCTCAGTTCGGAGACCCACCCGCGGCGCGACGCACGTCACCTCGAAGCCATCCGGCGCACGGTTGGCTTCGTATTTCAGCAGTTCAACCTCTTCCCGCACCTGACGGTCCTGGAGAACTGCACCATCGCGCCGGTGCAGGTGCTCAAAGAAGACCTCGAATCGGCGACGGCGAGGGCCAAGGAGATCCTGGTCCGGGTGGGGCTTGGGGCCAAGCAGAACGTATATCCGCGCGACCTCTCGGGCGGCCAGCAACAACGTGTCGCCATCGCTCGAACCCTCGCGATGAAGCCTGAAGCCATCCTCTTCGACGAGCCGACGTCGGCCCTCGACCCGGTCATGGCCAACGAGGTGCTCGCCGTCATGGGCGACCTCGGTCGGCAGGGCCAGACGATGATCGTGGTGACGCACTCGATGTCCTTCGCCAAGAACGTCGCGACCCACGTCCACGTCTTCTCGGGCGGCTATGACGTCGAGCACGGCACGCCGGAGTCCGTCTTCGGCAATCCACAACACGCGACGACTCGCTCCTTCCTCGCCGAGACCCACGCCTGATGTAGTCGGTCAGTTCGCGCCGCCACGGCCGCGAGCCGCGTCGCCGAAGGTCGTCCGCTCACGGAGCCCCACGGCCCCGACGAGGATGGCGATGACGCACACGATCGTCGATGCCCCGAAGAGCCACGGCCCTTGACCGTGTTCGTAGAGGTAGCCGGACGCCGCGGACGACAGCGCGCCGCCGACGCCGAAGCCGACCGCATAGAGCACCGCTTGTACACTCGCGAGCCGCTCTCTGGGGACGAGCACGCCGAGCCAGACGACGGTGGTATAGAACGCGACACCGAAAGAGAGGCCGTGGAGGGTCATGACCCCGAGGAAGATCCAGGGGTTCTCCACGATGATCCCAAGTCCGGACTGCAGCGCCGCCGCCCCGAGGCACAGCAGAAAGACCGCCTTAGCGGACCAGCGCCCGAAGAGCCGTTCGGCGTACACGAAGAGCAACATCTCGCTGATGACCCCCGCTGCCCAATACGCAGGGACCAGGTGATCGGGCACGCCTAGGCGGCCGAGGTGCAGGGGCAAGAACTGGAAGATGCCGGCCGACGCGATACGCCAAAGGAGGATGACGACCATGAGGCGGACCACGTCGCCCGTGAGGACACTCGCCGGCGCGACGTCGGTGTTGGGTGGCCCGTCGGAGGTCACGGCGACGCGTTGCGTCCCGAGGAGCGTGAGGAGCAGGAGTGCCATGAGGACCGCCGGGATGACGCTTCGGCCTGCGGCGTCGACGGCGATGGCGAGCAAGAAGCCGCCGATGATGAACCCAATGGAGCCCCAGATCCGGTGACCACCAAAGGTGCCGCCATGACGGCGGGTGTGGACGATGGCGGCGGTGTCGGCCGCGGGCACGATCCCCTCCCGAAAGAAGTGGAAGACGGCCGTCGACGACATGACGATCCAAAAGTCCGACGTCACGAGAGTCGGGAGAAAGCCAATGGCGCTGCCGATGGCCGTGACGCGCAGCACGCGACCGGTGTGCCCGTCGAGGTCGGACAGACGTCCCCAGAACATCGGCGCGAAGATGAGACAGGCGGACCGGACGGCGCCGAGCCACCCGATCTCGCCGTCGGTCCAGCCTTCGGCGTCGAGCCACAAGGGGAGGTAGTTCCCTTGACCCCCAAGGAAGCCGAAGAGGATGAGATAGAGCGCCCTGAGGGCGAGTCGCTGATCAGCCACGATGAGTAGGGGGATCCGGAGGACGAGGGCGGCAGGTGGAAGAAGGACGCGTCGAGATCAGGGTTCGGCGAGGAGGGCGTCGATCTGGCTCTTCAAGGTCTCGATAGAGGGCTCGTTCACGGTGTAGACGTGCCGAATGACGCCCTTTTTGTCGATGAGATACCCAAGTGGGAAGATCGTGATCCCTTCTCCGATGCGATTGTAGCTCGCGACCACGGCGCTGTCCCAATCGACGAGCATCGGGACCTCGATGCCGGTCTTCGCCTTGCTGGTGACGGCGTTTGGGACGTCGAAGCCGACGTGAATAGCGACAGCGCGGAGTCCGGAGTCTCGGTATGGCGCGTAGAGTTCGGACTGGAGTCGAGGAAACTCCTCGACACAGCTCGTTCAGTAAGCGTTGAAGAGCTTGGCGTGGATCACCGACCCCATCAGCTCGCCGATCGTGATGAGCTCCCCTTCGGTGCCCACGAGCGTGAAGGGTGGTGCGAGGTCCCCGGCCGCGAGACGTGGCGGATTGACCTCGATGGGGACCGTGACGGTCGGCGCGTCGATCGCGTTCGTCTGGAAGGTCAGGGTGGCGTCGAGCGGTGCCGTACCCGCTACGCGAATCTCGAAGAAGGCCACGTCTCCTGGGTCGACCACGAGCGCCTCGCCCGCGTCCGCGCCCGTGTTGACCGTGAGGCGGGGATCGGACAGGGACAGCCCAGTCACTTCGAGGGGCAGGGCGCCGGGGTTGCGGAGTAGGACGCCGCTGGCGCCCGCGTCGAGTTCGGCGAGGGCCTCAATCTGAATCAGCGCGGGTTCGACGAGGGCGACAGGGGCGATCGCGTCGAGGTCTGGCGCGAGGGACGTGACGTTGGAGATGCCTCGGACGAGAACTCCCATCTCCGCGGGGATGACGCCGAGCGCGCCGTTCGTGCCGAAGGGCTCCGTCGCGACCCAGCGCGGCGCCGCCGGGTCCCGAAGGTCGACCAGGGTGACGCGGTCCGTGTCGGCGATGACGGCCAAGGCGGAGTCGGCGTCGCTGAGGACGGCCACGTCGAGGCCAGGGCCCTCATGCTCGAGTGAGCCCAGCTTCGTGAAGCCGCCCTGTTCGAGCGCCAAAACCTGAATGGAAGCACCGGCTTCCACCGCAACGAGACGATCAGCGCCGAGCGCCGCGACCGCCGTGACCGGGAGGGACGTGGGGTAGCGGGTCGCCGCCGTGACTCGGCGGTCCGCGCCGATGACGACCCGTTGCACCCCGGCGGGGCCGCCAGCGATGACCACGTCGTTGCCGACCATGGTCAGATCGCGCACGACGCTCCCGTCGATAGCGGACGTGAGTGGCCCGTCGTCCAAAGTTCCAGACGCGACCGCGATCCCCGCGGCTCCGAGGAGGCCGACGACGTCGTCGCCGACGGCGTGTAGGGAGATGACGCGTGGCCCCGCGACCTCCTTGCCGTCCGACGCCCGGCGCCATGTTCCGTTCCGCGAGACGGCATAGACATCGTCATCGCCTTGCTCCACGGCCAGGAGCGCGTCCGGTGACGTCAAGACGGGTTCACCGAGAAGCACACCGTCGCTCGAGACGCGCCGTACCTCGGTCCCAGTGACGACCAGGCCGCCTCCGCTGACGGCGGTCATGGAGCCCAGCGCGAGGGGGGCTGCCAGCGGCGAGGACCCCGTGACGGTCAGGGGATCGCCCGGGTGAGGATCGGGCAGGACGAAGCCGGGACCGCCGCCGTCAGGATCAGGGCTCGTCTCGGCCTCGACGGTGTCGGGGGTCGGCAGGGCGTCCGCGGTCGACTCTGCAGCGACCTCGTCCGTGCAGCCCGCGACGGACAGCGGGAGCGCAAGCAGCCAGCCGCGTCGTCGGCGCCGTTGAGTAGGGAGGGCAGGGCGAGTGATCATGGGCGTTTACCGAACATGGGGAGTGAGCTTGCCGGAAGGGCGCTGGGTAGTAAATCGAGTCGCGATTCCGGTTACGGCACGAGCCCACCGCGCCACGTCCAAAGGGGCACACCGAACGCGATGGGACCGCAGTCCTTCCCGACGCCGACGCACTCGCGGACGAGGTAGAGCGTGGACGTCGCTTCGTCGTAGCCGACCCCTTCGATGCGGCGAACGGGCAGGTCGAGGTGACGACGCTCGCGTCCATCGGGCCCGAAGAGGGTGACCCCCGTACCCGAGAAGGCTGGGATGACGGCGACGTCATTCGAAAGGACGCAGAGCGCAGCCGCGTAGTCCCGGTGCAAGCGCCCGTCCCGCCGACGAAGGGGCGGTGAGAGCCGAGTGAGCCGTACCTCAGAGTCGAAGGAGAGGCGGAAAGACGCGAAGGTGGAGGCGGGCGTGTCCCGTGCGTCACGGTCGACGGCGGTGGCGAGGAGCTCCCAGCCGGTGGGTGTGGCGTCGAGCCCCTCGAACTCCCAGAAGACGCGGGCTTGCCGCGCCGTCGCCTCGTCGCGGATGGCGTCGATGGCGCGGTCGAGACGACCGAGGACGCTGGGGGTGACCAGGGCACGGTCGGTGCCGTCCGGTAGGCGCAATACGACCGACTGCTCTCCCGTCTTCCACGGGTAGGCGAAGCCGCCAGGGGTGGCGGCGAGCGCTTCGACCTCACCGACCGCGCCGGCGACCCCGACGCCCCCCACGGCGTGGCCCGTCACCGGATCCGAGAGCGTGATGAGCGGTGGAGGCGGTGACTCCCCTTCCCACTCGTCGAGCTCGTCGACAGTGGCGACGCGGAGAGCCCCGCCCTCACGCTGGAGCGCGAGCCCCGATGCGTTCGAGACCGCTCCGAGCAAGGTGACTGTGAGGCCGGGGACGCCCGGCACCGGGGTGGCGGGCGTGCCGGGGCCCGGTCTCGGGAGGGCGCCGTCTGCGCCCAGACGCCCGTTTAGGACCATCCACGTCGCGAGGCCACCGGCCACGAGCGCGAGTGCCAAGGCCGGTTTGCCAAAGCGCGATCCCGACACTAACCTCTGCGCCTCCATCCTGCCGCGTCCGTCTCATGGTACTGCGGGCCCTGGTAGAGCCACGGATGGGCAGCTTACAGGAGGACGTCGTTTGCGGGCAGCCATCATCAGACAACACGGTGGACTCGACGCCATCGCGGTGGAAGAGGTCCCGGATCCGGTTCGGCGCCCGGGCGAGACGCTCGTGCGCGTCCGAGCGGTCGCCCTCAATCACATGGATCTGTGGGCGCGGAAGGGCCTCCCCGGCTTTCAGTTCCCACTTCCCCTGATCCCAGGCTGCGACATCGCGGGTGTCGTCCAAGAGTCCGGTGATGGCGGGCTCGAGCCGGGTACCGACGTGTTCCTCTCGCCGGGCGTATCCTGTGGCGTCTGCATCGATTGTTCGAGTGGACGCGACAACTTGTGCAGCCGCTATGGCATCCTCGGCGAGACCCAAAATGGCGGCTGCGCCGAGCTCATCGCAGTCCCTGATCGAAACGTGCACCGAAAGCCGCCACGCCTCGACTTTCCGGCGGCAGCGGCCTTCCCGCTCACCTTCCTTACCGCATGGCACATGCTCGTCACCCGGGCTCGCATCGCCCCGGGCCAGACGGTCCTCATCCACGCCGCGGGCAGCGGGGTGTCGAGCGCGGCGATCCAGATCGCAACGCTCTACGGCGCGCGAGTCTTCGCGACGGCCGGCAGCCCCGAGAAGTGTGCCCGCGCCGAAGCGATGGGGGCCACTAAGGCCATCGACTACACGAAGGAACCCGACTGGAGCCGACGCTTCTTCGAACTCACCGAGAAGCGGGGCGTCGATATCGTCTTCGATCACGTCGGCAAGGCGGTCTTCGAAGGCTCGTTGCGTCTCCTCCGCACGGGCGGCACCTTCGTGACCTGTGGGGCAACCAGTGGGTCTGACGTGACACTCCCGCTGCGCCGCCTCTTCTTCAAGAACCTCTCGGTGGTGGGTTCCACGATGGGGACGCGTGGCGAGCTGCTCCAGATCGCGGAGCACCTTCAGGCCGGTCGGCTCGAGCCGATGGTCGACCGCACCTTCCCCCTGAGCGACATCTCGGCGGCGCACGCCGCTCTCGAGAGTCGTGAGACCTTCGGCAAGATCGTGGTGACCTTATGATGTCGGCGTCGCGCTGGGCTCTTCGACCCCACTGGCAAGGGGCACTCGTTATGGTGACCGGAGCGCTGCTCCTCGCCGGGTGCAAGGCCGAACCGGAGAAGTCCGGATGTACCGCCGACAGCGACTGCAAGGGCGACCGGATCTGCGAAGCAGGGCAATGCGTCGCGCCCCCGAGTCCAGGTGCCGCCCCAGCGCCGTCCGGCTCACCCTTGTCCTCTCCAGCGCCGACCGCCCCTCCTCAGCAGGACGTGAACGCGGCCGCGGCCGACGCGGAGGCCCCCGCGCCGAGCGCCCTTGAAGCAGCGACTGGCGAGCCTAAGGGCCCTCCGCTCGATCGGTCACGGGCGCTGGCGACGGCCCCCACCCTGGGTGCGAACCGACCGGACGTGGTCATCACGATGTTTGCGGGTCTCGAGTGCCCCTTCAGCGCCAAGGCCACGGGGCTCATCCGGGCCATCCTCGAACGACACGGCAAGCCCGATGGCCGCGTCCGCGTCGAGTACCGCCACTTGCCACTGATGGCACAGCCCCGCGGCGAGGCGCTCGCGGTCGCTTCGGTCGCCGCGCACTTGCAAGGGCGCTTCTGGCGCTTCCACGACGCGCTGGTGCGCAACCCCGGGCGCACCGACGAGAGTGACGTCGTCGCTTTCGCGAAGGTCGCCGGTGCAGACATTGGCGCGTGGGCGCTCGACCGTCAGTCGCCGGACGTGGCGGCTCGGGTCAAGTCCGACCAGGCCATCGCGCAATCGCTCGGCGTTTCCGCGACCCCGACCTTCTTCGTGAACGGCAAGAAGGTGGAGGGGCTCGTCGAGTTCGACGTCCTTGAGAGCCTCGTCACCGCCGAGCTCGCGGCCGCGGACGCGCTCGCCCCGACCCCACCGGGAGCCGTCGACGTGCCCGCATTCGATGTGCTCACACGCAAGAACGCGCCTGACTTCGCGCGCTTCGTCCTCGACGGCGCCCCCACCGAACTTCGTCCTCCCCCGGCGCGGCCCGTGGACCCGACTGTGTGGAAGGTCCCGGTTGCGAGTGACGCACCGACACTCGGCCCGGCCGACGCGCTCGTTACCATGGTGTTCTTCGCGGACTTCGAGTGCCCGTTCTCCGCGAAGCTCCTCCCGGTGCTCGAAGCGCTGCAGCACGAGCGAGAGGCGGACGTCCGCCTCGTCTTCGCCCATAGCCCCTTGGCCGTCCATCCGAAGGCGCGCGACGCCGCCGAGATCGGCGTGGCGGCCCAGGCGGGTGGCAAGTTCTGGGACTACGCGCACAAGGTCTATGGTCGGCCCGAGGGCAAGCCGCTCGACCAGGGCGACCTCGTCGCGGCGGCCGGAGAGCTCGGGATCGGCGGAGGCCAGCTCGTGGAGGCCCTCGGTCAAGGACGGTACCGCGCCCGCGTCGAGGACGACCAGTCGGTCGCTTCACGAGTGGAGGCGATCGGCACTCCGAACCTCTTCGTGAACGGCCGCAAGGTGGTCGGCGTGAGACCCGCCGACGAGCTACGTGCCCTCGTGGACGAGGAGCTCGAGAAGGCGCGTGCGCGCGTGACCGGCGGTGTCGAGCGTGCGCGGGTCTATGACGCCATCATCTCGGCGGGGGTCGAGAGGCAGGCGCTCTCGGGAGAGGTGCTCTCGTTCGATCTCACGAATTCGCCGACCACCGGTGAGCCGACCGGCGCCGCTCACATCGTGCTCTTCACTGACTTCCAGTGCCCGTTCTCGGCCCGACTCGTCCCGATCCTCGATCGCGCGATGAAGTCGTTCGCCGGCCGAATTCGGCTCTCCGTGAAGCACTTCCCGCAGGACTTCCACCCGGAAGCGGTCGCGCTCGCACGCATCGGCGCGTGCGCCCAGGAGCAGGGTCGTTTCTGGGAGGTCTTCCGTCAGTTCATGGATCTGGAGAAGCAGAAGTCGCTCGGGCCCGACTCCCGTAAAGCGTGGCTCATCGAGGCGGGTATCGATGAGGAGAAGCTCGCCCAATGCCTCGCGTCGAAGCGGCCGGACGCCGTCCTCGAGACCGACGCTGAGGACGCCAAGGTGGCCGCCATCAAGGGCACGCCGACCCTCTTCATCAATGGCCGTCGCTTTTCGTCGCCGACCGGCTACAACGACCGCTCCCTCGGTCGGGTCCTCGCGAGCGTGGCCGGGCCTCCCATCATTGAGCCCGTCGTCGTCCCCGCCAGCCCCGCGCCCGCGCCGCCGCCCGGCGCCAAGGTCGTCGCGCCGGAGCCCAGCCCACGGGCAGCCCCGGCGCCCTGACCCCGGCTCCCTCGCGACGTGGGCTACTTCTCCGACACCCGTCGGCTGGGCGTCTCCTTCGTCCTGACCTTGCCGCTGCTCGTCGCATATCAGATCGGCCTTCTGTCCGTGGGATTCGACGCGCTGAATGGCGCCGACTTCGTGACGCGGATGCTTCTGAAGCTCGGCGGAGTCGGCTTTCTGGTCGCCAACGCGTCTCTCCTCGTCGTCTTCGGGCTCACGGCGGCAGCCATGAAAGGGAAGGGCACCGCCGTCACCGGGTACTTCGTCCCGCTGCTGATCGAGTCGGGGCTCTACGCGGTCGGGCTCGGCTACGGCGTGCTCGCCATCATGCGAGAGGTGCAGCTCGTCGCGTGGCCCGCGGCCGCGTCCGCATGGACCTTCCCTCCCGACGTGCTGGCCCGACTCGTCATCAGCGCCGGCGCGGGCTTTCACGAGGAGCTGGTCTTTCGGGTCGGGATCTTCCTGGGCGTCGGTGCGCTCTTGACCAGGCTCTTCGGTGACGACTGGAAGGGGCTCGCGGCCGTGATCGCGCTCGTGGTCTCGAGCCTCGCGTTCTCGCTGGCGCATTTCACGGCCGAACCCTTCGCCTGGTTCCCCTTCTGGTTCCGACTCCTGGCCGGTGCTGCCTTCGGCGGGCTCTGCTTTGCGCGTGGGTTCGCCGTCGCGGTCTACACGCACGCGCTCTACGACATCTGGGTGCTGCTCGCGCACGGTGGTGGCGCCTGAACTGGCGGCGGCGGCATCGATGGTGCGACCCGAGACCGTGCTGCGCCGCACACGGAAGGACGAAAGACCGGCCGGCGAGTTGACGAGAGGGCGAGTGACGTGGTTACTTCCGGGTGCGCGAGGAGTGCCCGCACCAGGACCTCGAACGCCGGCCCAGCTCCCGTATCCGTTCCGGGGGTGTGGTTCGGGACTCAAGCGACGCTCAATCAAGGGGCACTGGCCCACCGGGAATCGGACCGTTGAACTCGATTCACAAGATCTGGCTCCTCCTGCTGACGTGCCTGCTCGCGGCCGCCGCCACAGCGGAAGAGACGCGAGCGGTCCACGTCATCGAGCAGCGCCCCTTCATACAACGGCTGCGTGTGGAGCTCGTGCCGAAGTACGGCTACACACTCAATGAGCCGTATTTCGACTATCACCAGGCGGGCGGCGATCTTCGCTTCCACATCACCGAAGAGTGGGCGCTCGCCGGGACCTTCAGCTACTACTTCTCGAACGAGGCCGACGAGCTGGCCGACGTCCAGAACACCTTTGAAGTGTTCCCGGAGAAGCGCCCCGTCCGTTGGTACGCCGGCGGAGAGGTCAGCTACACGCCCTTCTACGGCAAGTTCATCTTGTTCGGGTCTTGGATCGTCCCGTGGAACGCCTGGCTCTCGGTCGGCGGTGGCGTGACTCTGACGGGCGTCGATGGCATGCGCCCCACCGGCACGGTCGGCCTCGGCGCGCGGCTCTTCTTGACGCGCTGGCTCACGCTGCACCTCGAGCTCAAGGACCACATCTACAACGAGGACTTCAAGGCGGGCGATTCACTCATGAACAACGTCGTGGTGAATGCGGGCTTTGGTCTTTGGATTCCCTTCGGCTGGGACTACGAGCTACCGAAATGACGACGATGCTCCGAGCCCTGGTCCTCGTGGCCTTCCTCGGGCCGGCTGTCGCCGAAGCCCAGAAGACCAATCTGCGTGACGCGCCACCGATCCGGACGCCGCTGGAGTGGCGTAACGATCGCCATCAGATCACGCCCCTCTTCGGCTTCTCGCTGAACGACGTCTATACCCGCAGCCTCTCGCTCGGGCTCACCTACCGGTACTACCCGGCCAACTGGGTGGGCATCGGCGTGGACGTTTTCGGGACCTACGTGGTCCTCGATTCGGCGCTCACGGAGTCGATCAAGGCCGAACTCGACGCCACCGACCGCGGCGTGCCCTCTACGGCCTCCCCGGGTATCATCGCGGACGTCGCCGCCACCTTCATTCCGCTCTACGGCAAGATGATGTGGTTCGGGAAGCTGCCTGTCGCTTACGATTTTCAGATCGACGTCGGCCTCGGCATGATCCGCACCCGCACCACCGGCGAGCTCGACCCCCAGACGGTGTTCGCGCCGATGTGGGGTATCGGGGCGCGGCTCTTCTTCAACGACTTCATCGCGGTGGAGCTCGGCATGAAGGACTACATCGCGGAGTTCGCGCCGGTCGCGGCGCCGGGCGACACGTCGGGCGACGCCGCCTGGGGCCAGAACTTCATGTTTACGTTCGGCGTCTCGTTCTTCCTCCCGCCGACGCTCGTCCGAGGCGAGTGATGGTCGGCCTTCATCGCAAGGTCGCAGGGCTCCTCGCGTTCGGCGCGGCGCTGGTGGTCTCTGCCAGCGCGTCCGCGAGCCACTACATGCTCGCCGACGTCCCCGACGTCGTCCCGGCCCAACACCACGCCACGCTTCTCAAAGCCGGCATCGAGAACACGGCGCAGCTCTACGAGCGCGCGGTTACGAAGGCGGCACGCCAATCGCTCTCGTCGGCGACGGGCATCGACGTCCAGACCCTCGGCCATTGGGCGCGTTTCCTCGACATCATGCAGCTCGCGGGTCCGGGCCCGAAGATGGTCCGAGTGCTGAACGCGGCGGGTGTCGACACGCTCGTCGCTTTCCAGAAAGCCGACGCCGTGTCACTCGTTCAGCGAATGCGACAGGCCAACGCGGGTAACAAGTACTCGGAAGTATTGCCATCTTCGGATGTCGTGGGCGCCTGGATCGACGCGGCTCGCAAGGTCAAGCCTCGTCTCGAGTGATGCCGCGTCGCCCGCGATGCGAGCGCCTTCTTTTCTTCCCCGACGTCGCCTTACGCCATCAGTGTTGGTGAACCAATCTCGCGATGGCGTCCCGGTTCGTGCGAGCGCTCTCGGGTGCGCCGGGAAGCTCTGTTGCTTCGGTGAACGCCCCTTCGGCGTCGACGAGGCGGCCGAGCGCGACGTAGCTGAGCCCGAGGTTGAAGGCGAGGTCCGCTTCGGGTTTCTCTTCGAGGAGCGCTTCCAGATCGGTCGCTGCGCCGCTGGCGTTGCCGAGTTCGAGTCGAGACAGGGCACGCAATTGGCGCGCGGTCCGGGCCATGGTCGGCGTCGCCATCAGCTCGGCGGTGCGTGACTCGACGAGTGCGAGATCGCGGTCGAGCAGGGCGACCCAGACGCCTAGGAGGCGAACGGGCTCGGCGTTGGGGTCGAGGGCGGTGGCGCGCTCGTAAGCGGCCCGTGTCCCCTCCGCGTCGCCGAGCCGGAGCGAGCAGATGGCCTCGGCGTGAGCGGCGACGGCGTCTCGCCGCCGCTGTCCAACCGCCGCGAAGTCCGTCCGCGCCAGAGCGAGCTCACCTTGGCGGTACCGGAGGTGTGCCCGGGCGTTGAGCGCGATCGCGACCAGGTCGTCGCCCCCGGCCGTCACGACTTCCTCGAACGCGGCAGCCGCCCGCACTGGGTCGCCACCGTGGGCGTGTGCGAGCCCGAGCAGCAGGAAGGAGAGCGGGGTCTTCGGCCCCCTCGCGACGAGCGCCTCGGCGGCGCTCCGTGCGGCGCCCGGCTCAGGCCCGCTCAGGAGCAGGATGACGTGGTTCGTGCGTACGGCGTCGCCCGTAGGGTGGACCGCGAGCTCACGTTCGATCTCACGCAGCGCACCATTCAAGTCCCCGCGCTCGGCCGAGAGCACTGCGAGGTTGTTGTGAACCCCCTGGAAGTTCGGCTGTGCCGAGAGAACGCGACCGTAGGCGCTCTCGGCGTCGCTATATCGAGCGGAACGTTGGGCTTCAAGCCCGACGGCATAGTCCCGGAGCAGCTCGTTCTGACTGGTGCAGGCGAGCGGAGAGACGACGAGCGAAATGGTGAGCCAGCGACGCACGTTGACCCAATGCGACGTGCCGGCGAATCTGTCAACATGAGCGCACCCACCGAACTCCTCATCAGCAACATCGGGCGTCTGGCCACCATGAATGGCGAGGGAGCCGTACTGCGTGACGTCGCCGTCCTGTGCGCGGAGGGCAGGGTGGTGTACGTCGGGCCGGAGTCGGGCGTGCCGGCCGCGTCACGGGTTCGGGAGCGGCTCGACGCTGGAGGGCGCGCGGTGCTCCCCGGGCTCGTGGACTGCCACACCCACCTGGTCTTTGCCGGAGACCGCCGCGACGAGTTCGCGTTGCGATGCAGCGGGGCGACCTACGCCGAGATCCACGCACAGGGGGGCGGGATTGTGCGCACGATGCGGCTCACGCGGGACGCGTCCGAGGAAGAGCTGCTGCTCACGGCCATCCGTCGCGCGGCGGCCATGGTGATGCGGGGCGTGACGACGCTGGAGATCAAGTCCGGTTATGGGCTCTCGCTCGACGCCGAGCTGAAGCAGCTCCGCGTGGCCAGGGCGATCGAAGATCATCTCCCGGTTCGAGTCATCACGACCTTCCTGGGCGGCCACTCGGTGCCACCGGAGTACCGAGACCGGCGCGCCGACTACATCGACCTCGTCTGCAACGAGATGATCCCACGCGTCGTGGAGGAGGGACTTGCGACCTTCTGCGACGTCTTCTGCGAAGAGCGCGTCTTCAGCATCGCCGAGAGCGAGCGCATCCTCCTCGTGGCCAAGGCGCATGGCCTCGGGGTCAAGCTCCACGCCGACCAGCTCACGCGGACTGGCGCGGCCCGGCTCGGCGTCGCGCTCGGCGCGGTCAGCGTCGACCACCTCGAACAGATCACGGCGGAGGACGTCGCGCTTCTCGGGGCCCACCCGGAGACCGTCGCCGTCCTGCTCCCCGCGTCAGTGCTCTTCCTCCGGAGCCAGACCTATCCGCCCGGTCGCGCGCTCGTCGATGCCGGCGCGACCGTGGCTATCAGCACCGACCTGAACCCCGGCTCGTCCATGTGTGACGACCTCCCGCTGATGACGACGCTCGGCTGCACGAGCCTCGGCCTGACGCCGAGTGAAGCGCTGAGGGCCGTCACCGCGGGGGCGGCCGCGGCGCTAGGGCAGGGCGGTCACCTCGGCTGTGTCACCCTCGGCGCGGCGGCGGACCTCCTGGTCGTCGGTGCCGATCACGAAGAGGCCCTGCCATACCGCTTTGGCCGAGTGGCCCCTCACGCGGTCGTGAGCGCGGGGCGCGTCGTCGTTGGGCCTGGGCTCGTCCCCCTCGGCCCGCCCGTCACGCTCAGTCGTGCGCGACGGGAAGCTTGATCGGGTACACCTTGTTCAAGCAGGATGGCGCACCCGCTCGGCGCTCTGCGTATAGGGGCCGGAGCGGGAGTTCGTTCGACCTGGCAAGAAGAGGTACTCATGGCGATGTCGATTCTACGCAAGTCACTGCTGTTCGCAGTTCTGCTCCCCCTGGCCGCGATGGCCGAGGGCGGCAAGCCAGGCGAGGTGTGGGTGACCCTGAAGGGGGCCGACTACTGCAAACCCTATCAGGGCGGGGAGGAGTGGTCGGAACACGAGTTCGAGGCGAATGGATTCAAGCTCGTCATTCGCCTCACGAACGCGGATGAGCCGCAGACCTTCGAGGTCAAACCGAGTGACGACAGCCTCGCCCCCGTGACCATCACGACCGAGCCCAAGAAGTTCAAGCCGGCTCGCGTCAAAGGGGAGAAGCTGCCGCGTCTGGTCATGAAGGTCGACGCGAAGTTCGAGCCGAAGCCCGCGGCGCCACCGCCCGCTCCCGCCCCCGCGCCGGAGCCGGTCCCTGAGCCCGCTCCCGCCCCAGCGCCCTGACCTCGCCTGGGGGCCGGGTACTCCCGGCTCCCAGGTCCGTGGCCGGGCCCAAACGGGCGTCTCAGACGTCCGGGTCGATGACCGAGCCGATTCGCGACCCGAGCTGCTCGTAGTACTTTCGAAACACGAAGTTGATGAGGACGTCGCGATCGCGCTCGTCGAGCGCGGTGAAGTGCACGGCGAGCCGCTGCTTGCCCGAATCGGCATCGCGGCTCGCACGCACGACCTCTGCGATGGCGTTCACCGCGGAGGGGACGGGCGTCGGGAGGATCATCTGCACGAAGACGAGGTCGCCTTTCCGGTAGAGCCCGTCCCACAAGAAGCCCACGCCCGATCCGCTGAGGTCTGCGATTTGTCGCTCCCAGTCCGGCTTGGGAGCCCCTGCGCTCGCTTCACCGGGCAGGACGTAGTCGGGACCGACCGCCTCGGTGCGCACGTCGATCTCGGCGTCAGTCCGCAAGAACTCCCGGCGCTCGCCTTCTGTGACTGCCCCGGTGGGTTCGAGGAGCAGCTTGGCACCGTCGATGACCTCGGCGATCGTCGTGCGCAGCCGGAGCACCCGGTCACCGCCGCCGTAGAGCAGGGTGATGGCGTTGCCACGAGGGGGCAGGGGCTCACCATCGGTCTCGAAGCGGACGACGATGCCCCGCTCTTTGGCGACGAGGACACGCCCCGCCAGAACCGCAGCGTTCCCATCTCGAACGGTGACGGCGGTAATGAACTGATCCTCCGTCGGAAATCGCTCCATGCTCACGCGCTACCTCTCAGGTCATCGCGGCGGAATCGCCGGATCGTTTCCTTGATGGCGTCGAATTCGCGACCATTCGCGTCGAGCATCTCCATCGCGGATGCGTAGTTCTCACCGACGTCTACCCCGTTGCGAATGTCCTGTACACAAAACTGCACGGTCTCATCATTGTTGCGCAGGGCGGACAACCGGTC
>JADMJS010000393.1 GCA_018780435.1 Myxococcales bacterium
GAGGTGCGGCGGTCGCGCCGTGACCTGCGTGGTCTCGGTGTCCTGGGCGGGCGGTCGTGCCGTGACCTGGGTGGTCTCGGCGTCCATGGCGGGCGGTCGCGCCGTGACCTGCGTGGTCTCGGAGTCCACCACGGGCGGTCGCGGCGTGACCTGCGTGGTCTCGGAGTCCACCACAGGCGGTCGCGGCGTGACCTGCGTGGTCTCGGTGTCCGTCTGCGTACGCGGCACCACGGGGGTGGCCGTATCGGTCTGGGTGTGAGGCGTCGTCGCTTGTGCGTCGGGCGTCGTGTGCGGCTGTGAGCCGGGCTCGGTCCCCATCGAACGACGGGCGGCGACCTCGGTGACGGAACGGCCCGCTGACGAGCCGACGCCGCCGACGAAGCCCTGGCCGAAGCCCTCGGAGAAGCTTCCCCCGTTCGCGACGCTCTGAAGGCCGGCGCTCACGCCGCCTTGGACGCCGTCGGCGACGCTGCCGGTGACGGACGCGGCGACGCGGCGGGCGGCGCTGGTCGTCGACGGATCACCCGCCGTGCCCGTAATGCGCTGAATGGCCCGCTCCTGAAGCGTCTGACCCGGACCGCGGTGGCTGCCCATGCTGAGGGTCGACCCGAGGCCCGAGCCTGCGACACGAGCGCCGATGGAGCCCGGCGTGAGCTGCGGCGCGACGCGACGCGCGTAGGCCTCATCCCACGTGTACGGGCGGCCGTCCGGGTGGCGACGGAATTGGACGTCGAGCCCGGCGTTGACGTAGCCGGTGGCGACGTCGCCCGCGAGACCGAGACCCGCGTCGATCGCCGTGCGCGACGCGAACTCAGCGGCGCGTTGGACGCCCTGACGCGCGAGCAGCCGCGCTCCTTCTCGAGCGCCTGCGCGTGCGATGCCGCCTGCGACGCGCGTCGCGATCGCGCCGCCGGCGCCGCCGACGAGACCGGAGACCGCGCCTTCGACGGCGCCACGAGCGCCTTCCACCGCGCCGGCTCGGAGCGTCCCGCCCCAGGATTCGTCGGCGCGAACGCCCGCGTACCACTCGGCCGAGTCGCCGCCCGTGGCGTTCATCTCCGCCTCAAAGCGGGCGGCACGGTTCGGATCGTTACGGATGGCGACGGCCGCGCGACGGGCCGCGATCTCGCCACCGGCGCGGAGAGCGCCCGTCGCCGCCGCGCTGATAGCGACGATGGCGACGAGGCCGACGCCGCCGGTCGCGACGGTGACGGCGGCGATCAGGACAGCGACCGCGATGCCGATCAGGACGTCGCGCCAGGGCCCGGTCCAGAAACGGACGAAGGCCTCCTGCGCCCATTGCGAGAAACGCGTCCACTGCTCGCTGAGCCAAGTCCCGATCTGCGACATGAGCGTCGTGAAGCGGCTCCAGGCCTGCTGCACGAAGGCGGTGACGCGCGCCACGATGGCGCGGACCGCGTTGACGACGAAGGTTCGGATGGATTCGTAGGTCTCCTGCACCCAGGTGACGATGGCGCTGATGGTCTGCGCCACCCACTGCCGCGCCGCTTCGATGGCGTTACGGACGAAGGTCACGACGGCGTCGAGCGCGTTCTGGAGCATGGTGCGTGCCGCTTCGATGAGCGCGGCGATCTGCTGGCGTATCGAGTCGACGAAGGCGCGGAGCTGCGCGAGCCGCTCCCGGATCCAGCCCGCGACCGCGTTGCGGATGTTCGTGAGCTGCTCCTGACACCACGCGACGGCCTGGCTCACCAGGTCACGGACGCGGTTGACGATACGACCCACGGCGGCGCGCACGCGGGAGATGATCCCGCCGCAGCGCTCGTCGATGGCGGCGATGGCGCGTTGAGCGAGCGCGGCGGCGCGATCGCGGATGCTGCGCGCCATGGCGACAGCCGAGTCCCACGCCCGGCGAGCGAGCGAGACGGCGCTGTTCCAGGCCTCTCGCGCGCGGTTCATAAGCGAGTTGAAGGCGGAGCTGACGGCGCTCCAGGCCCGGCCGAGCAAGGACTGGTTGTCACGCTCGCGTTGGGCCTCGGCCTCGAGGCGGCGCTGACGAGAACGGCCATCACCTTCGATCCGGGTCTGCTCCGAGCGTCCTTGTCGTTCCCGCGACGCGGCATCGCGCTCGCCTTCGCTTCGGAGGCGTGTCGCTTCGGCGTTCTGCTCGCGACGAACTTGGTCTTGGTCTTGCTGGCCGCGCGTCTCCTCGGACTGTGTGTCGCGGTCTCCTTGCGTCCGAGCCTGCGTCTCGCGCTCAGTCCGTCGCGCCTGGGTCGACGCCTCGTCACGACGACCCTGCTCCTCGCGCGCACGGGTTTCGGCCTGGCTCTGCTGTTCGGCCGTGGCGACCTGCTGCCGTTCACTCTGCTGCTGTCGCTCGACCTCGGCCTCATGCTGCGCGTGCGCCGTGGTCCGCTGCTGCTCTCCTTGGGCATTAGCCTGCGTTTCCCGCTGCTGACCGTCGGTGCGGGCCGTCTGCTCTCGTTGTGCCGCCTCGCCGTCGGTCTGTGCCCGCCGCTCCGCGCCGCGTTGCTCTTCGGCCTGGGTCTGCGCGTCGCCCTCCGAACGGGCACGTTGCTCCTCGGCGTCCCGCGTGGCGGTCGCCGTCGTACGGCGTGTCTCGGCTTCGGCCTGCGACTGGTCTTGGAGTCGGTGCTCCGCTTGCTCGAGCTTACGTTGGCCCTCACGGCCGACCATCTCGGCTTCCGCCTGCATCTGGGACGCCGACTTCTGGGGCGCCTGGTTCGGATCCCGTCGGTCGTTCTGTTCGGGGCCGCCTGCGTCGCGTTGGCCGCCGTCCTGATCTTGGGCACGCACGGGCACAGGGGGCATCTGCATACGCGACCGCGACCGCTGACGCACCGCGTTCACGTCGGGGAGCGAGGGCTCCTGCTGGGTCGGCAGGGTCTGTCCGGCGATCGAGACCGGCCCCAGGCTCTCGGGCGTCGCTGCTTGCGGCACCTGCGCCTGGTAGGTGTCCGAGCTGTTCTGGGCGACCGACTCCGCCACCTGAGACGGCGTGTTCATCGGCGCCTTCGGGTCGGCTGGGATCGGCTTCTCGCCCGACGGCGGCGTCGTGTTTTGTTCAGCGGACTTCTGCTGGGCGACCGCGGCGATCTCGGTCGCGTTCTGAGGCGTGCTGAGCTCACTCCCCGACGCGACTTTGGGGTCGGCCGTCGCTGCCGTCTGGTGGCCGGCCTGCGCCGCGACCTGCTCCCCGATGGTGGGCTGGGCCGACGTGGCCGTGCCGTTCGCGGCCGTGCCGTTCGCCCCTGCGCCGTTCTGGACGGACGACGTCTGCTCTGGGATGAGCGCCTGCGGCGTCGCCGGGAGCTGCTGCTGCGCCTGGTTTTGCTGTTCGGCTCCGTCCTGGGCAGGTTGTTGCTGCTGGGGCTGCTGCGACTGCGCCCCGGTGGGCTGAGCGGCGTCCTGCCGGTCGCCGTAGTTGAGGCGGTCGCCCAGCTCCCGAAGCGCGTTGCCTTGCGGGGCGAGGCGATCGGACAGCGCGGTCGCGGACTGATTCAACTGTGTGTTCTTATTCGCGATACGGGCGTTCTGCTCCGCGCCGAAGGCCCGAAGCTGAGTGCCGGCCCGGGCGAGAGGGGCGAGCCGCTCTTGCGCTCCTTGATTGAGCTGCTGGTTCTTCTCAGCGATGCGGGCGTTCTGCTGCGCGCCCCACGCGCGTAGGCCCTGGCCCGCGTTCGCGACCGGCGCCATCGTCTCTTGGGCGCGCGTGTTCAGGCGGTCTTCCGCGCCAGCGATGCGAGCGTTCTGTTGGTTGCCCCAGTTGCGGAGCCCCTGGCCGAGTGCGCCGAGCCCGCCCTGATCCGGGCCGGGGCGCAGCACCTGCTCTGCGCGCGCGTTCACGTCCCGGTTCGCGGTCGCGATCGACGTGTTCTGGCGGTCACCCCACGCACGCAAGCGGCGGCCGAGGCCAGCGAGCCCGCCGCCGTCCTGCGGGGCCGCGGCCTGCTGCATCCGTTGATTGGCACGGTTCTCCGTGGTCGCGATCTGCGAGTTCGCCTTGTTGCCGAGTCCACGCAGCCAGCCGCCGAAGCCGCGGAGGCCGCTGGCGGGCGCGGAGTGTTCGAGGGCCGTGTTGACGCGTTGCTCGACGCCGTCGATGCCAACGAGGCCACCACGGCGACCCTGACGGCGCTGGAGGTCCGTCTCGGCGCCGGGATGTGCCTGGGTCGCGAGCGGCTGAGCGGTGGTGGGCTGGCCGGCCGCCACGGGGGACGTTTGCGTCGGCTGCTGGCCAAGATCCTGCGCGGCTCGGGTGACGGTCCTGGCGGGATCCTGCGTCGCGGGGCCGTTCGAGGCCGGCGAACGGGTGCCTGGCGCCTGATCGACGTTGGTCTGTACACCGCCCTCCCGCTGCTGGACGACGTGCGCCGCCTCGTGCGCGGCGTGCTGGTCGGGCTCCTTGCCGCCGAACGCGACGTCGTTGCCCTGGGCGTAGGCCTCGGCGCCGATCCCCTGGGGGGCGACGGTCTGCGACCCAGCGTCGGTCGGGCCGGCCTCTTTCTCGGGCGTCGCGGGTCCGCTGCCTTGATGCTGCTGGACGACGTGCGAGCTCTCGTGCGCGAGGAGCTGCTTGTCGCCAGGCGTTCCGTTGCCGAAGTGGATGTCCTGGCCGTGAGCGAAGGCCTGGGCGTGGGCGCTCTCGGACATCTGCGACGCGTTCGGATCGGCGTGAATGGCACCCACGGGCGCCGCCGCCGGGCCCTCGGTCTGGCTGGCGGTCGCCGTCGCGGGCACGTTCAGCGCGGTCGCCGTCGCGGGCGCGTTCTGTGCGGGCGACTTCTGAGGCGTCGCGGGGGTGGCGGGAGTGACCTTGGCGGTGGCCGGGGCCGCAGGCGGCGTCTTCGTACGGCTCCCGCGCACCTTCTCGGCGGGCGCCTTGGGGGCGGGTGCGGCCGGCTGTGCCGCGTCGTTCTGCGCGGCGGCGGCCTTCGGCTGACCGAGCAATTGTCCCATCGCTGCGTTGCCAGCGCCCTGCTGCACGAGCGTCGCGAGGCCGCGGGCGCCTTGCTGCGCGAGGAGCTCACCGGCGTTCTGGACGGGCGCCAGGAACCCCTGTGCACCGGCGCGTCGGGCCGCGTTGCGGGCCAGCTCGGCGGGCGTCGGCGCGCCAATGCGCTCGAGCAGCTCGTTCTCATCGAGGAAACGGCGCTGTGCAGTCATGAGCCTGACTCCTCCCAGGGCTCGTCACCCTGGCTGGCGCGTACGAGGCGCCCAATCTCTTTGCACTCCTGCGCTGCGGCCGCGCGGAGGTCGTCGTGCTTGATGATGTCGTCGCGCTCGGCGGCCACGAAGGCCGCCCGCAGCGCTGCGTTCTTGATGTGTCCGCCCGAGAGCTCGTAGTCGAACGCGAGCTCTTCGTAGCGGATGTCTCGTTCGAGCTTCGCCATCGGCGGCATCATACGCCGCCACAGCTCTTCCCGGTCTTTTGGGGCCGGAAACGGGAACTCGATGCGGAAGCGGAGGCGCCGCTTGAAGGCGTCGTCGATCCCGTTCTCGAAATTGGTCGTGAGGATGGTGACGCCTTCGAAGTCTTCCATGCGCTGGAGCAGGTAGTTGACCTCAAGGTTGGCGTAGCGGTCCGTCGCCGACTTGACCTCGGTGCGTTTGGCGAAGAGCGAGTCGGCCTCGTCGAAGAGCAGGACCGAGTGGCTCTGGCCGGCTTCGTCGAAGATCTTCGCGAGGTTCTTTTCGGTCTCGCCCACGTACTTCGACGTGATCTGGGACAGATCCACCCGGAAGAGGTCCATCCCGAGCTCGCCGGCGATGATGCCCGCGACCATCGTCTTGCCGGTCCCCGGGGGGCCGTGAAAGAGCGCGGAGAGACCGCGGCCGTAGGGCAGTAGCGCGCCGAAGCCCCAGTCCTCGAAGACCTTCTTCCTGTGTTTGGCGAAGCCGATGAGGTCCTTCAGCCGCTGCATGCCTTCTTCGGGGAGGACGAGGTCGTCCCACGAGAGCGAGGTGCCGACGCGCGTCGCGAGCGTCGCGAGCTTACCGGTGAGCTGCTGTCTCGCCGAGTCGAGGAGATCGGCGCGGCGCACCACCGGGCGGTCCGGGCTACGGCGACGGGCCCGCACGGTAGCGCCGCGAGCCGCGCCGACGATGGCGCCACCCGTGAGTGGGAATTGTTTGGCGAGCTCATCGAGCCGTGTCCCGGGGGCGAGGCGGGCCGAGCGCGAGATCGAGCGCTCCCAGAGGGCTTCACGCTGGCTCGGCTCGGGCATCGGAACGAGCACCTCGGACACGCCGCCGCGGGCGCCCCCGAAGAGCGTCGTCATCGACGTCGCGCCCACGAAGATGGGGCCTGGGAAGTCGCGGAACGCGCGCTCGACCATGAGCTCGAGCCGGCGGCCCACCTCGTCGCCGGCGCCGTAGCCCGCGCAGTCGAGGTAGAGGGCGGCGCGAAGGAGCAAGGCCTCCCGGCGCGCGGCGCGGAGGCCGTCCTCCACCCGTGACGGGTCGCTCGCGATCGCCTCGAGGTCGACCACGAGGAGAGGCGCGCCTCGGCTGCCCATGAAGGCCTCAGCGAGGAGCTTCTTGCCTGCGCCCGGGCCACCGCGGATGCAGACGCGTGCCCCGCCGCCTTCGAGCGCGACTTCGAGCCCACGCCACGCGGCGTCGAGCTCGTTCGCCTGGAGGAGGATGTCGGCCCGCGTCGCCTTCGGATTGACGACCCGCATGAAGGGCTGAACCAGCTCGTCGGGCGTCGGGTCGCCGAGCAGGAAGCCCACGACCCGGCTCGCGAGGCGCAGCGGGCGGGCCAGGAAGCCGCGGCTCGGGTGGGGGACCGCCGTGCCGACGGACTCGAACTCGACAAGGCCGTTCCAGCGCAGCGGCTCAGTCGGCGAGAAGAGCAGCGCCGCTTCACAGCGGTCGCGGAAGCTCCCGAAGATCATGCCGAGGACGAAGCCGACATCGGCCGTCCGGCGGGTGAAGTCGTTCCACGCGAAGGCGTAAGCCCGCTCGAAGGCCGGCTCGACCTCGGGGGCGAGGAGGACCAGCACCACCCGGGCTTCCGTCTCGGAGAGGCCAAAGGACTCGAAGAGCTCGGGGAGCGGCAAACGCGCACCGGCAGCGCGGGAGCGGGCGATACGACCGTCGATCCGGGTTCGAAGCGCGTCGAGATAGGCCTCGTCGTCGGCGTTCGGCTCGGCCGTCACGCCGTCGAGGAATCGTTCGATCTCGTCGGCGCCCACGGCGAGCCCGGAGAGCGGACCGTCGGGGCGCGCCCGCAGGCCCGAGAGCGACAGGAGGTGACGGTGGAGGAGGGCGCGAATGTAAACGAGCTCGTCAGCGAGGTGGTCGAGACCGTCGCGATACACGACGGCGTCGGAGTCAGCGCTATCCAGCGCTGCTCCCGGGTCGACCGGGGTGGGGGACTCCCTCGGCTCCGTCGTGACGTCGGCGTCGCTCTCCACGCGCCTCACTTTCTTCGATCCGGGCGCCTCGGGACACGCCGCTCGGCGAGCCATCGGAGCCAGATTTCGCACTCAGTCGCACACGGACGTGTGCGGCGGCCGGCGATGCATGATTCGAGCCAGCGACTCCGAATCGGAGGGCTGCTTCTAGAGCGTCGCCGTAGCGCGATCAGACCATGTACGAGAGCGCAAGGGAAGGGGGGGCGGCCACACGTGAGGCCGGGGTCCGGTCACCCCAGCGGGGCCTCTTGGCCCCGTCGAGACCGGCGATTCTTTAGGGGACCGGTGCCGCCGTGGAGCAGGTGCCCACCGCGCCGAAGTTCGGGTCGATCTGGACGCACGTGAGCCCGCCCGTGCAGTCCGACGAGCTGCAGCAGAACTTCTCGCACTTGGCCGTCTGCCCGCTGCAGTGGAGGCTGCCCTTGCAGAAGGGTCCTGACGCGTTGTTGCACGACCCACCGAGGACGACGTCGTTCGGCGCTGGGAAACAGCCTGCCAGCCCCTCACTGGAGATGTCGCACGCCTCACCCTCCGCGCCGTTGCAGCCGTCGTTGGTGAGTGGGTTACATTGGGCGCCCGCGTTGAGACAGCCGGCTGGGATGTTGCCGCCGTCGGCGCCGTCGGTGCCGTCAGTGCCGTCAGTGCCGTCCGTCGCGTCGGTCGTGCCATCGACGCCGTCGACCCCATCGGTCGCGTCGCATTGCAGCGCGTCGATCCAGCTCGCGAACTGCGCGATCTCGGCAGGCGTGAGGCTGCCGCCGAGGGGCATCTTGCTGCCGCCGCCGGTGCCGTTCAGCTTCTGCATGAGATAGCTCTCGTTCGAGGCGCCCGGGACGATCAGGACCCCGTCCCCGCCCTTGGCCGTGACGCCCACCGTGTTGGCGATGGCCTCGGCGGGGTCGAACTTGAAGCCGCCGCTGCTCCCACCGCCCGTGTGGCAACCGCCGCACTTGCTGTTGATGAGGGCGACGATGTTCTCCGGCACGGTGCAGCCGACTGGGCCGCCGTCGACGCCGTCCGTCCCGTCCGTTCCGTCCGCCGACGTGGTCCCGTCTACGCCATCCGTGCCGTCGACGGCGCCGTCCGCGCTATCGGTGGCGTCGGTGGCGTCGCTGACCGTCGAGCCGTCCGTGGCGTCGGTTCCGTCATTCCCGTCGGTCGCGTCGGCGGCAGCCGTCCCGTCGGTGCCATCGGTGCCGTCGGCCGCCGCAGTGCCATCGGTGCCGTCGGTCGCCGTCGTGCCATCGGTCGCGTCCGTGGCGGTGGTGCCGTCGGTGCCGTCGTCCGACGACTTGCCGCCACGGCGTGATGACGAACAGGCCATCGCGACCGAGGTCGCCAGGATGAGGAGGGAGGTCTTGGAGATCCGGTTCATGGTCTGACTATCCGAGGAGGTGAGCCGCCGGGGTGAGCCGGTCGACGGTGGGGCCGAGGGGCGGCTCGGCGTGATGAGCGGGCGTTCGAGTCGCGAGCTTTTCACGCGCGACCGCCGAGACGAGCGGCGAAGGGTGCGGATATCGAGCGCCCAATGCAACGATCGGGCGCGTCCGAGAAGCTCACAGACGAGGACGGTTCTTCCAGAGCGCGTTCGGCAATGCGTGGATGGTGCCATGCATTCCGTCTCCCGCGATGCAGTGGTCGATGCCCGGTTCAGAGAGCTGCGGGCAGCCGGAGATGAGGCAACGATCCATCGACTGCGGTGCGCCCGGTTTGCCGGCTACTTGGAAGAGGCTCACGTGGAGGTGGTGGTGGTGGAAGTAGTACCAGCCCAGACCGCCGTCGGTGACCTCGTAGGCGAGGTAGTTGATCTTCGCGCAGCCGCCCGCCGGGACCCAGTCGTTCGCGCAGAGCACTTCCAGCGCCTGCGTCACGAGCTGCCCGACCTTGCCGTCGATGCCGATGACGCGGGTCCGCGGGCTCGACAGGAGCGCTCCCAGGAAGAGGGCCGTTCGCCAGACGTCGAGGATGTCGGGCTGGGCGACGCAGTGGTATTGGTCCTGGCCGCCGGACATGTGCTCGCAGATGGGCTTCAGGTAGTTGTTCGTGCCCGTGTTCTGGAAGTACGCGATGTCCATGTCGTAGCCGTCGACGTGCGTGCCCGCGGGATGTCCCGGGTTGCCGATGCTCGTGCCGGGGATGTCGCCGTTGGCTTCGCTCATGTCGCCGAGGCCGAGCGGCTCGCCGTTACCCCCGCCCCAGGTCGCCGCCTTGCAGTCGACCCACGCCGCCGCGTACTTCACGAGCATCTGCAGATCCTTACGAGCGAAGCTCCGGTACTGGTTCTGCGTGGTCTCGCCGTTCAGGGGGTAGTTGGTGTAGCCGGGCCCATCCACGGGTTCGAATTGCGTGATCGCGCCGCACGTCGATTCACCACCCGTACAATCGCGGGTGGGGAGATTCGGGCACGTCGGGCCGGGGCCGACCCCCGGTCCCCCCTCGAGGTCGGGTACACAGTCGCCTGACGCCGCGCAGATGAAGCCGGCGCCACAGCTGTTCGCAGTGCAGGGCGGGGCGCCACAGAGGCCGCTCGGCTTGCAGACTTGGTCGCCGGGGCATGAGGTCGCCGTGCAGGCCGGCTGGCAGGTCTGCTCCTCGGCGTCGCACGCCGTACCGGTAGGGCAGGTCGCGTCGCCGCCGCAACCGGGGAAGCAGATGCCCGGCTCGAAGCAGGAGTACCCCTCGTCGGCGCGACAGTCGGCGGTGGAACTGCAGGACGCGACGCACGCGGTGCCGCCGTCGGCAGAGACTTCGAGGCAGGTGGACCCGGCGGGGCAGGAGTCTGCCGTACAATCGAAGATGAGGCAGTAGCCGTTCACGAAGCCGGTCGGGCTACCGTCGGCGAGATAGGGGTAGCAGACGGCGCCGGCGTCTTTGCAGTCGGCGTTCGTCGCACAGGGGGCGCCCACGGAGCCGTCGCCCGTCGGGGCTACGGTGTCCGAGAACCAGCAGGTCCCATCCGCGTCGCAGGCCTGGCCTGGCTCGCAGTCGGCGTCCGTGCCGCAGCTGCGGAGGCAGTAGGTCGCGCCGCCCTGGAATTCGGCGCAAGTGGCACCCGGGGGGCACCCTTTGGTATCGCAGCTCGACTGCGAGCAGTAGCCGTCACCCATTGGGATGCAGGTATTCCCGGCGCAGTCGGCGCCTGTGACGCAGGCGTCGCCAACCGACGCGCCGTCGGCCTGGCCGTCGGTGGCGTCTTGACCGTCGGTGGCGCCGTCGGTGGCGTCCTGGCCGTCGCTGACGCCATCGGTGGCATCCTGGCCGTCGCTGACGCCGTCGGTGGCGTCTTGGCCATCGCGGGCGCCGTCGCTCGCGTCCTGGCCGTCGCTGACGCCGTCGGTGGCGTCCTGACCATCCCCGGTCCCGTCGGCGCTCGGGCCCGTCGTGCCGTCGGTGCCGTCGAGGGAGACCCCATCTTGGCCGTCGGTCGCGTCCTGGCCGTCGGACGCGTCGGTCGCGGTCGTGGCGCTCGTGTCGGAGCGCCCCTTCTTGGACCCGCCGCTTTCGCACGCGGCAGCTAGGAGCGCGGCGAAGATACCGGCGAAGAGCAGCGTTCGATCAAAACCAGCACGCATCGAGTCACCCCGTCGTCTCATGGAGAGCGCGGGTCCATACTCGAACTCTCTGGGAAGACAAGGAAAAAACGGACAGTGACGCGCGGTGGATGCACCGCGGCCGTCAGTCGACCGGCTTGCCCGCCAGCAAGGATTGAAGGCGTGGGACCAGATTGGCGACGGCGCCGTCGCCCTTGATACCCCCTGCGATGCGTGCGGCCTGGGAACAGCGTCCGTCCGCGTCCGGGATCGCGAAGAGGGGGATGAAGTCGGACTGACAGCCGGCGCCCTGAATGGGGCGTGCGTGGCGGTCGGCGTCGAGCTCGAGGAAGCGCACCTTCGGGAAGGCGGCGTGGAGTGAGCCGGCCTTCAGCGCGTCGTGGAAGCGCCGGCAGGGCTCGCACCACGTCGCGCCGACGTAGACGACGAGCCGACGTCCGTCGGCCTTCGCACGAGCTGCTTCGGACGTTACCAGCGCCCCGAGGTCGCCGGTGGCGCCGAGCTCGGCTGCGATGAGCTCTGGCCTCTCCGCGGCAGGCCAGCTGTCCTTGGGAGGCACTGATGCGGGTGGCGTGGCCGGCACTGCGGGAGCCGGCGCCGTGTCCTTCGCACTGCGACACGACGCGAGCACCCCGACAGCGCAGGACAGGGCGCACGCCGCTGCGAGGAGGCGCCGCGTCATCACGCGGGCAGCTTCAGGAGCTTGCGGAGCCGTTCCCAGGCGACTTCGCGGGCCTTGACGAACGCGTCGAGGTCCGAGGCGGCGCGGGTCCCGGCGTAGCGGTGCAGTGAGAGGGACTCCGTCTTCAAGAGCCCGTAGACGGCGACCGCCTCTTGCAAGAAGGCGCGGTCCTCGTCCGTGATGTTGGTCTGGATGACGTCGGTCAGGTAACGGCCGACGTTGTCCGTCATGCCGCTCATGCGTTCGAGGGCGATTCGGACGTCCTTGGCTTTGAAGGCGTCGCGTACGAGCGCCTCCTTCGTGACGTCGAGGTAGCTGGCGGTCGTGAAGAGCTGTGCGGCAGCGAGGGCGCCCACCGAGACGAGGTAAGGGTTGTCCTTGGTCTGCGCGGCCGCAGCCGGCGCGTGTACCGCGGCAGCGATGGCGAGAGCGGTACAGAGCGATGTGAAGAGGCGTGTCACGGCGTTGTCTCCATCCCGAAGCGAGCGCCGACGCCGAAGCGACGGCGAGTAGAGGTGGGCGCGACGTGACGGGCAGAGGTCTTCGAGCGGGACCACGCGAGCCGGACTATCCGAGCTCGATGGTCTTCTTGAACCGCTGCTTGCCGTCGTCCGCGCCGATAAACTCGACCTCGACCGTACCAGCGTTCGGGTCGAAGGTCAGGAAGGTCGCGCAGTAGTCGAGCGAGTAATACTCGAATTGGGCTTTGGGGACGTACGTCTCGGCCAGATCCGGCGCGAGCGTGACGGCGCCGATCAACGGGTTCGGTGACGACGCGCCTGGGCCCGCCAGGATCTCCCAGAGCCCGGCGTGTGCCCCAGCCGTGTCGACCTTGTGCACCGAACCGAAGTGATAGTCGCCGGACACGAAGATCGTCCCCGGCGCCTTGGCGACGATGTGGTCGAGCAACCGGGTCCGTTGCGCCTCGTATCCCATCCACACGTCCGTCTTCGGCCAGATGTCCGGGAAGTGCGCGATCGGCAAGCTCGTCATGACCAGCTTGAAGCGGCAGGGGCTCGCTTCGAGCGCGCCTTCGAGCCACTCGAGCTGAGCCTTGGAGATGAACTCCGCGTCCGGGCCGAGCCGCGTGTCCGGCTTGCGTTCGCTCCGGCAATCGAGGACGAAGACCTCGACCGTGTCGCCCCACCGATAGCTGTTCCAAAGCGCGCCGTTCTCCCGCCGACGGACGGGGAGCGCCTCGAAGAACGCCTGAATGCCCGCCTCCCGATGCGCTGGAGGGAGATCGCCCCACTCGCCGTTGGCGACCTCGTGATCGTCCCACGTGATAAGCGTGGTCGCGACCGGGAGGAGCGCCTGATAGCCCGACTCCGTCAGGGTCTCAAGCCACTCCTCTCGGTACTCCTCGAGCGTCGTCGCTGAGTCGTTGTAGCTCATGTCGCCGAGATGGCAGAAGAGGTCGAATTCGCCCTGAGCCGCCATCACCGACAGCGCGTCGAATGGCTTGAAGGTCATCTTCGTGCACGCCGTGGCCCCAATTCGGACTATGGGGCTCGTCCCGGCAGCGGGCGGAGACTTCAGGCGGCCGATGGCCCCGTGGACGCCGGGCTCCTGAACGGAGCCGCTCACCCAGGCGTAGTGGTAGACCACCCCGGGCTCGAGGTCTTCCGCCGTCGCCGACAGGAAGGCGCCCGCGAGGGTGCCCGGCGACGACCGAAGGGTAGACGCGCCGCCGCCGTCGGGCCACCAGAGGAGCGTCGCGCTCGTCAGCGTGGTCGTCCCGGAGAAGAGCGCGGACGTCCCGGTGGCGCTGCCCGAGATCGGAGGACCCGGGAAGGCGGTCGCATCGAGCGTGGTCGTCTCAAGGACGAAGGGCGGCTCAGCGGGGCCTTCGTCGCCGACCGCCGCCACATCGCCTGTGGTGTCGGGCGTTGTGTCGTCTGCCGCGTCGCCCGAGGCGACGTCAGCGCCGGGCGACGTGTCCGAGAGGTCGCTAGCCGTCTCGTCGTTACATGCATCGAGCAGCGGGACCGCCACGACGCCAAGCGCGAGGCGCGAGAGGAACTCGCGTCTCGGCGTGGCCTTGACCAGGCCCGGGCGGTCCTGCCGGCGATCAGTCATCGTCTTCTTCTTCGCCGCCGGCCTCTTCACCGCCACCGACGTCGTCGTCCTCGCCGTCGACCGGCTCTTCATCCTCGGCGTCGTCGTCGTCTTCAGCAGCGTCGTCGCCGCCGAAGAGGTCATCTTCGCCGTCGAGGGGGGCGTCATCGAAGGCGCCTTCGACGGCCGGGGTCTCTTCGTCTTCGGCCTCGTCTTCGGTCGACTCGTATTCGTCGTCGTCCTCGGCGTCGAGCTCGTCGTCCTCGTCAACGTCATAATCGCTGTACGAATTCACGACGCTGTCGAGCTGATCGATGAAGTCGTCGAGATCCTCCTCGATTTCATCGGCGAGGGCGGCAATCGTGAGCGCCGAGACGTCCTTGACGTTGATCTCGTAGGAGTCGAGCACCTTCTTGCATTGGGGATACTCGCGCAGAAGGCGGGATACGGTCCAAGTGGGCTTCATCGGGTCATCTCCGGTTGGTCTTGGGTTTGGGTTTCATGTCGGGGAAGAGGCGAACGATGCCCGGCGGGCGTTCGATGGCGTGGAGGGTGAGGGCGGCGCCGAGGCTCGGTCGGTCGACGACCGTCCCTTCGGTACCACCGAGCTCGGCTTCGACCAGCTTCGCACCGCGAGTCTGGTAGAGCCGTAGCCCGGGACGCGCCGACGCGGCGCGGTAGACGGGGTTCTCCGCGCCGCGTGCCGTAAAGGCCGCTCGCACGGCGGCCGCGTCAGCGCCCTCGAGTCGGGCGAGGATGACGAAGCCGCGGCGATCCGAGGCGGCGACGAGCCCGGTGATGCGACCTTCGTCGCCCGTGAGTGGCGTCCCATCGAAGGTCACGATCCCGGACTCCGGTGCAGCGGCGGCGGCCGCCACGGGCGTGACGCGCGGCGGCGGCGGTGGTGGGGCCATGCCGAGGCGCACGCTGCTCGATGCGGCGGCGCCGGAGGGCGGCGGCAGTTCGAACGCGAGCGCGAGCCCCGCGAAGTTCGCCGAATCTCCGGACGAGGCGTCTTTGAAGGCCACGGCTCGTGGGTCGACAGCCCAATATTCGGCCTCGCCCGACGGTGTGGCGGCGCGCGCGAAGCGGGGGGGGAAGTCGGCGTTGGCGGGCAGGCTATCGCCGCTCCACACGAGCCCGTCTCCGAGAGCGACCTCCGTCAAGGTCGGGCGGCGCTCGAGGTAGAAGAAGTCGCGGTAGTCGACGCCGAGGTACCGGGTCGGCGCCTTCATGTGCTGATTGGTCGGGTGGAGGTTGTGCCCTTCGAAGCGCACTCCCTCGACGGTCATCGAGGCGCCGGCGGCGCCCGACTCGCCGTCGCCGAGCACGCGATACATCTCGAAGCCGGTGTGTCCGCGGTTCATGTCGAGGTGGATGGCGAAGGTACACCCGGCGGCGAGCAGCGTGTTCGTGAGCGTGTGTTCGTCACAGAACTCGGCGTAGAAGTACATCACGTGGTTCAGTTTGCTGTAGCAGAGCGCGGACCGGATGGTCTTGCCCTCGACCGCACCCGCGACGTTCTTGTGCCATCCCCAGGTGTTGCGCCCGTACGGGTTGAACTTCCCGTCTTCTAGGAGGGGTGGCAGGTTCTGGCGATAGTGCGTGAGGCCTTCCGGGATGGGCGCGCCTTCGGGCCAGGTCGCGAACGCGGTGCGGCCGTCTTCCCACGAGCCCGCCGTCGCGCCGTACTCGCGTGGTGGCAGGAGGACCTTCCGGTCGACCATCATGCCGTACCAGACGTGGGCGGTCTGAAAGCCGCCATTGAAGCCGCCGACCACCCGGCGGAGCGTGTCGGGGTCGCGCGGGATACGACCATCCCCGCGATTGCCGGTCGTCGGCACCGGGTTGGTCGTGCCAGCACGCATCTTCAGACTGATGTGCTCCGAATCCCAGACCGAGATCCACACCTTCTTCGACGGGAACTCCGCGTCGGGCCGAACGAAGGTCTTGTAGAAGGGTGGCGGTGCGCCCGGAGTCCAGGTGACCTGCGTGTCCGGGATGACCTCCCAGAGACCTTCGCCTTTCTGGCGCTCGCCGATCATGGGCTCTATCGGCGGTGGCGGCCACGGTCGGCCGGACGTCTCGCTCTCGAGTCGGGCTTTCTCGACCGCTCTCTCGACGACCTCCACGGCTTCGGCGGGCGCTTCGGAGGGCTCCGGAGCGGAGACGACCTCTTCCACCTTGGCCTTCACCTCTTCGGCTTTGAAGTAGACCTCTTTCATGAGCTCCACGCCGGCGCCCGTCCACTCCGGCGTGAGGCCCTGGTCGGCGAAGCCGCGACCGCGGTCCGCGAGCCAGTTCAAGAAGTCGTATTGCATCTTCTCTTCGGGAGGCGCGTACGCGAGGGCGAGCGGGCCTACCGACGTGTCTGTGTCGAGGTCGATGACGGCGAGGGACGTCGGGCCTTCGGCGCCGCTCTGGTCGACGTGCAGGCGCCCGGCGGGCCCGAAGGTGAGGTGGACTCGCTCGGGCGGGGAGTCGGCTTCCACCGTGAAGCGCTGTAGTTCGAGGCCACGCACGGAGCCGGTCTGTTCGAGGTTGGTGATCGACTCGCCGATGCCCCGGAGGAGTCCCCAGGTCGCGGCGCCGGTTCGCTCGCGGTTTTCTCCGGCGAGATCGCGGACTTCCACCGCCAGGACCCGGCCTCCCCACGAGACGGTCGTGGCGACCGAGAGGCCGCGCGCCACCAGGTTGCCTTCGTCCGCGTCGGCGGTGTGGCTGAGGTTCACGATCCAGCCATCGTCGAAGACCACGCCGTAGGGGGTGACGCGGGCTTCGAGCCGATAGAGGTCGCGATTACACGACTCACGGCCGACGGTGCCGAGCACCGCGAAGACGTGGTGCGTGGTCGTACCCAAGGCGCCCATCTCCCCTTCGGGGGCGGTGAGCCAACGTACGTCGGCCTCGGGGTCGAGGACTCGGATGCCGCGACGCTCGTTCAGGATGGTCGCCACGTTGCGGCGAATAGCCGAATCGAGGGTCTCGTCACCGGCCGCTGGCGTCACCGCCTCGATCCGCGATGACGACGCGACCTCCGACCCGAGGATGACCCCGAGTACGAGTGCGGCGATTCGAGTCCTGGCGTCAGAGGCGGTCATCGATGGCCCGCTGGTATACCGATGACCCGAGGTCGGTCAAGCATTCGGATGG
>JADMJS010000220.1 GCA_018780435.1 Myxococcales bacterium
GGCCACGCGATGCGCCGCGGGAACATCGCGTGGGCCGTGCCGCGCTCGATGGCCCGCAGCATCTCGCGTACGGCGCGCTCCTTCTGGATGATCAGCCCCTTGAAGGGGATCACCGATTCGATGAGGCCGTCGGTGTAGGTGAAGCCCGGGTAGAACGCCACGAAGCGGATGGGCGTGTGCCCGAGCTCGATGCGGGCCGTGTCGAAGAGGACACGCCCTGCCGCTTTGGCCGCGCTGTAGGGCCCCGAGTTCGGGAGCCCGAAGGTGCCGGCCGGGCTGCAGGTGTAGGCGATGGTTCCGCCTGCGTCGCGCATGTGATCCAGCAGTGGAATCAAGTAGTTGACGAGGGTGTCGTAGTTCCGGCTCATCGTCTCCTTCACCGCCGCCGCGCTGGCCCGCTCGCTCCCGAGCTGTAGCGCCGTGCCGCCACCCGCGTTCAGAATGGCGACGTCGATGCGGCCGAAGTGTGCAATGGCATCGGCGAGATGAGTCGCGACCTCCACCTCGTCGGTCGCGTCGACGGCGGCCGTGAGACAGCGGCTCCCGTGGGCTTCCACCTCGCGCGCGAGCGTCTCGAGCAACGCCGCACGCCGGCCGGTGACGATGATCCGGTTGCCGCGGGGGGCCAGGGCGAGCGCCATGGCGCGGCCGAGTCCGGAGGTGGCGCCGGTGATCAGGATGGTCTGGTTCTCGAGCGTGATTCGGCCCATAGGCGATCGGTGCGCTCACGGCGCCGAGGTGTCAACCCCTAGTCGGCGGGGTCGCCGCAGCAGCGGATTCCGATGTATTCGGTGCCTGTGTTGATCGGCGCACTATAGAGACCCCAAACATGGCGAAGGCTACCGTAGGAGTAGATGGATGGGCCCATGGCCAACGCCCTCGGTCCCTCAGTGATGGGATCCGCGATGATTGAGGAGTAGGCCTCGTCTTCCCAGCCGGGCTGCATCGGCGGACAGAGCGACGTCGGTCCATGGGGCGGACGCGGCTCGTACCAGGCCTCGACCCACTCGCTGACGTTGCCCCCGAGGTCTTCGACGCCAAATGGGCTCACTCCCTCGGGACGTCCGCCGACGGGGTCGATGGCCTCCACGTATTCGTCACTCCATATTCCATCGCAATTGGCGGGCGGATTGTCCTTGGCGTTGGCTTTGGCGCACGAAGCGGGTTCGTTGCCCCACGGAAAGACGCGACCATCCGACCCCCGAGCGGCCCTGCCCCATTCGTCGACCGTACAGAGTCGCCCGCCAACGTAGCGGCAGAAGTCTCTCGCTTCCGACATCGTCACGCAGGCCACTGGATGTCGGTCGAAACCCGTACCCGGCCCGGGGCACTGACCCCATTCCGAGCTCGGTGAAGGACACTCCCCGCCGTCAACGCACCGCCCGTACTGCTCCACCGTGATCTCGTTGCGCGTGATGGAGAACGCTTCCACGGTCACCTCGTATGGCGGTGGTGCATCGTTACACGCCCACTCCCCGGCGTCATCCTCACATCCGAGGGCCGCATCGCCCTTGGGGATCGCGATCCACTCCAATTGCGGCGGCGGCTCGCACTGTCCAGTGAACGTGCACGCGCCCTCGGCACAAGTGCCGCAGCTTCCGCCACAGGTGTCGCTGCCGCACTCACGCCCGTCGCACTGAGGCTGGCAGCACTCGTTTTCGAATCCGACCCCGGGCGGGGCGCAGCCCGCTCCCGCCACACAGACGCCCGCGACGCATGCCGAGACGACCGTCGGCCCTAGGTACAACTGGCAAGTCTTGCCATCGGGGACAGGCGTACCCACACAGACCGACTCGATCACGTCATCATCGGTACACGGGTTCCCATCGTCGCAGTAGCCAATGTCGAGCCCGTCGCAGTTCGAGTCGATGCCGTCGCCGGGGACGTCGAACGCGCCGGGATGGCGGGTCGGGTCGAAGTCGTCGCAATCGGAGTAATTCGGGATGGTGCCGGCGGCACTCCCATCGCCGTCCTCGTCGCCGCCTACCTTGCCGTCTGGAAGACCATCGCAATCGAAGTCATCCGAGAGGAAATCTTGAAAGTCTGCCATGGGCGAGCCGGGATAGGTCGCGTTGCTCCCGTCGTCACAATCGTCTCCTCCGCAACTCTCCGCGTCATGCCCATCGCCATCCGAGTCACAGCGTCGAACATCGATGATCCAATCGTAGCCCAGCGGAGCGATTGGATCGGGAAATCCAGCGTAGATGTGGAGCGTGTGTTCGCCGTCCCCGAGGTCGCCGAGATCGACTTCCCACGTGAAGGGCGGTGGCGCCGCGACCTGCTGGGTCCCAAATCCGACGGTGATCGACTCCGCGTCGAATCCTTCGCGGGCCGCATTGATCCTCAGCTGAACGACCTCGTCTGCCTGTGAGCACGGCTCCTCCGGGGGAAGACCGAAGGGGCAGCCCCCGACGTCTCCTCGGACCGACCACGTCAGGCCGCCATCGTCACTGGGAGTGAGTAACTCGCACTCCCCACTCCCCACGTGGCACAGCTCAACCGACAACCGGGGCGGCGGCCGCATTTCAATTGCATTCACTCCAACGACGACATGCCCATCGGTGTCCGTCACCTCGGCACGGACCTCGTGGATACCCCACGTGAGGAGGGCGGGGTCGAGGTCGGCGGCCACATGGACGAGGCGCCCGGCACCACGGACCGACGTCAACTCCACGTTATCAAAGAAGAGCCGGACGTGGTCGACACCCCGGTCATCCGTCGCCGTGACGGCGATGTATTGCGCCAGGCTCAGCGCCTCCCAAGAGGCCGGAACACAGAATGAAATCTCGGGGGTCGTGCTTGGAGGCGCGGCGAGCCCATCCGGCGACCCGCTGGTCGTGTCGGACTCGACTATCGCGGCGTCGTCGTCCCCGGACGGCACGCAAGCCCCCGCGAGAAGGACGACCGCGCAGAAGCTCGGTCGCAAGAAGATCCCCATACGGGGAGCGTGCCCACTGGAAAGGCTTTACGCAAGGCCGACGTCAAAACAACGACGGGCGTGTCGGGGCTTAGACCTCGAACGCCGCGTCCAAGATCCGATTCTGCTCGATCTTGTGCGCGTTGTGCGACCCGGTCGCCGGGCTCGCGGCCGGGGGACGCGCGACGCAGCGCAGCGGGTATCGACCGACGAGGCGCTCGCCGAAGCGGTAGCGGAGGTACCACCAGGCGCCGTTGTTCT
>JADMJS010000697.1 GCA_018780435.1 Myxococcales bacterium
ATGTCTTCGGACTTGGCCCGAACCGGGCGGGGCGCGGCGCGGTCAACCCTCCCACCTATTTACGACCGAGCCCCTAGGGCTCGGTCGTAAATAAGTGGTTCGGTTTGCCTCGCGCCGCATCCCCGCCCGGCTCGTTCCAAGTCCTCGAAATACGGGGAGTATGTCTTCGGACTTGGCCCAAGCCGGGCGGGGCGCGGCGCGGTCAACCCTCCCACCTATTTACGACCGAGCCCTTAGTGGGTCTCGTCCATCGGGACTTCCTCGACGGTCGCGAGGACCTCCTTGACGAGGAGGATCCGGAGGTCGTCGTCCCACGGGACCTTGACCCCAGCCGTCTTCGGGAACAGCACGAAGGCGCCGCAGGGGACGCCCGAGACGTTCTGGCCCAGGCCTTCCTTATCGTCTTCGTCGTCGGGCTGAGCGCGGGCGACCTCGATGACCTCCGCGTAGAGTGCCTCGGCGAGTCCGTCCTTCGCGCCGGGGGGCAAGAAGAGGCCCGACTCGTGAAGGTCCGCGCTCTTTTGAACACGTACGAGGACCCGGGGACCGACGGGCTGAATGTGACGGACGAGTCGTTTGGGAGGGCTCAGCATGTCGCTCACTTTCGCTGGGGCATCAGGTGCCCGGTGGGACGGGGAGGCGGTCGACCCGGTCGCGGATGGTGAGCAGGTCGGTCCGGAGCTTGTTCATGTCGTCGCGGATTCCCGCGCCGGGCCCGAAGGCGGCGTCGAGCTTCCGTTCGACTGCCCGCCTCGCTTCGGCGGCACGCCGGTGCACACGGCCATCCGCACCCGCGCGGTCGACGCGCTCGACGAGCCCGAGGCTCTCGGTGCCGCCGAGGGCTTCGAGCGCCGCGAGGACTGCGAGCTGAATCCGGTAGTTCTCGTCCGACGCGTGGGTCTCGAGCTCGTCCAGGACCACCTGGCGGACCTGAGGTAAGTCGCGGCCGAGGCGACCGAGCGCGGACAGGGCCGCGGACCGGACGAGGGTCGAGTACGCCGCCCTGCAGCGCAGTCGTATCGGGTCCACGGCCCTCGCGCTGCGAAGGTGCGCGAGGCCCGCGATGGCGCCGGCGGCGATGACGTCGTTGAAGCTCGGGCGGTCGAGCGCGGTGTCGAGGATCGGGAAGGCGGCGTCGAGTGCCGTCTTGGCATAGGCCGTGACGGCGTCCGCTTCGACGAAATAGCTCGGATCGCCGTCTCGGGCGATGGGCTCGAGCGCGGCGGCCGCCACCGCGTCGCCGCGGAACTCACCGAGTGCGGCGACGATGCCTCGGCGCGCCTTCGGGTGCGCTTCGGTCGGGAGTGCGGCGATCAGCAGGTCGCGGGTCGCCTTGGTGCGGAGCTCGGCTAGCTGTTTCGCGGCCTCCTTGCGGACGGCCCAGAAGGGATCGCCGCGGAGTGTGCGGGCCAGAAGGTCGGCCGCCTTGGGGCCACCGCGGCCGGTGACCGCCTTGAGGAGCTCGATGCGGCGCGCCACGCTGACGCTCGTCGTGGCGGCGATCGCGCGATCGAGGAGCTGCAGGGACAGGTCCGGGGTTAGCTCGCCAAGAACGGTGTAGTCGGGGTCGAGGACCACGAACTCGGGCGTGACCACGTCGCCGAGGACGACCGAGATCGGGCCCTGATCGAGGGTCACCGGGAAGCGGCGGGTAGCGCCCGCGACGCCGACGAGGACCTCGGTCGCGATGGGACAGTGCACGCCGCCCTTCACGTCGATTCGAATGACGGCGGGGCCTTTGCCGGTCAGCAGCGTCCACGAGAGCTGTGGGTAGCCCGTGCGTTCGACCCACTGCTCGAAGAAGCCAGAGAGTCGGACGCCGGTCGCGTCTTCGATGGCGCGACGGAAGTCGTGGGTCTCGGCCTGACTGAAGCGGAAGCGCTCGAGCCACACTTTCACCGCGGAGCGGAAGCTCGACTCACCGAGGCGCACCCGCAACATGTGCAGTATCCACGCGCCCTTGTGATAGAGGTGCTTGTCGAAGAGGTCGACCGGTTCGCTGTAGTCACGCGCGACGATGGGGCGGCGATAGCGGCTGCGGTCCTCGTCGTAGTAGCCCCGTGCGAGGTCGAGCAGCTCGTAGTCGAACTCCTCCTGCCCGAGGTGGTGGCGCTGGTAGAGACAGTCGAAGTAGGTCGCGAAACCTTCGTTCAGCCAAGCGTGTGCCCACTCGCGGCAGGTGACGAGGTCACCGAACCACTGGTGGGCGAGCTCGTGGGCGACGAGGCTGTCGGCTGTGTAGTCGAGCGCCGCCCGCTCGTCGTAGAGGACGTTGTCCGTCACCGTGGTGAGGGTCGTGTTCTCCATGCCGCCGAAGACGAACTCGCTCACCGCGACCTGGCCGTAACGCGGCCAGGCGTAGGGGACGCCGATGTAGTCCTCGAAGAAGCGAATCATGTCGCGGGTTTGGCCGAAGGCGCGCCCGGCGTCTGCCGCGCGACCGGGGAGGTGATACCAGACGACTTCGGCGCCGGACTGCGCATCCGTCGGATCGACGTGCTCCTCGAAGGGGCCGACGACTAGCGTCACGAGGTAGGCCGGCACCGGACTGTCCATGTGCCAGGTCGTGATGGTGCGGCCGGGGAGGTGGCTCGCGCGGGGCGGCTCTTGGAGCACGCCGTTCGAGAGCGCTCGCAGGGACGCGTCGGCGGTGATGGCGACGGAGGTCGTCATCTTCACGCCCGGATCGTCGATGCATGGGAACCAATACGGTGCGTCGTCGTCTTGGTTTTGCGTCCACGCGTGTCGTGGGCGATCGGGGAGCGCCTCCGTCGGCTCGATGAAGTAGAGCCCGAGCCGGGGGCCGCGCGCGGCGTAGCGAACCATGATGGTCCGCGTGTCGTTCCGCACCATCGGCGAGAATGGGACCGTCAGCGTCATGCCGTCGTAAGCGAAGGTGGCCGGGGTGGGGTTCCCTTCGATGTAGACCGACTCGATCTCGAGGTCGCGCGCGTCGAGCTCGACCCCGTTCGCTGATTCCGCGAGGCAGGTGAGCACGAGGGTGGCGTTCCCCTCGAGGGTGTGGCGAACGAGGTCGAGCGCGACGTCGAGATGCACGTGCCGCGGGACCACGGGGCGGTCCTTCGGGTGTTTGGCTCGTTCGCCGGGCAGCGCGAAGGGGAGGGGTTCACCGCGCTTGACGTTCAGGAAGGCTTCGACCG
>JADMJS010000443.1 GCA_018780435.1 Myxococcales bacterium
GTGCTGCACGCAGTCGTGGAGCCCATCGTGCGTGGCGATCGCGATGCTCGAAGCCGATCTGCAGTGCCCACCGGGGTTCCCGACGAGCTGCGCGTCGCAGAACGACACCTGTGGGTGGGATTCCGGCAATCAGGTCTACAAATGCGGCACGTCCCACTTCGGCGATCCGAGCGGCGTATTCCCGTTGCAGTGCAACACCTGCGCGCCCACGTGCGCGGGCAAAGCGTGTGGCGACGACGGTTGTGGCGGCCAGTGCGGCACTTGCCCGCCGAACTACACCTGCAACGCCATCGGGGAATGCCTGCCTCTGGGTGCCTGCGTCCCCGCGTGTAGTGGTAAGGCATGCGGCACCGACGGTTGCGGCGGCACCTGCGGCACGTGCCCGCCGAACTACACCTGCAACACGATCGGCGAGTGCCTCCCGCTCGGCGCCTGCGTGCCGTCGTGCGGCGGAAAGGCCTGTGGCGACGACGGCTGCGGCGGCTCGTGTGGCACCTGCACTTCGCCGCTCACGTGCACGGCGGTCGGTACGTGCGGCCAGGCGGCATGTACGCCGAGCTGCGCCGAGAAAGCGTGCGGCGACGACGACTGCGGCGGCTCATGTGGGTCGTGTACCGGTGGACTCGTCTGTGCGGCCGGGGTCTGCGCGACGAGCTGCACACCGTCCTGCGATGGCAAGGCGTGCGGCGACGACGGGTGCGGGGCATCGTGTGGCTCGTGCGACCTGGGCGCGACCTGCGAGGACGGCGTCTGTATCAGTAACGCCTGCACGCCGGACTGTGAGGGACGGACGTGCGGTGACGACGGCTGCGGCGGCGTTTGCGGCTACTGCAATGACGACGCAACCTGCACGAGCACCGGCGAGTGTGTACCGGGCTCGCGACTGCCGATCACGACGTGCCCGCCGGGCGAAGAGGCCACGTGGGACGGCTGTATCCCCATCGAGAAGGCGGATCGCGGCGCGGCACCGGGCTGCCAGACGAGCGCGACAGGCACGACGCCGTGGGCGCTGGCTGGCGTGCTTCTGCTCACGCGTCGCCGTCGACGACGCACCTAGCTCAGCTCCCTTGTAGACAGGGCGCGGGAACGCCGTCAGGTCGCGTCAGAATCTGCGGGATATGCAGCCTCTGAGTCCTTGCAGCCTCGGAGTGGGAATAGCCGAACGGAGGTGGGGGTCGGTCCGGCTCAGCGAATCGGCGTCTCGAGGATGCGTCGATTGAGACGACCCTCAAGGCGGTTCAACGCTTCAGCCGCGGCGGGGTTGGCCCCGCGCTCGGCAGCGATGAGCTGCGCGGTGTCGGGCGAATCGACGACCAGCGCCGCATTGGTCGCCAGCTCCGCGATGCGGAAGTCGGGGCTCGTCACCAGCTTCACGAGGGCCGTGGCGGCGACGGAGCGAACTTCGACCTCGTCGGCCCGAGCCGACGGGTGCAGCACCGGCCAGACCCACGCGTTGCCGACGTCGGAGAGGGCGTCGATGACGGCCGCGACGACGTCACGGTCGGTCTCGGTCGCCGCGAGCTGCGCCAAGAAGTGGGCCATGTCGGCGCGTCGGCACTGACCGAGGCCGGCGATGACGCCTTCGCGCATCTGCCCCGCTCGCTTTACGACCTCCATGAGGAACGCTGCGCCTGCCTTGTCACTCAGGCGGGCCCGTGCAAACGCCGCCGCCCGCATGACGTGGCGATCGGACGAGCCTTGCTGCAGGATGGCCTCATAGACCGGCGCCAGCTTCGGATCGGCGAGCTTCCCGAGTGACTCGAGCAAGCCGACCATCCAGGCGGTCTCGGCGGTGTCGGTCCACGCTGCCTGCCGGTGATCGACCGCCGTGAGCGCCTCCACGAGAGGCCACGGCGTCACCTTCGCGAGCGCCATGAACGAACGGCCCGTCGGCACGAAGCGACCGCGCCGGGTCGCATCGGCGTTCGGCAGCTCGGCGGCGAGCGCTTCGAGCGCCGCGTGCGCGTCCGGGTGGGCGCCACGGGACGCTCGGAGCGACTCCATGATGTACGCCTGCGTCGCCGCGGGGAGCCGGTCGAGCGCGATGCCCGCGCCCTGATCGCGGGCGTAAGCGAGCGGAGAGAGGACCGCGAACGCGAGAATGGAGAGGAGTCGCTTCTTCATCGGCCGGTCTCCCACCAGCGAGCCGATGGCGTGGCCCGCATTGCATTGCTGCCGCAGTGAACTTCGCCGAGGAGGCGGTGATAGAGGTCCCAGTCTTCGACGAAGTGGACTGCCATGCCGATCTCGGTCAGCGCCTCCTCGATCTGGCGCGTGAAGGGATCGACGCCGTCGATGATGGGCCCGTGCGTCTTCGGCGGTGCGAACACCGACGCGTCGATGAGGAGGCCATTGACGGTACCGGGCTGATAAGCGACCGAGTAGCCACCTTGTTTCTCGTGAAGTCCTGCGAAGGGGACGAGCTCGTCGCGGGTCACGCCGGTCTCCGCCAGCAGCACGTCGATCTGCTCGTCGATGTAGACGACCGCTTCGGCGGACGCTTCGGCGATGTCCTGGTCGGCGAGCAGCTTCGAAATGGTGATCTCGGCGGACTTCGGTGGGAAGGAGCTCCACTTCTGGTTGTCGAAGACGATGACCTCGCCGTGGCCGTCCTCCACGAGCCCTTCGAACATCTGCTTGGCCATTACGGCGTCACTCACGCCGACGGTCCATCCGCGCTGAGCCTTCGACGTCGGGAGGAAGGTCATCGACTCATCCACGTGGCCAACAATGAGCCAAGACGTGTCGACATACACCGGCGGCTGGACGAGTTGGCTCTCCATCATCTTGGAGAAGCGGGGATCCGGATAGAAGGTGTTCACCCGCCCACGGAAGAGGCGCCCGAGTGGGTAGTCTTTCCCATCGTGGCTGTAGGGTGGGATGGTCTCGGTGTTACCGAACGAGTTCAGTGAGTCCATCTGGGGATCGGAGCCGGTGTCGTACTCCTGAATAGCTGCGCTGTCGACGCCGCGAAGGTCGAAGGCGAAGCGACCGGCCTCGCGAAGCGGGTTGTCCCCGTTGTCGTACACGTTGGCCGAACGGTAATTGACCCGGATGACGTGCTGCTGACCATCGCTGGTCGGCATGGACATGTAGCCCGTCTCGAAGAAGTCCTGCGTCCACTGATCCGAGTACAAGACCCCCTTGAACTTGGGCTTGGAATCGGACTCGGCGATGGCGGCGGCGAGGTCGTTTCGGAAGTCCTCGGAGTCGCTCCCATTCAACTTGGTCGCGTAGATGGTCTCCGCGGGCAACATGTGATGGTACGTCACGATCGGCGCGACCCGAACGACAACGCTGTCCCGGCCGAGCTCCTTGCCTTCGTCGTCCACGATCAGGGTGACTTTGATCTTGCCATCCCACGTCGAGGTATCCCGGACGATATCTTTGGCCTCGATGGCGAGCTCGATGCCGGTCGAGAGGTTCGCGTTCTTTCCGGAGACGATGCCCTCCTGTGCGACACCGAGAGCTTCCCAACCCAGCTCGAGATCCGGGCGGACATGAATGAAGACACGGCCGGCATCGGGCGGGTCGAGCTCGATACGCGCCGTCGCCGTCGCGGACGCGCCGTTCCAGGGCAGGACATGGAGGCGCGCGAGATCGTCGAGGTCGAGCGCGCCATTGACGACCTCGTCGGTCGCGTCGTGGCACTTGGGCAGGTCCACATCGTTGACCGTATTGTCGCAACGGGTCTGGTCGTCGTCGATGTTCGCGAGGACGATGGCGCCCCCCGTCTCATTCCATCCGTCTTCGCCGACCTCGTCACTGGGCCCGGTGAGATCGACGGCGCCGTCGCGGTTCACGTCCGCGCGGAGGTCGATCACGGGCTCGCCGGGCGTACCGTCCGACGCGTCGGAGCCGTCCGTGGCGTCCGCAGAGTCCGTCGAGTCCGAGCTGCCATCGGTCGCGTCGGCCGTACCGTCGGTCGCGTCCGTTGCGTCGGACGCGCCGTCGGTCCCGTCGGTGGACCCCGTCAATCCGCCTCCGCTGGACGAACACGCGGTCGCAGAGAGCGCGAGTGATGTGAGGATCGGGGCGGCACGATGCCATCTCCGAAAGCGGGTGGCTGCCATGTCTCTCATCAGATCCTCCGGCGCTTGCAGTCGGGTTGCGTGCGTCCAACCCCGAGGCGCCGGTAGGCTAGCGTTCTCGCCGGCTCGGCGCCACCCCAAAACGATCAATTGTTCGGGAAAGCACGGAGACCTGGCCGAGTGGGCATCTCCGGTGCGACGCGGGCAATCAGAGCCAAGGGCTGAGCGCGGCGTTACGTGCGCCCGACCGGGAGCGCACCGTCCGCTCTCGCACCACGTAGAGTGAAAACAACGCGCGCCCGGCACCTCGGAAGACTTGCACGTCGACGGTCGGCGCCTCCGCGACTCCGAAGTCCGCCTTGAAGCGTGTCTCGTGGAGCCCGAGCCCGATCGCGTCGATGCCCTCATCCGTCGCGGTCTCGAGCACCGAAAGCTGGATGATCCAGCCGGTGCGGAGGTGAGAGCAGTCGAGGCGTTGCTCCGACTTCAGACACTCGAGCCGGCGGCCGAGGCGGATATGCAGAAGGAAGCCCACGGCCCGGCCATGCGACTCCGCGAGGCGGAGGTCGAGCCGCCCCCGTGACGCCGCGCCGCGACACAGAGGCCCATAGAACGCGAGTGAGCCGGCTCTGGCGAAGGTGCCGTCCGCCTCTTGGCCTTGCCAGCTCGCCTCCGAGACCTCGATGAGCCGCGGAAGCGCCTCTTCGAAGTCATCGAGCGAGGCGATTCGACGGACGGTGACCCCCTCTCGCCGCGCCAGGGAGCGCGCTTGTCGCACCGAGGTTCGGAAATTGCGGCTGCGGCACTGCAGAAACTCCGACAAGGGCGTCACTGGGATCGTCCAGGTGCGAGGGCCTTCCGCACGTCGCCAATACGCGGGCGACGACGCCGCCAGGAAGTCGGAGGCGTGTCTCTGGGGCATCTTGACGGCCTCGACCGCCGAGAAGCGTGAGAGCGCATCGGCCAGCACGGCCCCCGGCGACGCGAGGTCGGTAAGCCAGGAGCCGGTGGGGTGTTCGGGACTCCACGACAGCCGCACGAAGGGCGATTGCGCATCGACGCAGACCGGGACGACAGCGCGAAGTCGTTCGCCTTCGAAGCCGTACAAGACTCTCGTCGAGTCGCCGTGCCGACGCGGGTCGAAGAAGTGAAAGAGCTTGCCGAGTGGGCGCAAGAGTCGAGGTGGTCCGTCCGACGGGCGCTCCGACTGGGCTACCGTGCCCAGAAAGAACGCGGGCATCGACGCCACCGGCGGGTCGGTGACCCGATCGAAGAGCTGCCACCAGGCCTCCACTCGGCTCTCGGGGCCACCGATCTCCCAGCGTAGCGTCATGACGGTCGCCCTCGAAGCCGCCGGGAGAGATTCCACCCGCGTAGCAGGGCCGCCCTGACGCCGACCTCGACTGCGCCCTGCCCCACCCGTGGGGGCGTCACTCCACGCCCGCGCAGCCGGTCGTTGAGCAGGAGCGCGAGCTTGCGACGCCGGCTCATCCCGGTGTGAAAACCGACGCTCAGCGAGACGCTGACCTCAGGCCCATTCTCAACGCGATGGGGCGCGTAGATCGGGAGAAAGGCCGACTCGCCGGCGTGGAGGTCGACCGCCGGGAAAGCGGCACGTTCGATTCGGGACGACCAGGGGATGACGCCCTGGTCTTCGGTGCGGACGAGGGCTTCGAGCTCGAGCTCGGAGACGGCCGAGGCGGCATACACGTAGACCCGCTTATGTCCCCGGATCTGACTGAGGACGCTCTGGTCGGGATCGGCGTGAAAATGAACCTGAACGCTCGGCGACGACAGAATGAGGAAGGCCCCCGAATCAAGGACCCGCGGCCTCATGGGCGCGATGCTTTGGGCGAGCTCGCAGAGGATCTCGCGGTACAAGTCCGCGAAATCGGAGTCGATTCGTTCGATGTGTTGGACATTGATCCAACGCGGGCATGTCGCGAGGGCGCGAAAGACCGCCACCGGTTCGCCGTCAACACGACGTGCACGACCGTATCCGGGGAGGGCGTCCGTCGAGACCTCGCGGATCTCGAGGAGCTCCGGTGAGCGGCGGCGCGCGCGGTCGAGCAGCCATTCGAGCCGTTCGTCCGTGAAGAGGGGGTGCTCGGTGAGCTGATTTCTGAAGACAAAAGGGGCGTCAGGGACGACGTCGCGCGCCGTGAGACCATCGAAGTGAGGGCCAACGTGAGCCATCGCCCCCGTGTCCACGTCGCCGGGCCGCGAACGTCCGCCGAGGAGCCGCAAACGAAGATCGGAGAACACGCTCATGATGACGGGGACTTCGGGCCCCGGGAGGACGAGTGAGAGAGTCGCTCCGCACCGACGGCGAGCTTGTACACCGCGCGACGGGCGATGTTCGAGAGCCCGCGGGGCGTTTGTGGTCGCGGAGCAAGCGCGTCGAGCTCGGGCGCCGCCGTGACGTTCACCAGGTCCTTGCCATAACGGAGGTGCGGCCCTGCGCCTGCCCCTGGCGAGGCCGCGGGGCCGATCGCCGAATAGCCGAGGCGCTCGTAGAAGCGCAGTGCACCGTCGTTCGCTTCATCGACGGCGAGTTCGAGCCGCGACACACCGGTCGCTGAGGTCGCCGCTTCCACGAGCCCAACGAGCCGAGCTCCGTGCCCTTGACCTTGCTCGCCGGGCGCGATGGCGATGAGCTCGAGCCAGCCGCACCCCTCAGCCTCGCGAAGCTCGGCGATCACGACGCCGATGATGCCCAAGGTCCGTGCGGGGAGCAGGCCACGCCGGACCACCCGCTCCAGGACCCGCACGGACGCGAGCCGTTCTCGGAGGTAATAGGAGATGACGCCGCTCGTGAGCCAGCGGGTACGGTCGACGGGGAACGCCGCGCGGATCAGCGCTGCTGCGGTTCCCCACTCCCAGGGCCGGAGCCGTCTATAGCGGAGTTGTTCCAAAGTGCGGCCTCCCGCGTTCTGCAACCCTCAGCATGCGACCCCGGGCCTGCCCGGTGCAAGTCCGATGAGGCAGGGTCGCCGAGGCGACCTGGGGCTCCCGAACGCGGCTTAAACGACAAGGGCCCCGAGGTTGCCCTCGGAGCCCTTGTTGGTTTTGGTCAGGCGGTGCCCTGGTCGTCATTCGGAATCGACTGCCGAATCGACTGCCACGGGTGGCATTTCACCGCCTAGTCGGTGGAGGTAACCGGGATCGAACCGGTGACCTCATGAATGCCATTCATGCGCTCTCCCAGCTGAGCTATACCCCCAGGGGGCACTCGGATTCGGGTTACCCCGTCGCCAAGTGCGGGCGGGTTATAGCCACGCTCCCCGAGGTGATCAAGTTCAGAATGGGGCACCGTGTCGCTTTTTTTGGAGCAGCCTTGGGGCGTCGCCGGCGCAGGAGACCACGGGACTGCGCCACAGCCGCGTTCTTGATTGCGTCTTCGCGCCGATTTCGCGTCCTCTTAGCGCCGACTTGGCGCCGACTTGGCGCCGATTAACAAGGACTCCGTGCGCTTTTCTCGGGCATCGGTTATCGTCGGGCCATGCGCTCCTGGTTCGCTCGTCTCGTTCTCGCTTCGACCTCCGCCACCGTTTTCGGCTGCGCTGAGGACTTCGTCTGCACGGTCGACTACGACTGCCCGGGCTCCGAGTTCTGCAACACGCAGACCGGCTCCTGCGAGCCATTCGTGTGCGACGTCGACGATGACTGTCCGAACCCAACCGATCGCTGCGATCAGAATCGCTGCGTCGCCGCCACCACGAGCGGCTGACCCCTCCCACGTCCCGATCCCCTGAAACCAACACGCTGGCCGACGAGCCGGCGAGAGGAGCCGCGTCATGGCTGTGCCCGCATTCAAACAATTCCCCGAGCTCGAGCAGCGCGCGAAGGACCTGACGGAGCGCATCGAGCGGCTCCGGGGGTATCTTTGACTGGGATAACAAGAAAGAACGACTACAGCAGATCGAAGAGCTTTCGGCCGAACCGTCGCTCTGGGACGTGCCCGAGCGGGCTCAAGTCCTCCTGCGCGAGCAGAAGGAAGTGCAGCAGGTCATCACCTCGGTCGAACGCCCGCTGAAGCAGGTCGAGGAGGCCCAGCTCCTCATCGAGCTCGGCCGGGACGCGGGCGATGAGAGCGTCATCCCCGAGATCATCGAGCTGCTCGACGGCGCCGATAGGGGCGCTCAGAGCCTCGAACTCAATCGGATGCTGGGTGGGCCGCTCGACAAGAACAACGCGCTCCTCCAGATCAACGCTGGCGCCGGCGGGACCGAGTCGGTCGACTGGGCGGGCATGTTGCTTCGGATGTATCTGCGGTACGCGGACTTGCGTGGCTGGACGGTCACCATGCTCGACGAGCAGGAAGGTGAAGAGGCCGGCATCAAGAGCGCGACCGTGCAGATCGACGGCGCTTATGCCTACGGCATGTTGCGTGCGGAGATCGGCGTCCATCGCCTCGTCCGAATCTCGCCCTTCGACGCGTCAGCGCGGCGGCACACCTCCTTCGCGAGCGTATTCGTCTACCCGGAGGTCGATGACGACATCGACATCGTGGTGAACGACGTCGACTTGAAGGTCGACACCTACCGCTCCGGCGGCGCGGGTGGTCAGCACGTCAACAAGACGGAGTCGGCCGTGCGCATCACGCACATGCCGTCGGGGGTCATCGTCGCGTGTCAGTCGGAGCGGTCGCAGATCGCCAACCGCGCTCGCGCCATGAAGATGTTGAAGGCTCGTCTCTACGACCTCGAGATCCAGAAGCGACAAGACGCGACGGACGCCGTCAACGCCGAGAAGCAACAGATCTCCTTCGGCAGCCAGATCCGCAGCTACGTGCTGCACCCCTACCGGATGGTGAAAGACCACCGGACCGACCACGAGTCATCGCAGGCTGACGGCGTGCTCGATGGCGATCTTCAGGGCTTCATCGAAGCGTACCTGATGATGCAAGCCGCCAAGGACGAAGAGAAAGAGGCGTAATCGAGGTAGGCAGGGGCGTCGCCCGGCTCACGCGGAGGTGCCGCGCCGCCGGGCTCGCCCGCCCATGCTCTCAGCGCGGCGGGATCGTCGCGACACCGGTCGAGAAGAGGCTGTCGAGGAACCCCGAGAGCTGAGTCCGCGCCTCCGGGTGACGGAACATGACGAAGTGGCCGTCGGACTTCACGCCGTCGGACTCCGGTGGATCGTATTGGCAGAGCCCATGGGTCGTGGGAACACCCGACACGGTGTCGTTCTGGCTGACGGGCGCTTCAAGCATTCGGTCCGACGGGTACCCCTCGAAGGCTTCGCCGAAGCCGGTGTCCCGAGAGGGGAGGACCACGTCGAGCTCCATGATGTCCGCCAGGATGCGCCCCGTCCGGTTCGGCGTGTAGGTGTCGCCGCTGCCATAGAACATGAAGACGTGATGCGGCGGCACCACCTCGGCGGGCGGCGTGCGGGTCAAGAGCTTGCCGTAATTGGCCGGGTCGATGGGGTCGAAGAAGGCCTGCACGATGGACAGCACGGCCTGCGTCTCCGAGCCCTCCTCTCGGAGGATGGCCTTGATGCCGGCCGAGATGTCGACCGGGCTCGTCTTCGTGAGGAGGCTGTTGACCACGGAGGCGCCGGCGCCACTGAGGACGAGGGCGGCGAGATCGGGCTCGAACGCGGCGAAGATGGGGCCGATGGTCGCGCCTTGTGAGTGGCCGATGAACACAATGCGGGCCGGATCGAAGGAGACGCCGGTCTTGGTGCCGAGGTCACCCGAGAAGCTGGTGACGAAGCCGGTCGCGGAGAACCAGTCGAAGACCGACTGAAAGGCGTTGCCGACCGCGGCCGCGGGGTTGGCTACGTTGAAGTAGAGCACCTCGGGGCTCAGGGTCGACCCCCCGCGCCGGGGCCCGTGCATGACGGCGTCGATACCGAAGGTCGCGGCACCGCCGGACGGGAGCTGCGCCGCGAGCTGCGCGGTCCCATCGACGACGTGGCTGCGGAAATTCCCATTGGTACCGTGGGCATAGAGGACCATGGGGAAACCGGTCGCGGGCTTCTCGCCATTTGGGATCGTCAGTGAGAAACACACGTCCTCCTTGCCGATGACGCGAGGCACACCGTTGTTCATGGCGATGGCGCCGCCGCTCTCCGGGGTGAGGTAGGGCCGCGTGCCGTCTTGGAAGACAGGGAGCTCGATACGGCCCTGGATCTCGGTGAAACTCGGGTTCACGCCGCAAGCGCGGTCGGGTTCGTCGGCGCTCGCACAAGGTCCCACGGTGGTCCCGTCGCAGACGACGACGTCCTTGATGAGCGGTGCACCAGCGCCTCGAGCGATGCCACGCGCGCCCGTGATGAGCGGCCGGGGGTCGTGTGTCGTGAAGACCGCGGCTGCGATGACGTCGCTCGCGGGCGTGCTCGTGTCGACGAGATACTGCCGTAGCGGCGCGTACTTCTGCCACGCCGCGGCGAGCCGACCGTCGCTCGGCGCTTCCGATGAGAGCATCACCTGGAAGTCAGCGTCAGCGGCGAGCGTCGCGCCATCGTTCGAACGAAGCCCCTTCTTGAGGATGGCCGCATAGGTCGTGCCCAGCTCGAGCGGGCTCCCGGCGCCGTTGTGCACCGTCAGCCAGTTCTTGCAGATGTACTTCGTGCGGCCGTCGCTGGCCGACCACTGATAGCCGACGGGGTCCTGGTAACGCGGCGACTCCGGGTCGACGTTGACGTAGAGCAGGTTCGCGGGTTCTTCGCCTTGCCCGAACTTCACCGAGGCGAAGTCCAGCGGGACCGAGAATGTGAAGGTGACGGTCGGCGTGGTCCCGAACGAGGTCGCGCCATTCGCGGCGTCGAGGAAGCGATCAACGGGATCGAAGGGAAGCGGCCCCTTGCCGGGACGGACGTGGCCTTGCGTCGCCGCACCGGCGCGAATGTCGTTCGGGTAGGGCAACCGGTAGAACTCCAGCGGCTTGTCCGGGCCGTTCGGGACCTCGAAGTAGGCGCGAGGTTTCGTGGCGTCCTCTACGTCACACTCACCGCCGGGCCATTGGGTCGCGGTGCTGAGCGCGTCGAGCCAAGGCGTACAGGTGCCCGCGTCGCCACAGACGAGGCCGGCGTAACAATCGGCGTTGAGCGTGCAGCTCTGGCCGAAGTCGGCTGTCCCCGACGGCGCGCAGGTGCCGACGAAGCCGAGGTACTCGCACGCGAGGCCCTTGCTGCATTCGGCGTCGGTGGCGCAGGTCGCACCCTCGATCCCGTCGCCCGCCTTCTGGCAGTACTGACCTGGACGCAAGCCGCAGAACGACGCCGCGCCGAAGGGGCCCGTGCAGTCGGCATCGACGGTGCAGGTCGACTCGGGTTGCGGGACGGGCAGCCCCTTCTCGATGACGATGCAGGCGAGCTGGATCCCGCAGTAGCTGCTGCCTTGGCACTCCGGTCCGATGACGCAGCGCTCACCGACGACTTGAGAGCCCGCCGGGGCGCACTTCCCCTCGGCGCTGTCGCACGCGAGGCCAGGGCGGCAGTCCTGGGAGACCGCACAGGCCTCGCCGACCCCTTTGCCAAAGGGCACCGTGGGGTCCACGCCACCCGGGACATCGACGCTCGCGTCGAAGGGGATGGAGATGAAGTCGTCGGCTTTGAAGCAGCCGCCCAGGAGCAGCGGAAGGGCGACGGCAATGACGAGGATCGGGGGCCTGATGATGCGCATGGGACCTACTCCGGACCGGGCCGAGACGGATGAACTCAGGTTATCGGAAAATCAGAGCCGAGCCATCTCGATGATCTCGGTGAGGGTCTTGCCGTGGAAGCGTGGCGTCGGCCGGATGCGCACGTGGACGTGGCTGTCGTGGCCCGGGGAGCGCTTGAGCTTCTTCCAAGCGGGCTCAGCCTTTCCGGCTTCCTCGACGGTCTTGAGCGCACGCAGGACGCTCGGATCGACGAAGAGCGCGTCGAGTGGAATAGCGAGATCGCGGGCCGCTTTCTCGAGCGCCTTCATCCATCGCCAGCTCCCGACGCGGTCCATGAGCGCGAGAATCGGGCTGAAGTGCCCGTAGTTGTTGAAGGTCACGTAGGAGAGGTCGGCGTCGAGCCCGGAGAGGTGGCTCGCGTGGTGGGCTTCGTACTCGAGGAACCAGCGCGTCACGTGAACGCCCGCTTCGCCGTCGTAGTCGAAGTCCCATCGCTCTTCGAACTTCAGGCTCGTGGGCTTGCCGAGGTCGACGTAGGCCTCTCGGATTCGAGCGATCCGGTCGGGACGAAGGGGGAAGGCGCCTTTGACTCCGGGCTGCAGGATGAGCTCGCTCCAGATCCCCCCCGCCGGGTCGAAGAAGGTGCCGCGTCTGAGACGCACCGGCCCGCTCCCGTCGTCGTGCTCGACCAAGTCCCACTCGATCGCGCCAGCGGCCTTGGACTTGAAGCGCTTGCTCGTGCGATCCAGTAGGAGATCGAGGCGCCGCTCGGTCACGTGGGCGCCGAGCGCGAAACGGCGCGTCTCGATGCGCAGCTTGCCGTCCCGAGTACGGCCCGTGGCGATGCGTTCGACGCGGACCGGCGTGTCGAGGTCATCCATGCGGGGGTATTCGTCCGCAAACGCCCAGGCGTCGAGGAGCTCCGTCACGGTCGGGACGCCGAATTCCAGGCGGCTTCGGGCGAGGAAGGCATCGGCGTCGTCATCGAGGTGGACGATCGTGCCGTAACGAATCTGCCCACACCCACGCTGGGCGATGTCACCGATGGTGATGGTGGAGCCCGGTTGCCACCGCTTCAAGTAGCCCATGGCACGGACCATGAGCGCCAACATCTCCGGGCGAACTGCGTGCCGGGATCGGACCCAATCTCGGAGCTCGTAGGGCAGATCCGTCGCGGCGCGTAGCAGCTCCTGTGCATCGAGGGTGTCGGTGCAGAAGCTGATCCCCAGCTTTCGCTCTCCGATGCGGTCGAGCTGTTCGAAGCCGTCTTTCGTGTCTTTGACCCACTCCCAACCCGACTGGACCGTCTGCGCCGAACGCGGCAGCAGTGTGGGGAGCGCCGCACCCGGATCGGACTGTGGGGGTTCACCCGGTGGCGACGCGAGCGCCACCAGGAGCAGGAGGCTCGAGACCATCGCCGTTCAACCCTTCGATATGGGAGTTTCGGCGACCACGGTCGTGTCCTCCGCCGTGCCCTCCGCCGTGTCGATGGATGCCGCCGGGAGATCGGCCTGCCGCACCTCGTACGACGTCCCACAGAACTCGCACACGACGACTTCCATGCCGCCCTGCGCGAGGTGCCGCAACTCATCCTTCTCCAGCATGCCGACGACGCGTGCCGCCGTTTCCTTCGAGCAACGGCAGCGGTACTCCAGCGAATCGGTACCGATCAGCTTCGAGCCGATAGGTGCGAGGACGCGGTCTGCGGCGTCGAGCGGGTCCACGCCACTGCGGACGAGCTCAGCGTAATCGATCGCTTCGAGTGCGCTCGTGACGGCCACGAGGTGTTCGCGCTCCCAGCCCGGCAATGCCTGGACCACGAGACCACCGGCCACCTTCACCTCGCCCTCCCCGCCCGGCACGCACACGAGGCTGAAGACGCTGAGCACCTGCTCGGACTCGAGCACGAACTGCTGCAGGGCCGTGTCGACACGCCCGCCTTGGACAGGCGCACTGCTTTGATAACGCTGGCCATTTCGCACGAAGGCGGGGTCGGGCTGTCGCGTGACGTGGACCGTCGCCGGCTCCTTGAAAGGGACGTCCGTCGGCAAGAGCGCGCCCCCTCTCGGGAACTGCACGCGGCCGCGAATCACCGGTCCGGGCCTCACTTCCGCGACCATGACGCCGGCGGAGCCCGAGTGTTCGAGCTGCAGTTGAAAGCGCTCGCCGGGGCCCTGGGCGTATTGTAGCAATGCCGCCCCGATGAGCAGCTCTCCGAAGGTGGCCGTCACGGCCGGCGAGGTGTGGCAAAACGACACCCCTTTGCTCACCGCGTTCGTGCCGCGGGCGGCCAGCATGCGGAAGGTCCCTTCCGCGTTCATGTACCGGTGGATCTGGTCGGGGGCGTTCACTCGAAGTCGTCCGAGATGTCGACGACGGGGGGCGCTGGGCGCAGGGTCGAGATGATCTTCTGGAGGGTGACCTGTTCACCGGCGGGAGCGCCATTCGGGATCTCGGTCTGGAGCACCGTGATGGCTTCGGGGAGGACGACGATGAGGCTCGCGGTCGCGATCCCATCGTGGGTGCCGGTGTCGACGGAGGTCCACGGCAGACCGTTGAAGAAGCCGTGCCCGAGCTCGATGTCGGGCTCGCCGCGGTCGGCCCGAGTCTGGCGCTGCTTCTGCCGTACACGGTCGGCCAGCTCGTAACCCGCGAGCGGGCTGCCCCCCTGCCCTTCGACCTGGCGTACGCGAACCCGCGGGCCGCCCGCCGAGGTCCAGATGACCCAGCGGTCCCCCTGGAGAGAGACCTGCCATGCCTCCGGGATCGCGAACTGAACGGGACCCACCTGCGTGGGCCGCCATTCCGGGAAGCGGTCGAAGGGGGCTCCGTGGTCGAGGAACTTGACCTCGGGCCGATCCGAGACCGTGAACAGACGCGCTGAGAGCGGATACGACGAGTCGTCTTCGGTCTCGAAGTCTGCCCACGCTGCGGCGGCGAGGCGGCTCATCGCGGACTTCGACTTCATGCTGCATGCGTAGATGCGGTCGTTTCTCGGCGCGGCGACCAGCACGCGGTTCCCGCTGGCGCCGAAGCGATGAAGTGCATCGAGGATGGCTTTCTGGCCCGCGTCGGACGCGAGCAGCGCAGGCGCCATCGGCTCGTCGGAGAGGCAGAGGAGCGCGCCGTCGCCTTCGGGTTCGCCCATGTTTTCAAAGTGGAGCGAGGCCACTGATTCAGCCACGTTGTCGAGGGCAGCGACGCAGAGGCCGTCGACCCCGGTCCGCAAGGACTCAAGATCACGCCGGAATACCCGCCTCGCGGCGCCGTCATCACGGTACTCAAACTCGAGCCGAAAGCCGTCGAGCCAGGGGAACGACGCGATGTCGAGGGCCGGCGTCGGGGCAGCCGCTGCGATGAGAGCGTCTTCGATCGAGTTGTCCGCGACGAGGACGGGGACGACGCGCGCCAAATCGCGATTGGAGACCAGATCCCGCCCGAAGAAGGCGTGGACGCGTGACGCGACCATGTTGCAGAACCCACCGGCGATGGGGCCCCAACTCCCGCGGTCCTCGGTGATGCAAGCCTCGGCGAGGGCTCGAACCGTGACTTCACAGTCGAGATCATTCCATTTGATGCGGATGCTGCGACGTGTCGCGCGGACCTCAGCATCGGGGAGGAGCTCGGCAAGTCGCTGCTCGACCCGTAGGAGCAGCGACTTTTCGAGCTTCTGTAGCGTCATCGTCATGGTCACCGATGATGGTGCAAGTCGCGCTTCTGGACAAGTGTGAGGCTCCTTTGCGTAGCGACGCGGCGGCGGTGGAAACACCACTATCAAAAGAGAAGCCAAGACTTGCGTCCGAGGAGGATCACCGTTAAGGTGCGCCGATCGGCGCGTCAGTGAGCGCCGAAATCGTCACCTCGGCCATACTGGCCCGAGGTCAGGTCTTGACGTCCGCCCCCGGGGACGTAGCCTGCGCCGCCTCACCCACCAGGAGCCATGCTTTGAAGAAGGAAAACTTCGTCATCGGCCTCGTGGTCGTCGGAACCATCGCCTTCTTCCTCGGGCGAATGAGTGTTGCGACCCACGGGCCTACCCACAGCGAGAAAACGAGCAGTGAGAAGCCGGCCGCGAGCCCCACGGCCGCTGCCCCAGCCGCGCCCGCGCCTGCCCCGGCTGCCGCCGCAGTCGCCGCCCCGGCCGTGGCCGTCGCTCCAGCGGCCGCTCCGGTCGCCGCCCCGGCCGAAGCCGGCGCCGTCGCTGCCGCGCCGTCGGTCGCAGCGGCCCCCGCCGCGGCTGCCGCCCTACCCGGTTCGATGGACGCCTCGCCCCGCAAGGGCGCGGAAGCTGCCAAGGTCACGATCTTCGAAGTCTCTGACTTCCAGTGCCCCTTCTGCAGCCGCGGCAAGGCCACGATGCAGCAGATCCACGAGACCTGGCCGAACGACGTCGCCATCGTCTTCAAGCACAACCCGCTCGGCTTCCACGACCGTGCCATGCCGTCGGCGATCGCCTCGCTCGCCGCTCACCGGCAGGGGAAGTTCTGGGAGCTCCACGACAAGTTCTTCGACAACCAGAAGGCCCTCACGGACGCCGACATCGAGCGTTACGCGACGGAGATCGGCCTCGACCTGACGAAGTTCAAGGCCGACCTGGCGGACGCGAGCCTCAAGGCTCAAGCCGAAAATGAGCAGAAGGCCGCCGTCGCCCTCGGTATGGGCGGAACTCCGGCGTTCTTCATCAACGGCAAGACCATCTCGGGCGCTCAGCCCTTCGAGAACTTCAAGACGGCCATCGAGGCCGAGCTGAAGGAGGCCGACTCGCTCATCGCGGCCGGCACCGCATTGGCCGACGTCCATCAGAAGCGAACCCAGGCCAACCTCGGCGACAAAGCGGCCATCTACTGGGACAGCCTCAAGGGCGGCAAGCCGGCCCCGGCTGGCCCGCCGCCGGCCGCCGAGCCGGAGCTCCCGCCGGTCGACCCCACCGTCTGGAAGGTCGATATTTTCGGCCACGAGCCGATCTGGGGCAAGGTCGACGCGCCGGTGACCATGGTCATCTACTCGGAGTTCCAGTGCCCCTTCTGCAAGCGCGTCGAAGACACGCTGAAGCAGGT
>JADMJS010000120.1:0-16473 GCA_018780435.1 Myxococcales bacterium
TGTTGCGCATCCAGAAAGAGCGCATGGGCAGCGACCTCTTCCCGAGTGATCGCGAGTACTTCCGGCGTTTTGGCCTCACGCGCGAGCGGCTCCGACTCGCCAGGCCGAACGTCCTCGTGATGCATCCGGGCCCAATAAACCGGGGCGTCGAGATCACGGCCGACGTCGCCGATGGCCCCGAGTCCGTCATCCTCGACCAGGTGAAGAATGGTGTGGCCGTCCGAATGGCCGTGCTCTACGTCCTCGCTCAGAGAGGCACCAGCGACTTGCAGCCGACCTCCGGTGATGCGCCATGACGGTCCTGAAACACCTCCCACGCTCGGCCTCTCCGCGCGAGGCCGGCAACGGCCGTCTGGTCGTGACGGACGGACTCGTCCTCGATGGTGTCACGCCCACCGAACGACGTGCACACGTCGGAATCGACGCCGGAAAGATCGTCTTCGTCACAGGCGATCTCCCGAGCGAATGGCGTGACGCCCCACGCGTCGACGCCGCCGGCGCGTGGGTCTTGCCCGGCTTCATCTGTCTTCGGACCCATGTGGGCGAGCCCGGCTACGAATGGCGCGAAGACGTCGCGACGGCCAGCCTCGCCGCGGCGGCGGGCGGCTTCACCACGATCTGCGCCACGCCCGACACGAACCCCATCAATGACGTCAGAGCGGTCACGGAGCAGCTCATGACGCGCGCCGCGGCGGCACAGGGCGCGTCGGTACTCCCCGTGGGCGCGGCGACCCGCGGCCAAGAGGGCCGCCACCTCTCCGAGATGGGCGACCTCGAGAGCGCCGGTTGCGTCGCGGTCTCGACGGGCGACGTGTCGGTCGAGAGCGGCCAGATGATGAGACGTATCCTCGAATACGCTCGCTCCATCGGCCTCCGCGTCTTCACGTCCCCCGCGGAAGTCTCCATGACGCGCGGCGGGCTGATGAACGAAGGGCTCGCGTCACTTCGACTCGGCCTCCCCGGCATCCCCGCCGAAGCCGAGAGCGTCGCGATCCTGCGTGACGGCATCCTCTCGCGCCTCGCCGAGTGGCCTCTCCACTTCCAGCGGGTCTCCACCGCGGCCGGTGTGAAGGCGCTCGAACATCTCGCCGAGCTCGGGATCCCGTTCACGGCCGACTGCACGCCACACCACCTCTGGTTCGACGAGAGCGCCGTCGCCGGCTTCGACGCCGTGACCCGCGTCATGCCGCCGCTTCGCAGCGAACGCGATGTCCTGGCGCTTCGCGGCGCGGTCGCCTCGAAGCTCATCACCGCCATCGCCACGGACCACTCCCCGCGAACACGGCTCGAGAAGTGGGTGGAGTACAGCGACGCAAGCCCGGGCACCACGGGCCTCGAGACGGCGCTCGGGGCGCTCCTCGAGCTCGCGCGCCGTGGCGCAGTCCCGCAGGCCGCGGTGCTCCACGCCCTGACACGGGGCCCCGCCGACGTCCTCGTTCGAAGCACCATCGTGGGCGGCCGTCTCGTGGCCGTGGACGACTCAGAAGCAGAAGAGGTAAAGCGTGCCTATCGGTAGACATGGGGCTCCCGCCCGGTTGATTTTGGCGAACGGCCGTTCCTTCGACGGCTGGGCCCTCGGCGCGACCGGCGTGACAACCGGCGAGCTCTGTTTCAACACGAGCCTGTCGGGTTATCAGGAGATCCTGACGGACCCGAGCTACGCCGGCCAGATGGTCGTCATGACCTACCCGGAACAAGGCAACACGGGTGTCGTCCCTGGCGAAGACGACGAATCCAGGCGCATCTACGCCACCGGCTTCATCACGCGCGAGATCTCCCCCATCGCGTCGAACCACCGCTCGACCGGCACCCTGCAGGACGCCCTCGCGGCCCGAGGCATCGTCGGCATCACCGGCGTCGACACGCGCGCGCTCACCATCGAGCTCCGCACCCACGGCGCCCAGAACGCCGTCATCGTGAGCCCATCAGACCATGAGACGGCCGAAGACCGCGCGCTCGCCGCGGTCGGGAGCTGCAGGGACATGAGCGGCGCTGACCTCGCCACCGGAGTCTCGACCCTCGCCCCTTACTCGTGGCGCGAGCCTCTCTACGGCGACACACGTCCACACGACGGTCCGGGTCGATTCCGCGTGGTCGCGATGGACTTCGGCATCAAGCACAACATCCTCCGCCACCTTGTGTCGGCGGGCTGCGACGTCGAGGTCGTGCCCTCCTCCACGTCCGCTGCCGCCATCTTGGCGCGCGAACCCGATGGCGTGTTCCTGAGCAACGGCCCCGGCGACCCCGCCGCGGTGACCGACGCCATCGAGACCGTACGGGCACTGCTCGGCCGCCTCCCGATCTTCGGCATCTGCCTCGGCCACCAGATCGCCGCCCTCGCGCTCGGGGGCAAGACCTACAAGCTGAAGTTCGGACACCGCGGCGGCAATCAGCCGGTGCAGGACAAGGCCACCGGCCGTGTGGCCATCACCGCCCAAAACCACGGCTTCGCGGTGGACGAGGGCTCACTCCCGGAAGGCGCGTCCATCACACACGTGAACCTGAACGACGGCACGGTCGAGGGCTTCGCGCACCCGGCCCTCCAGCTCTTCAGCGTGCAGTACCACCCCGAAGCGAGCCCCGGACCGCACGACGCGACCGGTCACTTCCGGACTTTCACAGAGATGATGGAGCTCACCCGATCGAGAACGACGTCCCGCACCCACACGTCTTCTTCGCGTTCGGGTTGTTGAAGACGAAGCCCGTCCCGACGAGTCCGCGCGACACGTCGAGGACGAGGCCGTCGATGAACGTGTGGGACTTCGGATCGACGATGATCTGGGGCGCCTCGCCGAAGACGAGATCGCGCTCGGTGGCGTCAGAGGCGAGCGCGACGTCGTAGGACAGGCCGGAGCAGCCGCCGCCCTTGACCTTCACGCGCACGCCCACCAGAGGGGCGCCTTCTCGCGCCGCTTGCGTCTCGAGGTAGGCTCGGCACTCGTCCGTCATGGTGACCATGGGGTACTCCCTGTAGTTCGATTCTGAGCGAGGCGTCCGGGTCATCCGGTGTGCGCGCGGAAGCTTACTGGCTGAACTCGCCAGAGCAAGGCCCAAATCGTCGGCGGGAGGTGCCGCGAAATCGCCCTCGACTCGCGATGGCCAGGGCGCTTCCGGTGGCGAAAGCGGGCTCATTGCCCGGTGAGACACCGGAAGCGCCCTGGACGCGCGAGGCGAAGCGATTTCGCGCACCGGACGCCGACGATTTGGGGCAAGGGGCTCCCTCAAAGGAGGGCGCGTCACCCCGGCGGGGCGAGCTCGTCGGGGACGGCGTCCGGGGGCGTGACCGAGGGCTGACCGAGGCGAATGGTGTAGGCGTGGTCCGCCGACGCGTTCTGGCCTGTCTCTTCGCGGACGCGGGCGTAATAACGGCCGGGCGCGAAGTCGTGAGTGATGCCGCCCGGCGCTTCGAGGGTGATTCCCGTCTTCTTGGTGATGAGGGACTTCTTCTCGTCGTAGAGCTGGAGCGCGAGGCTCATGCCGGGGACCCCCGACAGCTCGAGGCTGAGTGGCGTCAGCGTGCCGGGTTCTCCTGTAACATCGAAGGCATAGACGTCGAGGTCCGCGCGCGGGTGAATGTGACCGTCGAGCGCTTGGCCGGCCCGGAGCGTGGCCCCCGTCACCTCAGCGAAGTCGCCGTTGGGCTCGAGCTCACCGAGCCCCGCCGCGGTGAAGCTGCTCGTCACGAGGTACGACTTCTCCGCGTTGTAGGTGTTAGAGCGGCTGGTCACCCGGATGAACGCAGGCTCGGGCCCGACCTGAACGAGAGGCAAGGTCTCCGGGGCGCCCGTCGGCGCGTCGTTGATAGTGAGCGTCACCCGGCTGCCGACGATAGCTTCGACCTGCAGATCGACGTCCGGTACGCCCGTGACGGTGATGGTCGCCTGCATCGGCTCGAGGCTCTCGAACCGAAAGACGTCCCAGTCCGTCGGGTGGGAGATGAAGCCCCGCATCTCGGCGTTCGGCGGGACGCGACTGGCGTTCTGCGGCCGCCAGTTCGGCTCCGACTCCCGAGTGGCGTCGCTCGGCTCGAGCGACAGCCCCAGCGTGTACCGCTCGGACGGGCTCGCGCCACGGAGCGCGTCGACCGCGACGTAGTAGGGCTGCGCGTCCGGGGAGATCATCACGTCGCGCACGACCACCGAGCGCCCCGCCTCCAGGCTGCCCTTCCCTTCGGGCAGCTTCACGATGGTCGCTTTGGACTTGTCGACGAGCCACAGCCGCAGCCGCACGTCGGGCACGCCCGAGACGTCGATACGGAGGTAGCCGCCCGGATCGGCGCCCTGGAGATCGAGCTTGTACCAGTCGAGGTCTTTGCCCCAGCCGCAGTAGCCCTGTCGTGGCTCGCCCGGCCTCAGCAGGCCCGCGGACGTGGTGTCGCCATTCGGCTCCTGCTCAAGGCCCGGCTCCGGGTCGATGATGGTGGTCGAGAGGCGGTAAGGCGAATCGATGACCGGCGGCGGCGGCGCCCCCTTCTTCCGAGCCTTGGCCTTCACCGACTTCGACTTGACTCGAAAGAAGTGACGCCCCGGCGATAACGAGACCGGCGGTAGGATCTCGACCTCGCCTTCACCCGCGTTGTCGATGGACGCGAGGACGTCGGACTTCGGCTCCCGTCTGGCGCGCCCCTTCTTCTTGGTCTCCGGTGGGGGCAGAGGGGCTTCGGTCGCCATCCACTCGAGGACGAGATCGGCCCGCCCTTCCGGCGTCAGCTGCAGTCGCACCTGCTGCATCCCGGTCCCGTCTAGGGTCAGGACGTACCAATCCTCGTCACCGGGTCTCCCGTCTTGGGGCGCGGGCGGAGAGGCGCCATCGGTCGTGGTGGGTGCTGGCGCGGACAGGACGCCGAGGACCGCCCCGTTCATCGGGAGGGCCGACGCTTGCTCTCGACTCTCGTTGGGCTCGGCTTCACGCGACGGCCCCGCCGAAATCGTCGGTAGAACCGCGCCTTCGGGTGTCGGCGGCCTCGGGAGCTCGGACGCGGGTGGCGCCTCGACCGGGACCTGAGGGACCTCGGCAGGCTCTCCTTTGCAGGCGACAAGAGCCGCGCATAGAGCCGCGCACGCCGCCATTCGGCGCGCCGCGACGTCCATGCCGGGAGCCGTGCTGAGGAGGGAGGCCAGCCGGCCCATGGTCATTTTCCGTACCGAGCGATCACGGTGTCGGTGATGTCGATGGCGGGGACGGCGAAGAGGACGGCGCCCTTCTCGACGATGAGGGTGTAACCCTCGGCTTTTGCGACCGCTTCGGCGGTCTTGGTGATCTTCTCGAGGATCGGCTTCAGGAGCTTGCCTTCCTTCTCCTTCAGATCCTGCTGGTTCTTCACGTAGCCCTCTTGGAGCTGCATGAGCTTCTGCTGGTAGAGCTTCATCTTCTCGCGCTTCACGGCGTCCTGGAGAAGCGCCGCCTGGCGCTCGAGCTCATCTTTCATCGTCTTGAGCTCGTTCTGCTGCTTGTCGATGTCGGACTGAATGCGCTTGGCGTCCGCTTCGAGTTTTTGCTTGGCCGCTTTGCCCTCCGGAACGGTCTGAATGGCCTTCTGGACGTCGACGACGCCGATCTTGAGCGCCTGAGCCGATGCCGGAGTGGTGAACGCGAGCGCGACGGCGAAGAGGAGAGCCGAAAGGAGGGCCTTCATGTGCGGGGAGCTCCTGGAGCGAGGGAGGGAGGACGCGACGGCCCACCCGTCGCTCCCTTGGTGAAACACGGATGCAGTGGCCGGCATGCCCGATAGTTCAGGGCTGGCCAGAGGGGCGCTTTATAGGGGCCCGGCGAAGTCGCGTCAATGAAGCCGAAGCGTGTTCCGGACGAAGCGACACACGGGTGCGATCAGAACGAGTTGCCGATGGTGAACTCGAACACGACGGGCTCTTCATCCGGCTTCGGGTTCAGCGGGAAGCCCCACTCGAAGCGCAGCGGGCCGACCGGACTCCACCAGCGGATACCGACGCCTGCCGACGGGCGCAGGAGGGTGAAGTCGATGTTCTCGCTCTCCCCATAGGCGTTGCCCGCGTCGAAGAACACCACGCCGCGGAGGTTGATCTGCTGAACGATGGGGAACTCGAGCTCGACGTTGAAGATGAGCTCCTTGTTGCCGCCGATCGTGAAGGGCGTGAGGCCCGTACCCGGGTCGCTCGTGCGCGGCACGTCGATGGACGGACCGAGGCTGTTCCGCGGGAAGCCGCGCACGTCGAAGATGCCGCCCACGAAGAAGCGTTCGAAGATCGGGATCTCGCCGTCCGGGTTCACGACCCAGCCGATGGTGCCGTTCAGCTTGAGGACGAACTCCCAGAACGGATTGAAGTACCAGCGCGACCGTCCGAGGAGCCGGATGAACTCGACGTCGCTCCCGAGATAGGGGTGCGCCACCTCGACCGAGCCGGTCGTGAAGGTGCCCTCTTTCGGGAACTGGCGGTCGTCGCGCGTGTCGTAGGACAGCGTCGTCTTGAGCGCGGAGGTGAGGCCGTCTTGCTGAAGGTCGAAGATCTCGACGCGGCTCGACGATCCAATCCCCCCGACACCGACGTCGACGTACTTCAGGGTGTAGCCGAGCGAGAGCGTCAGGTCTTCCGTGAAGCGGTAGCCGAAGCCGAGTGAACCGCCCGACTCGGTCTTGCCGAAGTCGTCGAAGTCCTGCTGGAAGTTGAAGAGATCGACCGAGAGCTGCCACTGGGAGTCGAGGAAGTAGGGGTCGAAGAAGCTGAGCTGGTAGAGGCTGCGGATGGACGAGAGCGTCGCCTGGATGCTGACCGTCTGGCCGTGTCCGAGGAAGTTCTGCTTCGAGATCTGGGCCGTGAAGATGAAGTTTTCGAGGCTCGAGAAGCCGGCGCCGACCTGGAAGGTGCCCGTCTGGCGCTCCTTCACGGTCACCGTGAGGTTCACGTGTTCGTCGTCGTCGCCCTGCTCCGTCGCGATGTCGACCTTGTCGAAGAAGCCCTGGCGCAAGACCTGACGACGGCTCTCCTCGACCAAGGTGCCGCTGTACAGGTCGCCTTCTGCGATGGTCATCACACGCCGCATGACCTTGTCGCGGGTCGTGTCGTTGCCGGCGAACTTGATGCGCCCGATGTAGGTCTTCTTGCCCTTCTGCACCTTGTAGGTGAACTCGATCTGGCGCTTCTCGGTGTCGCGCAGGCTCGCGTTCGAGACCGTGGCGTTGGCGTAGCCGAGGTCCTGGTAGACCGCCTTCAGCGCCTGCGTGTCCTTCTGCATGAGCAAGATGTCGAAGCGGTCACCGGGCTTCAGCGAGAGCTTGCTGCGGAGGAAGTCGGCGCTCCAGAGCGGCGCCTCTTTGCCGTCGGGGCCGATCGCCGGGTTCTCTTCGAGGGCGTCGACGACCCGCATGGTGTAGGGATTGCCTTCCTCGAGAGGAATGACGATGTCGATCGACCGCTTGTCGGGTCCGAGCGTCGCGGTCGGCGGGTAGACCTTCACGTCGACGAAGCCCTTGTGGAGGTAGTACTGACGCAGGATCTGCGTGTCGTCCTCGAGCGCCTTCTGATTGAACTGACCGGAGCTCGTGAGGAACGAGAACCACCCGCCCTCTTTGGTCCGCATGACCATCTCGAGCTCGTCTTCGGTCAGCGCCTTGTTGCCCAGGAACGCGATCGACGTGACCTTGACCTCGTCGCCCTCGGTGATGACGAACACGACGTCGACGGCGTTGCCGGGCCGCGAATCGAGCCGGTAATCGACCTTGGCGAGGTAGTAACCGTCTTTGATGTAGCGCTCTCGGATCTTCGAGACCACGTTCTTGATGCGGCCTTCGTCGAGGACCTCGAAGGTCTGGAGATCCACGACCTCCTTGAGGTCGTCCTCACTCAGCTCGTCGTTGCCCTCGTACTTGACCGCGCCGAGGATCGGACGCTCGACGAGGATGTAGCGCACGATGACGCGCCCATCCGGCAAGTCGCGCGTGGCGACGGTGATGTCCGAGAAGGCCCCGGTCTCGAAGAGCCGCTTGATGTCGTCCGAGACGACGGCGGGCTCGAGCTGAGCGTCTTTTCGTGTGTTGATGCGGGCGAGGACGGTGTCCGCAGGGATGCGGACGAGCCCGTCGAGCTCGATTAGACCCACCATCTTCGTCTCGAGAGCCGCCGCCAGTTCAGGCCGGGTCCACAAAGCGAAGGTGAAGAGGACGACAAGGATGGCTTGGCGCATGGCGCCGGCCGAAAACATGGGCGCTACTCGTACACCTTGCCGTCCCGCATCACAAGGCGACGGGTCATCATCGAAGCGAGCGACGGGTTGTGGGTCACGATGACGAACGAGACGCCGAGGCGCTCGTTCATCTTCAGAATCAGCTCGTGGATCTCGTCGCTGGTGGCAACGTCGAGGTTTCCGGTGGGCTCGTCAGCGAGCACGATCGAAGGTTCTCCAATCAAGGCGCGTGCGATGGCCACGCGTTGTTGTTCGCCGCCGCTGAGCTCACCGGGGCGATGGTGAAGGCGAGCCCCGAGGCCGACCTCCGTGAGGAGGGCCCGGGCCCGGTCGAGCGCGCGAGCCCGAGGCGTACGTGCGATCATGAGCGGGAGGGCCGCGTTCTCTTCAGCCGTGAGCTCCGGCAAGAGGTGGTGAAATTGGAAGACGAAGCCGAGGCGACGGTTTCGGAAGGCTGCGAGCTCCGCCTCGGGGAGAGCGAAGACGTCTTCGCCGAAGTAGCTCACCTTGCCGGACGCGGGGCGGTCGAGCGTGCCGAGGATGTGCATCAGCGTGGACTTCCCCACGCCCGACTGGCCGACGATCGAGCAGAGGTCGCCCGCGCGGATCTGCAGGTCGACCCCGCGCAGGATCTCGAGGCTCTTGCCGCGCATGTCGAAGCGCTTCGAGACGCCCTGCACGTCGCAGATGAGCTGCCGTTCGTCGGCGGCGCGTCGGCGGTGGTCTTGCGCCCTGTCCTCGGTCATCTCGTGGGTCCGTTCCAGTAGCGCCGGTCACTCGTTGCGCAGGCCGTCGACGGGGTCGACGGAGCTGGCTTCGAGCGCCGGGTAGATCGTGGCCAGAGCGCAGAGCGCGATGCCGGCGAGGTAGATGATCCCGATGGTGATCGGATCGATGAACACGGGGAGCTTGTCGATGTAGTACTGCTTCGGGAGGGGGAGCCCCAGTCCGGAGATGGCGTAGAGCGAGAGCATGCCGACCAGGAGGCCGGACGTCGAGCCTATCGTGCCGACGGCGCCCCCGAGAACCAGAAACATGCGGAAGACGGCGCGTTCGGGGGACCCGAGGGATTTCAGCACCGCGATCTCGCGGCGCTTGTCCAAGATGATCATCACGAGCGACCCGACGACGTTGAACGCCGCGACGAGCGAGATGAAGCCGAGCACCACGAACATGACGATGCGTTCGAGCATCAGGGCGCTGAAGAGGTTCTTGTTGAGGCTCTTCCAGTCGAGGACGTCGAGGTTGGCCCGCGTGCCCGTCTGCGCCGCGAGGCGATCGCTCGCGGCTTGTACCAGCGGCTTCGCGAGCGCCACGACCGAGTCCGAGTCGTCGACGTCGGTCAAGTGGAGCTCGATTCGGTTGATGTCCTGGCCCATCTGAAAGAAGCGCTGTGCTTCCGCCAACATGACGTAGCCCTGCTTCGAGTCGAAGTCGTACATCCCGGTCGCGAAGATGGCCGCCACTCGATAGGTGCGCGCACGGGGCTGAACCCCGAGGAAGCCGGCGTCATCCTTCGGAGAGACCACGGTCACTTCGCTGCCGATGGTGACGTGGAGGCTGCTCGCGAGCTCACGTCCGAGGACGAGCCCGGGCCGCAGCGGTTCAGACCGAACGCTCGACGCGGGCGTGGGGCCGACGTCCACGCCCGGGATCGGCGTTGGCGCGAGCAGGTCCGTCGGGATCTCGGTGGGCGCGAGCGGATCCGGCACCGGCTCTTCCGCTGGGCCCGGGGCCGCCGATTCCGGGGCGGGCTCATCGAGAAAGCCGCCGCCCTGCAAACGCCACTCGGCCGCCGGGAGGACGCGTTCCGGCGCGACGAGGTTCTCGATCGAACCCGAGACCACGCTGCGCTGGAGATGGTGATCGACCGCCGCGAGCCCACGCGGGTCGATGCCACGCAGCGTCATCGCGACGTTACGGTTGTCGCGCGAGTTCACGATGACCTCGCCTTGCACGTAGGGCAACGCGGCCTTCACTCCGGCCAGTCGGGAGAGCTCGGCGAGGAGGACCGGGACGTCGGGGATCCCCTCCATCGGCTCCTGGTCTTGGATGAGGATGTGCGGGTTCGTCGACAGGATCTTGCCCTTCAGATCCTGTTCAAAGCCGCCCATCACGGACAGGACCACGATGAGCGCCCATACGCCGACGCCGACGCCCACGATGGAGACGAAGGTCGTCACGGTCACCGTCAAGAGGTTCGGGAGCCGCCGCAACCGTTGATCGACGCGGTCGAAGAGATCCGAAGAGCCTGGGGCGCGCACCGGCCGAAAGTAGAAGGAAGCGACGAGCAGGGCCGCCACCGCGAGGGCGATCTGGACGGCGCCGACGGTCTTGGCCGGGCCTGTGAGGACTCGGCTCCACGGGAGCAGGTGAACGGTCGCCGCCCCGGCGGTGAAGATTGCGACCAGCACGGCCAGGATGGCGCCATGCGGACGTCGCCCGCCCTCATAGGTGCGTAGTTCAGGCGTCACGGCCCGATGAGCGCGCAGGAAATGCCACCCCACGAAGAGGACGACGTTTCGGGACAAGAGCGGCCCCGAGACGAGCTGAAAGAGGCCGAGCGTGAGCCACGTGATGAAGGCCACCACGAGGAGGACGACCGTGATGATGACGAGGAGGAAGGCGCCGATCGTCACGAAATACTGGGCTTCGGGGGAGAGGCGCGAGAAGCCGATGGCGCCGCCGAGGACGAGGCCTACGGCAGCGAACGTGACCACCACGACGCGCTTCAGGGACGGTACGTCACCCCGTCGCCAGAGCAAGTTGAGGAGGGACGTCGAGAGGCGCCCGATTCGCGGGATGAGGAGATAGACGAGCCAGAGGACGAAGAGCGCGCCAAACGCGATCAGCCCATAGAGCCACTCGGAGGCGATGAGGAAGAGCGGAGATCCCGCGCCACCCTCCGCCGTGACACGGGCGAGCGTCGTCAAGCCGCGGGCTCAGCCCTGGCCATTGGCCGGACCGGCGGTGGACGGGTCCGGGGGGCCGTCACCGGACCCGGCGTGGAATACCTCGGGCCGCATGTGCGGAAAGAAGATGACCTCACGGATGGAGTCCCGCCCGGTGAGGAGCATCGTGATGCGATCGATGCCGATCCCCTGCCCCGCCGCCGGTGGCATTCCGTATTCGAGCGCGCGAATGTAGTCGTAGTCGATGGGGTGGGCCTCGTCGTCGCCGGCGGCGCGCGCTGCGACCTGGTCCTCGAAGCGCGCCTTCTGATCGATAGGATCGTTCAGCTCCGAGAAGGCGTTCGCCACTTCGTTGCCCGCGATGAAGAGCTCGAAGCGATCCACCCACTCCGGATCCTGGTCGTTCTTGCGCGAGAGCGGCGAGACCTCGGCCGGGTAACGGGTGATGAAGGTCGGCTGGATGAGCTTCTTCTCGCACAGCTCTTCGAAGAGAAAGACCAGCGTCTTCGCGTAGCTCGCCTTCGGATCGAGGTGGACGCCCCGCTCGGCCGCAGCCGCACGGAGGCCCTCGAGGGTGCCGGTGAGCTCCGGTGGCACGTCGGCGATGGCGGTGAGGGCCTCACGCACCGTGTAGCGGGCGAACGGGGCTTGAAACGAGATGGTATGGCCCGCGTACTCGGTCGTGTTGCGGCCATGGACCGCCACGCAGAGCTCCGACAGCATGACCTGCGTGAGCTCGATGAGGTCTTCATAGGTCGCGTAGGCCTGATAGAACTCCAGCATCGTGAACTCGGGGTTGTGCTTCTGGCTCATCCCCTCGTTGCGGAAGTTGCGGTTGAGCTCGTAGACCCGCTCGAAGCCGCCGACGACGAGCCGCTTCAGGTAAAGCTCCGGCGCAATACGCATGTAGAGCGGGATCCCGAGCGCGTTGTGCCACGTCTCGAAGGGGCGCGCCGCGGCACCGCCCGCGACGGCCTGCAGCATCGGCGTCTCGACCTCCATGAAGCCGCGTGTCTCAAGGAAGCGGCGGATGAAGCTCACGATCTTGGCGCGGATACGGAAGACCTCACGGACGTCCATGCCCATGATGAGGTCGGCATAACGCTGACGGAAGCGAGTCTCCTTGTCGGTGAGCCCGTGCCACTTGTCCGGAAGGGGTCGGTACGCCTTCGTCAGCAACTGAAGGCGTTCGACGAGGATGGAGAGCTCGCCACGACGGGTGCGGAAGACGGGACCGACCACAGCGACGATGTCACCTTGGTCGACCATCGACTTGAACTGCTCATAGGCCTCGTCGCCGAGCAGGTCCTTCTTCAGGTAGACCTGAAACACCGGGTTGGCCTCGGTCGCCGACCGGTCGCGAAGGCGCACGAAGGCCGCCTTGCCCATGTCGTTGACGGCGAGCACGCGCCCCGCCACTCGATAGCGCGTGGCGCCCTCGGGGACGGCGTTCATGTCGGGAGCGGTCTCGCCCGCGTCGAGTCGGACCTCTTCGAGCGTGTGGGAGACCGGGAAGTCATTGGCGAAGGGGTTCTGACCCGCCGCCCTCATCGCCTCGGCCTTCGCCTGGCGGATCCGCATCAACTCGCTCGTCTCTTCCATGGGGGCTCCCGCTGATGGCTCGAGCCGGCTTGGCTGCCCCGGACGCGTGAGGGGTCCCGGTGGGGATCACGGGCCCGGCATCTGCCGCCGGCGAGCGGCGGAACCTATATGCGGCTGCCGCGAGCGTCAACCTCCACCACGTGACAGCTCGCTCGCCACGGCGCTACCCGGGGGCGACGGCGTCGGGCGTCCTCGGCGAAACCACCTGGAGCACCGACACGATACGGCCCCCTGCGCAGAGGTATTGTTGCATGCCGGTCGCGTCGTAGTCGGCGCCCGTGTCTTTGCGTCGCCCTTGTTCACGCAGGACGAAGTAGACGCAATCCTCCGTCTCGCTGACCGTCAGGATCTGAGGCGTCTGATTCTCGACCGTCCCGTAGTTGTGACGGATGAGGGCGATCACGTCGGCTATACCCCGCGCGCGGAGGATCCACGGCATGTCGAAGCCGCTGTGGATGGACACGAACACGCCGGGATCCATGATCTCCCGGATGGCGGCCATGTCGTCGACGGCGAGCGCCGCGAGGAAACGCTGAACGAGCTCGAGCGGCTTTGGAAGCGCAGCTACCGCCGACGCCGGTTGGCTCTCGATCGGGAGGGCGACTTCGGAGGTCCCAGTATCGAAGATCGGCACCGAGGGGGGTGGCATGGTCGCGCGGACGTTGCGTCCGGCGACGAAGTCCCCGTCAATAGCTTGGGCTACCGCGTCAATCCCTGGACGCACCACCGGCTTGTCGGAGCTCATCCTTCGCCTCGTTTGACCCTTGGTGGGCCGTACAGGGCGAGCAGCATGCTACGACCTCGGCGAACGGTCCAGTCGGGACGGCGGGTCCCGAGGACGCGACCATGGACTCAGCGCGCGACCGCCCCCGGTCCCACCGGCAGGGTCGTCTGGTTCGGGAGCTCCGGCGACTGCGGCGCGTCGGGCGCGGCACACCCGCCGCGGCACGGCCCCTCGTCGAAGTCGATGTACTCGCCGAGCGCGTCTTTCTCTTCGTCGGTGGGCTTCCAAGGCTTGAACTCGGCGCCCGTGAGCGGGTTCGAACGGTCGCTGATCTTCTGGGTCGTGGTCCCCTCCGGCGCCTCACCCGACACGGAGACGACGGTCTCGTAGAGCCCGTCTTCGGGCGGTCGGCCCGCGTCGGTCATGTTGAGCACCGAGAACGAGAAGTCGCGTGCCCACCGTATGGCGACGCCGCCGTTCGGCGCCGGGACGACCTCACGTAGCCAGGCCGCCCATTCGCCATCCGGCGTGACGACGTCGACGAGACCCGTCCACGACCCGTCCGGCCGTTCGGTGGCGCAGGCGATGACGACCTCCTCGATGGTCCGGCCGTCACCGCGACCCACGGCGACATGGCGGATGTCGTTGGTACAGACGACGGCGCGCCCGCCGGCCACCTGACCCGCGCTGAAGAGGTACCCCCCCGGCGACTCGGACAGAGGCACCTCGCGCCCATCCGCCGCGCGGTGGACGAGCCCGAACTGGCACTCGTTGCCCTGCGGCCGGATGAAGAGACCCGCTCCCGGCCGACCGGCCACCTCACCGACCCGCATCTCCTGACCCACCTGGTCGGCGCGGCAGGCAAACTCCCGAGAGAGCACGGCCGGTCGCTCGGCGGGCGGCCCGGAAGGGGCCAGTTGCGGGCGCGGGCCGACGGCCGCTTGGTCCGAAGCCAGCCGCGCGGCTGCGTTCGGGACGCTCGCCGTGGGGTCCGCCCCGGCGACGGTCGTGAGGGCCGACGGGCCCTTTTCGGTGAGCGACGACGAGTCGCCGCCGTCCGAGATCGGCGCTTCGGCGCACGAGAGCGCCAGGAAGGCGACGGCGCCAGCACGGACCGGGAGGCTCAGGCGACCGGAGTGCCTGTCGAGTGGGAGTCGGTCGTATCGGTTCATGGTGCTCTCCAGAGTGGGGTGCGCGATGGGGGCGTGGCCCCGGGGCGCGTCGAGTTGGACGTCGTCTGAACCTAAATTGGACTTCGGTGCATTGGCCGGCCCCTCTGAAGCCCCGACGGTCGCGAGGGCTTCAGAGAACGCGGCGTGTCACTGACAAGAGCCGTTCGCGCTGACGTTGCAGGACACACTCGTCCCGGCATCGGCGCCGTCGGCACAGCGACCCGCGCCGCCTCCGGCGCAGTTGTTCGCTTCAGCGCAGGCGTTGGCGGAGGCCGAGCACTGAACCGAGGCCCCGATCCAGCCCACCGAGACGCCGATACACGGGGTGTTGGCGTTGGCCCGGGCGCCGGCCCCGGCGAAGGCGCAGAGGTTGCCGCCGCACGCGCCCTTCTGGCCGCCGCCACCGGCCCAGACGTCGACGCCGACCGTGCCGCACTCTTGACAGCCGAGCGTGGCGCCGACCCAGCCGTCCCAGAAGTCGACCGAGATGAAGCAGCCGACCGATCCCGCGACGCCGAAGCCCACCGACGCGTCTGCGCTCAGACACTCGGTGCATTCCTCGCCTTCACACTGAAAGCCGTTGTCGTCGGTCTTGGCGCCTCGAGCCGTTACCGAGGGCGTGCCGGAGAGCGTCGCGCCGCACTTGATGTTGACCTTCGCGGGACCGGCCGTCTTCTCGACCTGGTAGCCGTAGAAGCGGGACACCGTGAGCGACGCCTGGCCCGAAAACTCGTTCTTATCGCACGTGCCGCCTTTGCACTCCTGCTTGCAGTTCTCGTCGCAGCCGGGGCACGACTTGCTCGTCCCGGTGTAGCTGGCCGACCCCTTAGCGGTAATCGAGTCCGAGCACAGGTCGAGGGTCGCAGACAGTTCGCCTTGAAGGTTGACGGCCGCTTCACATTCGTTCCCGCAATGCGCGCCGCTGACGGACCCGCTGAAGCTCAAGCTCGACGAGAAGCCGGCGCTGCCACCGACGATGGGGCACGCGATGGTCGCCTTCTCGAGCTCGAAGCTCTTCTGGTAGGACACGGAGGTCGGCGTGCCTTCGCACTCGCATTGCTCGACGTCGTCGTCGTGGACGCACTCGCCGGTGGCCGAGTCGCAGCGGTCGGCCGTACACGTGAGGTCATCGTCGCAATCGACGGGCTCGCCGGCGAGGCAGCCGCTTCCCGGGGAGCACATCTCACGACCGTTGCAGGCGTCGCCGTCGTCACACTCGAGCGGCGTGCCCGGCTCGCAGTAGCCATCGGACTCACGGCAGGTCTCGGTGCCGTTGCAGACGTCGCTATCGTCGCAGACGACCGGCTCTCCATGAGTGCAGGTCCCATCCTCCGGGTGACACGACTCGGTGCCGTTGCAGGCGATCCCGTCGTCGCAGGGCGGCCACGGGTCGCTCACGCAGCCCCAGCCCCACTCGCAGCGTTCGATGCCGTTGCAGACGTCACCGTCGTCACAATCTTCGGGCTCGCCCGAATGGCAGCCTTCACCCCAGACGCAGAGCTCCCGGCCATTGCAGGGCTCGCCGTCGTCGCAGTAGAGAGGCTCGCCCGGGAGGCAGCCCGAACCCGGGCTGCACGCTTCGACGCCGTTGCAGGGTTCCCCGTCGTCGCACACGAGCGGGCTGCCGGGCTGACAGTACCCACCGCTACACGACTCGACGCCGTTGCACGAATCCCCGTCGTCGCAATAGACGGGCGACCCCGGCTGGCAGGTGCCGCCATAACACGTCTCGACGCCGTTACACGCGTCGCCGTCGTCGCACGCGGGGCCGGACCCCGGCATGCAGCCCGCGAAGGGGTTGCAGGTCTCGACGCCGTTGCAGGCGTCACCATCATCGCAGTAGAGAGCCGCCCCCGGCTGGCACGAGCCGCCCGAGCAGGTCTCGACGCCGTTGCACGCGTCGCCG
>JADMJS010000120.1:16573-19947 GCA_018780435.1 Myxococcales bacterium
GGCACGAGCCGCCCGAGCAGGTCTCGACGCCGTTGCACGCGTCGCCGTCGTCGCACGCCACGCTCGTGCCGGGGATACAACCCCACGTATCATCACAGGTCTCGGTGCCATTGCAGGCGTCGCCGTCGTCGCATTGGGCGGGCGAGCCGGACTGGCAGCCCTGGCCCCACACGCAGATCTCGCGGCCGTTGCAGAACTGGCCGTCGTCGCAGTTCGGTGCGTCGCCCGGCATGCAGCCCGCGAAGGGGTTGCAGGTCTCGACGCCGTTGCACGGCTCGCCGTCGTCGCAGGAGGGTGACGACCCCGGCTGGCACGAGCCGCCCGAGCAGGTCTCGACGCCGTTGCACGCGTCGCCGTCGTCGCAGGCGATCGGCGTGCCCGAAAGGCATCCGAGCTGCGGGTCGCACGTCTCGACGCCGTTGCACGCCTCGCCGTCGTCGCATTGTGGCGCGTCGCTCGAGACGCAGCCCTGGCCCCACATGCAGATCTCGCGACCGTTGCAGGGGAGTCCGTCGTCGCACTCGAGCGGGTAGCCGGGCATGCACCCGGCGAAAGAGTCGCATCGTTCTGAGCCGTTGCAGGGCTCGCCGTCGTCGCACTCGGCGTCGCTGCTACACGCCGGCGGGGGGGCGCCCGCGTCGGGCTCCGTGGTGTCCGTTCCCGGGGGCGCCGGCTCGCCGACATCGCCGGGATCGGTGGGTCCGCCCGCATCCGCTTCCGGGGCCGGCGCTTCGGTCCCGCCCTCCGGCGGCGCCACCCACTCGTCGTCCGTGGAGCCCTCGATAGGCGCGACCGTTACGCCTACCGACGACGACGGGGAGCCGACAAGCCGGGGCGATGATGAGACCTCACCCTCTTTCCCGCAGGCGGCGAGGCTGAGCCACGCGAAGACACCGGCAACTCCGGCTAAGTGAGACGACTTCGTACGGATGCGATGAAAACGGACGTCGAACATGAGATCCCCCAAGGTGCTGAACCTGAGGGGCACTTCGGGACATGGCAGTTCAGGTCTTCAGCGGGGGCACGCGGATTCTACGATCGCGACCACAATTGAAACTCGGTCCCGGGGTGCGTCGGCGCCACGCACGCCTCAGGTCGCGCGATCCGTGCCTCGACTGCCCGCGAAGCGGTTGAGCGCCCAGAGGGGAAAATACAGACGGTAAAGGTCGTAATGGAGCCCGGCCGTGTCGAAGAAGATCCCGGCGACGCGCTCCCGTGGCCAGAAGCCGTCCGGCTGCTGTCGTTGAATCAACAGCGACGCCGCGGTCTCGAGCGCGGCAGTGACCGTCCCACCCGTGAGGCCCGACTCCATGAGCGCGAGCATCGCCCAGCTCGTCATGATGACCTGGCTCGACGGGGTCTTGACCCACTCATGAGTGATGCAGCTCTCGGCGTCTTCACCCCAGCCACCGTCGGCGTGCCGATGGGCAAGCAGGAAGGCCACGGCGCGGGAGATCCGTGGATCGTGGGGCGCGCGACCCGCGGCCCGGAGCCCGGCGATGGCAAACCACGTGGCGTAGGTGAAGTTGACTCCCCAGAAGGCCTCGAAGCCGCCGTCGGGCCGCTGACAGCGCGAGATGTAGTCCACACCGCGTTCGATAGCGGCGGACACGCGTCTCCCGAGCGCCGCTTCGAGTGTCCGGGCGGCGAGCACGTGCGAGAGGCCTTGAACGCAGCTCGATGTGCACTCAAGGTAGCTGTACTCCCCCATGCAGTTTCCGAACATCTCGGACGGATTGACCTTCTCGAGGAGGCGCCCCCCGCGCGCCGGCTCGTAGCTCGAGAAGCCGCCGTCCGCGTTTTGGCGGTCGAGGATGAAGCGCACCGCGAGCGCGACGCGCTCGTCCGGGAGCCGCGCGACGTCCACCTCGCGCAGTCCCTCGATGGCGACGATGGCCGAGAGCGCCTCCGCCGTGCAGTCGCTCACGGGCCACCGGTGTGTGGGATCACCGAAGCAGAAGCCGCCGGTGATCGGCATTCGGTCGCAGCTCTCTCGAGTCGCCAGTGGCGCGATCGGGCCATCGGCCTCGACCTCGGCCAACGCTTGAGCGCCTCCGAAGAACCGATGAAACGACGACAGCATCGCGCTTGACGTTGCGGTGAGCGGCCCCGAGGTCAGCGCCCTCGCCGCAAACGCCGAGTCCCACGTGTTCGACGAGGCGCCCGCGACCCGCCGGCCGCGCCCGTCTTCCCAGGCCCAGTAGTCAACACCGGCCCAGGCCGCGTCGGCGTCGCTGTGGCCGGCGTGGTGGAGGGCGAGGACGTTCAGCAGGCCATTCACCGGACTGAGGCCAACGTGGCGGCTCGCCCGCGTCTCCCAGACGATGCGGCCGAGCGCGACGGCCAGCGCCCGGGCGCGAACGGAGTCCGGTGCGAGCTTCTCCCAGCCCACCAGCCCGGCGAACGTGGCCTCAAGCACCGGGTCGACCGGTACGAAGCGGTCGCGGGCCGAGATCCGCGATCGATACGCCGCGAAGCCGACGCGTTCGAAGCCGCCCGGGTAAAGTTCAGCCCGGATGGCCGCGACCACCGGCGTCTCGGGGCCCTGAAAACGTACGCCGTACAGGTAGCTGAAGCCGAGATAGATGAGCCGAGTGTGGTTGTAGAAGCGGCGCGGATGCATCGGCGCCGACGTGGGCAGCAACCAAATCTCGGGCGGGATCGGGTTCACGCCCTCCCAGCCATAGAGGCCCATCATCGCGAGCCACAGCTTGCCCCAGGTGGGAACAGACGCGACGTCGTCGCCGGCCAGAAAGCGTCGTGCGCGGGCGCAGGCGGCGTGTTCAGGGTCGCGGCCCGCGAGCCGCAGCGCCACGTACGCGAGGACGCTCACGTAGAGGTAGCTCTTCCCGCCGTCGTAGAGTGGAAAACCACCGTCGTCGAGCTGCTCGTGCTCGATGCCCCGCGCCAGCGCTTCCAGTCGCTCCGGCGGCAAGGGCCGACGGATGAGGTGCGACGTCAGGATGACCTGAGCCGGAATCATGGCGCACCAGACCACCTCGCCCGCGACGTCGCCTGCCGGGCGCTGTTGCGCTTCGAGCGCGGCCCGGGCGTTCTCCAAAGCGCGCACCATCGGGTTCACCCCGAGCGCCGAGTCGAGCCCGTGGGTCAGAGCGCCCGAGTCCAGGTGCGCACCGTCACCCATGGCTGCCGAGGTCTTGCGTGACGTCGCCGGGCGCCGGGTCTTGGTGTTACGCGTCGGGAGATTGGACGTGTCGAGATCACTCATGGAGCGGCGGCTTAAGCCAGTCGCCGCCGATGTTCAAGATCGCGCTCGTCGCGCGCAACGTGTTTCGCCCCCGGGGGTGCGGGGGGCGTCCCCCGCCGGCAAGCGCAAATCGGGGTGCGGGGGGCGTCCCCCGCCGGCAAGCGCA